>CAZLNO010000045.1:0-28517 GCA_964561005.1 uncultured Rhodovibrionaceae bacterium | reverse complement strand
AGGTCGCGCATCTCGACCTGCATGAAGGCGCCGCCCTTGCCGGGCTTGACGTGCTCCGTCTTCATGACCCGCCAGACGCGGCCGTTGTGCTCGATCACGTTTCCGGGACGGATCTGATTCCCATCGATCTTCGGCATCGTCGTGCTTGAATCCGCTGGTGTGGGGCGTCGCTTGGGCCGCAACGATGTCGTAGGCCGGGCACCCCCGGCGTGCGGCGGCGCGGAAGCTAACAGCTTGCCCCGGCCCTGGCAACTGCCACCCGCCGGCCCGTCGGGCGATCAGCCGCGGCGCACGCGGCCAAGCTGCGCGACCGCCTCCGCCACGGCGGCGGCGGGGCCGTCCGGGTGGTCCCGGACGGCGGCCTGCAGCGCCACGAAGTCGGCGCCGGCGGCGGCCAGGGCGTGGACGTCGCCGAGCCCGATGCGGCCCATGGCGACGCAGGGCACGGTCATCATGGTCTGCCACCAGTCCAGGATCGCGGGGTCGGCCGCCGCCTCGGGATCGCCGTCGCGGCCGGAGAAGGCGACGTAGTCGGCGCCGGCCTCGCCCGCCAGCATGGCGTCGTGGCGGGAGTCGCCGCAGCTCGCGCCGACGATGGCCTCCTCGCCCAGGCGCCGGCGCGTTGCCGCCACGTCGCCGCCGGGACCCAGGTGCACGCCGTCGACGCCCAGGCGGTCGGCCAGCGCCGGATCGTCCATGACCAGCACGGCGACGCCGCGGTCCTGTGCGGCGGTCACGAGGTTCCGGCCGCCCGCCTCGGCGCCGCGCAGCAGCAGGCAGGCGACATCGCCGCCGTCCAGCGCGGCTTCCAGAGTGCCGCGGGTGATCCCGGCCTCGGCGACCAGGTACAGGCGAGGTGCGTCGTCGTGCTCGGTCATGCAGTTGGGATAGAGCCTGTGGCGGCGGCTTTCAATGGCCGCGCAGCGCGCGCCGGCATTCGGCCGCGGGGTCGGTGGCGTTCAGCAGATCCAGCACCACATCGGGCCGCGCGCGGCGAAAGGCGACGCCTCGCGCCTCGGCCAGGGCGGCCAGCTTGTCGGCGACTCGCGGTTCGCCGGTGAAAATCACGCCGGGAACCCCGGCGCGAAGGGCGGCGAGGGCGTCGCCGGGACGCGCGCCGCAGTCCAGGAAGGCGTCCACCCGAACCGCCGGATATGCTTGCCGGGCCTGGTCGACGACCTCCCGGAACCAGCCCGGCCCGACATAGGCGGCCGCGCCGGGCGCGGAGACCAGCACCAAGATCTCGCCCGTTTCCTTGGCTGCCCGCAGCGCGGCGCGGGCGTGGTCGAGGCTGTGGATGGCGATGGCGGCGGCGGTCATGGCGGCGGTCCCGAAGGCTTGCTCGCCCGGCGGCCACGGTACGCCGGGCAGGGCCGGGTGCCGCCAGCGTAGCCCGGAAACCGCCCCGGTCCAAAACCGCGCCGCGCCGACATCACGGCTTGCAAAAAGAACAAAACAAGAATATTATACTCGGGCAGTTTCGCGTCGGCTCAGTCGGGCTCGTGCCGGCGCGGGGATTTGGTTGTCGCGCCCGCCACAAGAAGGTTAATATCATGTTAACGAAATCATCCGAAGTGCAGCGCGAACTTCGACTTGGCCATGACCGAGAAGGGGCGGCGGACCGATGAGCGCCGAAGTGGAACACCTGCAACGCCTGCTGAACAAGGTCGGCGGTCTGCTGGAGACCGACGGCCTGATGGGACCCAACACCCGGCGGGCCATCGCCGACGCTCGCGCGCTGGCGCATCTGCCGCCGGGGGAGACGGCCGACCCGGCCCTGCTGGACTGGCTGGAAAGACAGCCGGAGCCCTCGCCGGACCTGCCGACCCAGGGTGTCACCTTCATCGCTCGCGAGGAGACCGGCGGGCGGCACTTCTACGAGCGCCACGCCGCCCACCCGCACTGGCCGGGCGAATCGAGCGGGGTCACCATCGGCGTCGGCTACGACCTGCGCTTCTCGGCGGACATCTTCGAGCGCGACTGGGGCGAGCGCCTGCCGGATGGCGCTCTCGACCGTCTGCGTCCCTTCCTGGGCATGGCCGCCAGCGCGGACGACGTGGCGGCGCTGGGAGACATCCAGGTGCCGTGGCCACAGGCCTGGCAGGTCTTCATCGAGCGCAGCCTGCCGCGCGAGGTCGGCAAGACGCGCGAGGTCTACATTGCCTTCGACAACCTGCCCGGCCTGTGTCGCAGCGTGCTGGTGAGCCTGGTCTTCAACCGGGGGCCCAGCGTCGCCGACAGCGACCGCCGGCGCGAGATGCGGGAGATCCGTGACCTGACCGTCGCGGGCGACCTGGACGTCGTGCCCGAGCGCATCCGCGCCATGAAGCGTCTGTGGCCGGACAGCAAGGGCCTGCGCGACCGTCGCGACCGCGAGGCCGATCTGTGGCTGGCGGGCTTGCAGGATCGCGACGCGGCGGCCGGGGCCGTGGCCTAGCTTCGCCAGCTCACCAATTGAGGGTCGCCGGGTCCAGCGTCTTGAAGAAGCTGTCGACCCGCCGGCCGTCGCGGCTGAGCGGCAGGATGAGGCGGGTATAGCGCCACAACCGGTCGTCGATGTTGACGTATTCCCGCCGCGCCAGGCTGGGCTCGCCGCTTTCCGCCACGCGCAGCGCGGACTCGTACACGATGCGCGCGTCCTCCGGGCGAAAGAAGTCGTGCGTTGTCTTGCCCTTCAGCTCGCCGCCGTACTTGGCGCAGACCTCGGTGCCGGCCAGGCGAACCACCAGGCGCTCGCGGGCGCGGTCCAGGTCGAGGAGCATCAGGTAGGGCAGCAGCGGCCTGGGCACCTCGGTCACGTCGAGCCCCGATGGCGGGGCGCCGCGGCGCGCTTCTTCGCGTTCCCAAAGCGCGACCACCGCCCTCAGATTCGGGGAGGCCTCCGCCAGGGGCAGTTCCGTCTCCCGCGCCGAATGCAGCATTGTGCCAATCGTCATTCCTTGGTTCTCCCGTTAGCTATCGTTTCGATACGCACGCGGCGGGGGAATGGATGAACCGGATGGGCAAAAATCCTTCGCTTGGGAAATGGCCGGGCGGTTGCAAGAGGGGCGGCGGCTTGCCCTGCTCTTCCTGGTCACGCGAGGGGCAGCCGACCGCGACCGGCTCGCCAGTTGTTCGCCCGGAGAACGGAAAAAATGGGGGCGGCGCCGTGCCCAGGGATCAGGGTTGGGGGATCGGGGTTGTCCGGCGCCGCCCCCGCCGCGACCGTCGCGCGACGGCCGACGGGTTCAGAGGCAGTCCTTCGGAGGGTCGTTCATCCGAAGGGGGATCAGATGGTATCCACGACTAAGCAAGTCGCATGCCAGTTTCGGCCGCCGCGGAATGCCGGGACTCTTCGGCGCGCGGCACGCCACGCCCTGTCTTATTGCGTCGCAAAACGCAGCGGCGCCGGCGCCGGCGTTGCAATCCGCAAAGGTGTCCGTGCATGGCTTGTGACGCGGCCGCCTCGGCACGGGCGGCGGTCAGGGCTTGCGCCAGACCCCCAGGATCACCCCCACCCGGCCTTCCTCCAGGTTGCGGCCCAGGTTCTTGCGCATCTCCAGAAAGCTTTCGCCCATGACCAGATGGGGGCCGGGCGGCTCCGGCCGGCCGGCGGCGCGCTCGGCGCGGGCCTGGCGGCCGGCCTGGGCGACCTCGGCCGTCTTGTCGCGCCACAGGACCTCGCGCAGCCCGGCCTCGCGCAGCCGGGCGTGGATGTCGCTGGCCGGCAGCAGGAAGGAGGCGGCGGGCGTGCTGGCCCAGGGCACCGGGAAGTGCGGCTCGCGCGTCGGCCCGGCGACGATGTCGTGATGCACGAAGCAGCCGCCGGGTGCCAGCACGCGGGCGATCTCCTGGTACATCCGCGCCTTGTCCGGGATGTTCATGGCGGCGTGCTGGCTCCACGCCACCGGCCAGCGGGCCTCGGCGAAGGGCAGCTCCAGCGCGCTGCCGCAGACGAAGCGGGTGCGCCCGGTCAGGCCGACCCAGCCGCTGAGCGTCCGCGCGGCGCGGATGTAGTCCTCGGTCAGGTCGATGCCCGTGACGTCGCAGCCGTATTCGGCCGCCAGGGTGCGCGCCGGCCCGCCGATGCCGCAGCCCACGTCGAGCACCTCGGCCTCGCGCAGCTCGGCGATGTCGGCCAGCTCGCGCGTCGCCGCGGGGCCGCCCAGGTGGAACTGGTCCAGCATGTGCAGCGCGTCGTAATCCGGTCGCGCCGGGTCGCCGCCCGCCTGCGCCAGGGCAGCCTGGATGCGCGGAACGAGGTCGCCGTGCCGGGTGTAGTGGGCGGTGATGCTGTGGTGCGGGTCGGGGGTCGAATCGCGGTCGCTCATGGCACGCAAACTGGCATTGTCGGCGCGCCGCGGCAAGCCGCGCGGCCGAGCGCCCCGCAAGGCTTGTCCCCGGCCCGCGCATGCCCTAGCAACGCGGGGAGGCGCGGGGCGAGAGGCAACCCGGAGGCAGGAGCGTGGCGACGAGCGCGATGGATCGGCCGACCGAGCAGCTTGACACGATGCGCGGCGGCGACAAGGGGGCGCTGGCACGGGCGCTGGCGCGCCTGGAGCAGGCGCCGGAAGCCGCCGACACCCTGGCCTTGCTGGATGCCGCCTATCGGGCGCCGCGCGGCCGGGTCGTCGGGCTGACCGGCCCGCCCGGCGTGGGGAAGTCGACCCTGCTGGGCGCTCTGATCCGCAGGCTGCGCCACCAGGGGCCGACGGTCGGGGTGATCGCCGTCGATCCCTCCTCGCGCCGCTCCGGCGGGGCGCTGCTGGGCGACCGCGTTCGCCTGCTGAGCGACCCTGACGACCCCGGCCTGTTCGTGCGCTCCATGGCGGCGCGCGACCGCCTGGGCGGCTTGGCGGAGCTGACCATGGCGGCAATGGTCGTCATGCGCGCGGTGTTCGACGTGGTGCTGATCGAGACCGTCGGCGTCGGCCAGTCGGAGACCGACGTCGCCGGCGCGGCCGACACGGTGGTGTTCTGCGTGCAGCCGGGCTCGGGCGACTCGCTGCAGTTCATGAAGGCCGGCATCGTGGAGATTCCCGACATCGCCGTGGTCACCAAGGCGGACATCGGCGCGCCGGCCGAACGCGCGCTGGCCGACCTCAAGGGCGCGCTCAGCCTGCACGAGGCCGCCGCGGCGGCCTGGGCGGTGCGGGCGCTTTCGGTCTCGGCGGAGAGCGGGGCGGCACTGGATGAACTGCTCGACGCGCTTGACGCCCACGCGGCCTGGCTGCGCGAGGGCGGCCGCCTGGACGCGCAGCGCCGGCGGCAGGCGGACGCCTGGCTGCGCGAGGCCCTGAAGGACCGCCACGGCCGCGAGGGCTTGCGGCGCGCCGGCCGGCTGTCCCTGGCCCCGGGCGAGTCCCCCTTCGCGCGTCTGGCGCAACTGGGGTCGCGGCTGTGAAGCGCTGTGCCTAGTCGGCGCGGCTCGCCACCCGCCGCATCCGGGCGATCAGGGCCTGGACGTCGCCGCCGTTGCGCTGCAGCACGGAATTGTATTCCGCGCGCAGCATGATGGCCATGCTGACGCCCTCGCTGCGCACGTCCTCGATGCGGAAGCCCGAGGCCTCGCGGCGGATGTGCCAGTCGACGCGCATGTCGATGTTGTATGCCGGGAGCGTGACGTCCGTGGTCACGCGGTAGATGCCCTCGCGCTCCGGCAGCGCGCGGGCCGCGAGCGGCTTGACGCGGGTGCCGCTGTCGCGCGCCGCCTCGAACATCGGCAGGAAGCGCTTGGCGATCAGGCGCACGAAGGCGTCCTCGAAGGCGTCTCGCTGTGCCTCGGAGGCCGGCCGCCAGTAGCGGCCCAGCACGAAGCGCGAAATCCGCCGCATGTCGAACTTCTCGCGCAGGAGGCGGCGGAAGGTGCGGCGGCGCTCGGTCTCGGCAAGCTCAACATTGCCCAGTTCGGAGATGGCGGATCGCGTGAGATCTTGCAGGAAGGTCGCGGCGGCCTCGGGCGGTGGCTCGGCGCGCGCGGCCAGGCTCGTGACGAGCACGGCGAGCAGCGCGAAGGTGGCGAGCAGAGGCCGAACCATGTTGACAGTATAGCGCCGCGCGGCGCCGCTCGTCACCTCCGGGCCGTCCTGGCCGGGGTCACAAGCCGTTGACCCTCGCGAGGGCGCCAGGCCGGGGCTGGCGCGAGGCGCCCGGCTGTGTCAGGACTTGGCGCGCCGAACACGCTCACAGCCAACAGCGCGACGCATGGCCAGCCCAGGAATTTCCCGGTACCGACTGCTGCGGCGCTGGCGCGAGTTGCAGGGCCGCTGGGGATGGACGGCCTGGTGGCACGATCGCCAGGCCGAGTTGCTGCTGCTCGGCCTCGGCGTCGGCCTCGCCGCGGGCTTCGCCGAGATCGCCTTCCGCCTGTCCTACGCGGCCTTCCAGTTCCTGTCGCTGGGATTCGGCAGCGAGTTCGTGGTCAGCATGGCGGCGACGCAGCCCTGGTGGCGGCTGGTCCTGGGACCGGCGCTCGGCGGCCTGGGTATCGGCCTGTTCGTCTACTTCCTGATGCCGGAGCGGCGCCCGCAGGCGGTGGCGGAGGTGATCCAGGCCGCCGCCACCCGGCATGGGCGCATGTTCTTCTGGACCGGCGTGAAGGCCGCGCTGGTCAACGCCGCCTCGATCGGTGTCGGCGCCTCGGTCGGGCGCGAGGGGCCGATGGTGCACCTGGGCGCGGTGCTCGGCAGCGCCGTGGCGCGGCTGTTCCGCCTGCGCCAAAGCAGCACGCGCACGCTGCTGGGCTGCGGCGTGGCCGCCGGTGTGGCGGCCTCGTTCAACGCGCCGATCGCCGGAGTGTTCTTCGCCCTGGAGGTCGTGGTTGGGCATTATCGGTTGCACGCCTTCGCGCCGATCGTGATCGCCTCGGTCGCGGGCACGATGGTCAGCCGGGTCTATCACGGTCACCTGCCGGCCTTTCTGCTGTCGAAGTCCTACGAGATGGCGACTGCCTGGGAGTTCGTGCCCTTCGCCCTGCTGGGCGTGCTGGCCGCGGCGACGGCGGTGGCCTTCATGGTCGCCATGATGCACGCCGGCCCGCTGATCGCGCGCACGCGCCTGCCGGTCTGGCTGCGCCCGGCGGTGGCCGGGCTGATCGTCGGCGGCGTGGCGGCGGCCGGGCTGCCGCACATCCTGGGGGTGGGCTACGAGGCCACGGACAACGCGCTGACGGAGAACTACGGCCTTGGCCTGCTGGTTCTCCTGGTGGTGGCGAAGCTGCTGGCCACGGCGCTGTGCCTCGGCGCCGGCTTCGGCGGCGGCGTCTTCTCGCCGTCGCTCTACATGGGCGCCATGCTGGGCGGGGCCTACGGCCTCGTGGTGACCGAACTGGTCCCGACGATGGCCTCCAGCCAGGGGGCCTACACCATCGTCGGCATGGGCGCCGTGGCCGGCAGCGTCCTGGGCGCGCCGATCTCGACGATCCTGATCGTCTTCGAGATGACCAGCAATTACGAGCTGACCGTGGCGGTGATGATCGCCACGGTGATCGCCAGCGTCATCACGCAGAACGTCTTCGGCCCCTCGCTGTTCCTGAAGCAGCTCGAAAGCCGCGGCGTGGACCTGGATGCGGCCGAGGAGGCCGGGCTGATGCGGGACGTGCGCATCGCCGACATGGTCGACGAGGACTGCCCCACGGCCGCGCGCGCCACGCCGGTCGCCACGGTGCGCCAGATGCTGGCGCGCACCCGCCTGGGCGAGGTCTATGTCCTGGACGGCGAGGGCCGGCTGGCCGGCGCGGTGTCCTACCGGGACCTGGTCGCCGAGGCCGAGGCCGAGGCCGAAGGGGCCGAGGGCCCGCGCACCGCGGCTGTGCTGATGCACACCCGGGTGCCGGTGCTGGCGATGGGCGACAGCCTGGCGCGCGCGGTGGACCTCTTCGACCGCTCGGGGGTCGGGCACCTGCCGGTCGTGAGCGACCGTCGGGAGATGCGCTTCGTCGGCGTGGCCCATGCCCACGACCTCGTCGGCGCCTACCGCGGGGCCTTGCGCAACCTGCGTCAGGCCGACCGCGAGGCGGTCTGATTTCGCGGAAAACTGCGCTGGAGCGCGGAGCAGACCAGCGCTGGCGCGGCTTGCAAACCTTCCGGCGGCGTGGCAAGCACCTAGGACGGTCAGGGTCGCGGCGCCGGCACGCGCGGCCGGAAAGGGAGGTGCGCCATGGCGATACTCGAACTCGGGCCCGCCGATGGGTTGAGTTATGCCTACACGCCCCCCTCGGCCCCGGACGGCCTGACCTTCGTCGGCTTCAACACGCTGACCGGGGACATCGCGAACTGGGAGACCGGCGTCGGCGAGGCTCTGCGCGCGGCCGGGCACGGTACGCTGTGGTACAACTACCGCGGGCAGGCAAACAGCCCGATCGGGGCCGAGGTCGGGGTCTCGGAACAGCAGATCGTCGACGACGCCAAGCGGCTCCTGGAGACGCTCCAGCCGCCGCGGCCGGTGGGCGTCGGCTACTCGGTCGGCGGGGTCTACGCGGTGCGGGCGCGCGAGCGGGGGGTGCCCTTTCTCGCGCTGGTCTTCATCAACACCCTGCGCCGGCCCAGCGCGCACCTGGCCTGGCTCAACGCCAACCTGACGCGGGCGGCCGAGATGGCCGGCATGGACCTGGTGAAGGAGCTTTATCTGCCCTTCCTCACCAGCGACGACTGGCAGGCGGCGAACATGGCCGCCATCGTCGGCCGCGGCGACTACACCCCGATCGACCGGGAGTCCGGAATCTATCGCTTGCTCAAGAGCGGCGAGCGCGTCGACTGGGAGCTGCCCTACGAGACACTGACGTTGCCGGTACTGAACGCGACCGGGCTGCGGGACCGGATGTTCCTGAACCGCGACGACGTGGCCGAGCTTCTCCAGCGCCTGCCGGACGCGCGCGCAGTGGAGATGCCGGAGGCCGGGCACCTGATCCTCCTGGAGCAGCCGCGCGCGCTGGCGGACCACCTGCTGGCCTTCGCGAAGGAGGTGCGGGCATGACGACGAACGCCACGACCACGCAACCGCGCGGCCTTTGGCACCGTCACGCCTGGATCGCCTATCTGGCGGTCTTCCTTGGCGTCACCGGCCACGCCTCCAGCGAGTTCGTGGCCAAGCTGGTCACCACCAGCGCGCCGATCGGCGGGCCGGAGGTCTCGGTCTGGCGCTTCGTCCTGGGCGGCCTTGGGCTGGTCATCCTTGCCCTGTTCGTGCCCGGCCAGCGCAATCTCGTCGAGCCGCTGCGCAAGGACGGCGGGAAGCTGATCGGGCTGTCGCTGCTGGGCGTCACCGGCGCCTACCTGTGCTTCCACTGGGCACTCGACTACGCGACCGTGGCGCAGGTGGCGACGATGGTCACCACCGCGCCGATCTTCGTCGGCATCATCAATCTCGTGGTCAACCGCCAGCCGCTGTCCGGCGCGAAGATCGTCAGCGGGGTGGGCGCGCTGGCCGGCGTGGCGCTGCTGGTCACCGACGGGGTGCTGGCGCGCCTGGCCGGCGAGATCGGGACCTTGTTCGGGGTGTTGCTGGCGCTGGGCTGCGCGGTGCTGATCAGCGCCTACGTCGTCTTGGTGAAGCCCTACATGGCGCGCTACGGCGCGATGCGCGTCGCGGCGGTGACGATGTTTCCGGGCGGGCTGGCGCTGTGGCTGCTGGTCGGCGCCGCCTGGGGCGACTGGGTGGACTTCTCCACGCTGTTTTCCTTCGGCGACCTGGCGGTGGCGGCGATTGTGGTGCTGGCGCTCTACAACACCACGCTGACACAGTTTCTCTGGGTCGGCGGCATGGCGGCGGCGCCGGACATCACGCGGGCGATGTACCTGTTTTTCCTGAAGCCCGCGGTGGCGGCGCTGCTGGCGCTGCTGTTCCTGGGCACGGTCCCGACCCTGCTGCAGGTCCTGGCGATCGTCGTGATCACGGTCTGCGTGGGCGTGGAAGCAAGCTGGAACCGCATTCGCGGCGCCTGATCGGGCCGCTTGCTCAGCCGAGGACAGCGGCAAGTTGGCGAGCGGCCTCCTCGGGCGGCACCAGGAATCTCAGGCCGACGACGTTGGCCTCGCGCCAGACCACGGCGGCGGGCAGTTCCGCGCGGCCCGGAATCGCCATTTGCAGGAAGGTTTCCCGCGACCAGTCGGGTTGGGGGCTTTGGGCGTCCAGCCGGACGCGGCCGCCGCCCTGCGAGATGTCCAACACCACGCCCCAGGCCGTCGTCCCCGCTTCGTCCCGCAGCTCGGCCATCCAGAGCACCTTCTTGCGCGGGTGCGCGCGACGGTCGGCCGCGATCGCCTCGGTTTCGTTGCGCCGGTCGTCCACGGCTCTTCTCCAAGCAGTCTTGCCAACCAAAAGTTACGCCGAAAACCTTTCGTCTCTCTTAACCTTTGGTGACCGGACGGCGTCAGGCGCCGAAGAAGACGTCGTCGCGCAGCGTGAATCCAAGATCCTCCAGGATCGCCAGTTCGACCTCTCCGGGCGCGGCGGGGGTCGCGTCCCGCAGCACCGGGGCCATCAGCGCGCCTCGGAACGCGTCGTCGAGGAGGTGCGCGCTGCCGGGCTCCAGCGCCACCGGTTCGCCGCCGTTGGCCGCGGTGGCGGCGGCGCCGGTGAACACCGTGCCGAGCGCCGGGTCCTCGGCGACCAGCGCGCCCCAGGTGGACTCCCGGTCGTTGCCGAGGAAGCCCAGGGCGTGGCCGATCTCGTGGGTCAGGATCACCTCGGCGTCAGGTCCGCGGCCGGGCGTGATCCCGTCGGTCCCGAAGTTCAGATCGGCCAGACGCGCGGACGGAAAGAACAGCGAGGCGTCAGGCAGGGTCCCGTTCGCGTCCTCGCCGGCGATCAGCTCTTCCTGCGCCACGGTGCGGCGGGGCGCGTCGCCGAACACGAAGGACGAGCCCCCGGCGGCAAGCACGCCGGGTTGGGGGTCTTCGAGAATCCCCACCTGCATTTCGATCGCCGCCCTGTCCGCCGTCTCGATCCAGCGGGTCCAGTTCGACAGGGCGCGCTCCAGGGTGGCGGTGATCTCATCTTCCAGCCCGGCGAGCGCGGGGTCGTCGGCGAAGGCCACGTCCAGCGGGGGTGTGGCGATCCGCCCCGTCGCGACCTCGGGACCGGCGTCGAGGTCGATGTCCACCCGCCCGGTCGCGGTGGCGCCGGCGTCGTCGACGACGGTGTAGGTGAAGCCGACATGCCCGCTCGCGCCGGGATCGGCGGTGAAGGCGACGCGCCCGTCGGGCAGGCGGGCGACCGTGCCGGCCTCGCTGTCGTCGACCGCGAGAAGCCGGGGCGTCGCGCCGTCAGGGTCGCGGTCGTTCGCCAGGGGATCGAAGACGACGCGCTCGCCCGGCGCGGCGGCCAGCAGGTCGGTCACCGCTTCCGGCGGATCGTTCACCCCGATCACCCGGATCTCGATGGTGCCCGTGGCGCGGCCGCCATTGCCGTCGGACACCTCGTAGGTCACCTGCTGCACGCCGTTGTACTCGCCCTCGGCGTCGAAGAGAGCGTTGCCGCTGCGCGAGAGCATCAGATCACCGCCCTCGACGGGGCCCGCCCGGATGGCCGAAAGGGCGTCGCCGTCCGGGTCGCGATCGTTGTCCAGAACGTTGAAGCGCTGCTTCCCGCCCTCGCGCAGGGTCACGACGTCGAGGGCAGGGCGGGGCGGCGCGTTGTCGGGGCGGTTCCCCACGTCGTCGTCCCGGTCCGCGGGCGGGGGATCGCCCGCGCCGCCGCCGGCGATCTTGTCGCGCACCGTGTCGGCGTCGGCGCCCCGCGCGCCGGCGATCATGTCGACCACCACGTCGCCGAGCGCGCCCCCCTTCTCCAGTCGGTCCCGGATCTCGTCGGTCCAGAAGGCCAGGCCGGCATCCTCGGGCGGCCGGTCGAAGAGGTTGATGTAGACGTCGCTAATGAAATCCCGGATCGCCGCGTCCGCCGGCGGCGTTGCGTCGGGGGCGAGGACCGGATGCGTGCTCCGGCTCTCCTCGGACAGGCGAAAGGATTCCGCCACGTTGCGCAGCGTGCCGGCCAGATCGCGCCCATCGGCCAGCGCCGCCGCCGCCTCCTCGGTCCAGAAGCGCAGGCCGGGCGCGTCGGGGGAGCGACCGAAATAGGCGAGGTAGAGCGTCGTGACCTGATCGGCCAGCGACAAGTCCAGGATGCGAATCGGCATGGACGGGCTCCGCGCGGTCGTGTCGGCTTTCGATCCGGCCGCGTTGATTCAATTAAGAGTTCTGTCGTTTCAGCTCTGCCTTGCCGGGCACATGCAATTTTCGTCTTCACCAGGTTTTACGGTTCCGAGAGAAAACTTATGTGCCTCGTTCGAAGACTGACATTGTTTCGGTTAATAAAGGCCTACCTCGTTTTCGCCGGCGACTCGCGGCCAGGCGAGGGCCTGGGGACGCGGCGATCTGGCGGGCGGCGGACAGGCTTGTTATGTGAAAGCCGTGGTGCCCGTGCGGCGTGATCGACCGGAGGCGTGGGAGCCCTGCGACCCGAGATCCTCTATCCCCTGTTCGCGGAGATCGCCTCGCTGCCGGGCGTGGGCCCGCGCACGCGGCCGGCCTTCGAGCGCCTGGCCGGGCCGCATGTGGTCGACCTCTGCTGGCATCTGCCCAGCGGCATCGTCGACCGGCGCTACGCCCCCAAGGCGACGGAGGCGCAGCCGGGGCGGGTGGCGACGCTGACCGTCCGCGTCGCCGAGCACGTGCCGCCGGGCCACAAGCGCCAGCCCTACAAGGTGCGCTGTTACGACGACAGCGGCGCGCTGGACCTCGTGTTCTTCCACGCCAGGCCCGACTACCTGCGCCGCGTCCTGCCGGAGGGCGAGACGCGCGTGGTCAGCGGCAAGGTCGAGCGCTTCCACGGCTGGCCGCAGATCACCCATCCCGACCACATCGGCACGCGGGCGGAACTGGAAACGCTTCAGAGCGTCGAGCCGGTCTACCCCCTGACCGCCGGACTGACCCAGAAGATGGTCGCCAAGGCCGTGCGGGCGGCGCTGGAGCGCGCGCCGGAGCTGCCCGAGTGGCTGGAGCCGACCTTCCGGACCCGCCAGGACTGGCCGGCCTGGCGCGAGGCCCTGCTGGCCGCGCACGCACCCCAGGGCGAGGGCGACCTCTCGGAGATGGCTCCCCCGCGCCAGCGCCTGGCCTATGACGAGCTGCTGGCCAACCAGCTTGCGCTCAGCCTGGTGCGCCGGCAGCAGGTGCGCCTGAAGGGGCGGGCGATCCAGGGCGACGGCCACCTGCGGGACAAGGCGATCGCCGCGCTGCCCTTCGAGTTGACCGCCTCGCAGCGGCGGGCGGTGGCGGAGATCCTGGACGACATGGCGGCGCCGCACCGCATGCTGCGGCTGCTGCAGGGCGACGTGGGCAGCGGCAAGACGGTGGTGGCGCTGCTGGCCATGCTGACGGCGGTGGAGGCGGGCTGCCAGGCGGCTCTGATGGCGCCCACGGAGATCCTGGCGCGTCAGCATCATGCCACGATCCGGCCGCTGGCGGACGCCGCCGGGGTGAACGTCCTGCTGCTGACCGGCCGCGACAAGGGACGCGAGCGCCAGGCGGTGCTGGACGAACTGGCGAGCGGGCGGGCCCGGCTGGCCGTCGGCACGCACGCGCTGTTCCAGGAGGACGTGGCCTTCCAGGACCTGGGCCTGGCGGTGATCGACGAGCAGCACCGCTTCGGCGTCCACCAGCGCATGTCGCTGCAGTCCAAGGGCCGGGGCGTCGATGTCCTGGTGATGACCGCGACGCCGATTCCGCGCACCCTGATGCTGACCTCCTACGGCGACATGGAGGCCTCGCGCCTGACCGAAAAGCCGGCGGGCCGACAGCCGGTGGACACCCGCACGGTCCCGCTCGACCGCCTGGACCAGGTGGTGGACGCCGTGGCGCGCGCCCTGGACCAGGGCCACAAGGCGTACTGGGTGTGCCCGCTGGTGGAGGAGTCGGAAGGCAGCGAGATGGCCGCCGCCGAGGCGCGCCATGCCGCGCTGAAGGCGCGCTTCGGGCCGCGCGTCGGGCTGGTGCACGGCCGCATGAAGGCGGCCGACAAGGACGGCGTGATGGCGGCCTTCAAGGACGGCGAGGTGGACCTGCTGGTCGCCACCACGGTCATCGAGGTGGGCGTCGACGTGCCGGCCGCCACGGTGATGGTGATCGAGCACGCCGAGCGCTTCGGCCTGGCGCAGCTTCACCAGCTTCGCGGCCGCATCGGGCGCGGCAACCGGCGCGGGACCTGCCTGCTGCTGTACCAGGGGCCGCTGGGGGAGACGGCGCGGGCCCGGCTGCGCACGCTGCGCGAGACCGACGACGGCTTCCGCATCGCCGAGGAGGACTTGCGGCTGCGCGGCGCCGGCGAGCTGCTGGGTACGCGGCAGAGCGGCTTTCCCGAGTTCCGCCTGGCCGATCTGGCGGTCCACGGCGAGCTGCTGGCCGCCGCGCGCGACGACGCCCGGCTGGTGCTGGAGCGCGACCCGGAGCTTCAGGATGAACGCGGCCGGGCGTTGCGCATGCTGCTCTACCTCTTCGAGCGCGACGCCGCGGTGCGCTATCTGCGCGCGGGGTGACCACCGGGATTTCTACGAGTTGGAGGAGTCTCCGGCCTGCTGGCCGTCGGCACGTGGCGCATCACGCCTGACCTGCTGGACCAGGTCGTCGATGCGGGTGGCGAGCATCTCGATTTCGGCGCCGACCTTGGGGTCCTCGGTCCAGATGGAGCGGAGGAAGGCGGCCGCCAGCTTGAGGTCCCTGGCGTCATTCATGGCCGGCAACCCTGCTTGCTGTGCCGTGGGGCAATGGGTCGAAGCGGGGGTCATGGCGATTCCTCATGGCAATCGTGCGTTCGTGCGAGACGTGGCTGGACGCGGTCCGTCCGTCTTTCCAGTGGTCCGAGACGTACTGGCGGACATGGTCCTCCCAATGCGTGATAAGGTGGTGCAGTCTGGTGTTCAGTTCGATAAGTGGCGCCCGGATGACGGGCGGCAACTGGGCGCGGGTGTAGGGGTGCTGGGCGGCGGCGAGGCCCAGGCCGGTCGCCGCCAGGGCAAGGCCGATGGCGATGTAGAAGGCGCGCAGCAGCATCTGGAAGCGGCGCTCGCCTGGCAGCAGCTCGTCCAGCGGCCGGCGCAGCACGGCCGGGATTTCCTCGTAGATGTCCGCGGTGCCCTCGGGGTCGAACGACTGTGCCTCGCTCGGCACCGCCCGGCTGGGCATGTGGCCCAGGCGCGCGCGCTGTTGCGGGTCGGCGTCCGGGCCAAGCTGCTGCACCACCCAGGCGGACTGGGCCACGCTCTCCGCCATCCCATCCGCCGCATCCCTTTGGTCTGTACCCTGGTTCGTGGCGTGCCCGGGCCCGGTCCAGGACTCCGGCCAGAGGCTCCAGGGTCCCGGTTCATCCTCGCCGGAGAGCGTTTGCCGGACGGCCCGCTGGAGCCAGGCATCCAGGGACATGCCCTCCCGCTTGGCGCAGGCCTCGGCCAGGGCCCGCGTCTCCAGATCGAGCGAGTCGAGGCGGAAGCGCGGCTCCGGGCCCTCGATGACCCGCGGGGTCCAGTGTGGCGGCCGGCGTCGCGTCATGACGCCGCGTCCCCTTCCAGCGCGCGGATCAGGCTCTCGATCAGCGCGACGTCGACGTCCAGGGTCAGCTTGCCGTGGCCGGCGGCGTCCAGTCGAAGCTGCGCGGGCCGGCCGGTGAGTTGCGCCAGGCGGTCCTGCAGCGCCGCCCGGCGCGGATGCTCGGCCGGGCTATCCCCGCGCCGCGAGGACGCGGGCCGGCGCGGCTCGGCGCGGGCCAGACGCTCGACCTCGCGCACCGTCAGATTCCGGTCGGCGGCCCGGACGACCAAAGCGCCAGGGTTCTCGGCGGCCAGGGCGGCGCGGGCGTGGCCGGCGCTGACCCTTCCCTCGCGCAGCAGGTGCTGGGCGTGATGCGGCAGGCGCAGCAGGCGCAGCATGTGGCAGATGTGGCTGCGGCTCTTGCCGACGGCGCGGGCCAGCGTCTCCTGGTCCAGCCCGTAGGTCTCGACGAGCTGGCGATAGCCCTCGGCCTCCTCGATGGGGTCGAGATCGCGGCGCTGCAGGTTCTCGACCAGGGCGACCTCCAGCACCTCCTGGTCGGAAAGGGTCAGCACCACGGCCGGCACGCGGCTGCGCCCGAGCGCACGGGCCGCCAGCCAGCGCCGCTCGCCGGCGACGATCTCATAGCCCTGGCCGACGGTGCGCACGATCAGGGGCTGCAGCACGCCCTTGTCGCGGACCGAGGCGGCCAGCTCGGCAAGCTGCGCCGGGTCGTGCGTGCGCGGCATGCGCAGCGCGCACAGGCGCAGGCGCTCGGTCTCGATGCTCTCGACCGCACGGCCGTCCGGCGCGCCAGCCTCGTGGACGATACGGGCCAGCCATTCGCTGCGGCGGCCGTCGCTCGGGCGCGGCGCTTGGCTGGCCGGCGTGGCCGCGGCGGGTGTTTGTGGGTGTTGCGGGACGGGCGCGACGTCCGCGCCGAGGTCGTCCGTCGCCCCCTCCGCCTCGCCCCACCCGGCCACGACGCGACAGCAGTGACGCACGGCGTCGGACAGCAGCGTCTGCGGCAGGCGCTGCCCGCGCGCGGCCAGCTTGCGCGTCTTCTCGTCGATCCTGTCCGGGTGGTCCAGCAGAACGTTGCAGACCGTCACGAAGTCCGCCGCGCCGAGGCTGTCGGGGTCCTCGCGGCCCTTGCGGGCGGCGGCCAGGGCAACGGCCTCGACGGTCTCGGGAATGGCGGACGGGGTGTCCGCCGTGTCCCCTTTCACGCCGTCTTCCATGTCAGGGTCGGCGGACGCGGCGCCAGGCGCGCCCGTCGCCGGCGCGCTCCACGAACGGTTGGCCCGGCCGGCGTCGCACCGGCGGGGTTCCTGCCGCGTCTGCAGGTCGACGATCGTGGCGCTGTCGGCCAGCGAGGCCTCCATGTCGGAGAGGGGGGCGCTGTTGTTGTCGGCCATGGCCTTTCTCCTTTCTCGCGATCGGCGGGTGCGCGTGCCGGCGCGCGTCACTGCTCCAGCCGCAGGTTCGAGAGTTCCGACCCGATCTCCTGGAAGACGGCGTTGAGATCGTCGTTGGACGGCGAGTTCCAGTAGCGTTCGCCGCTGGCGCAGGCCCGGAAGAGGTCCTTGGTGTCGATGTCGGAGACCTTGAAGGTGATGGTGTAGACCAGCACCCCGGCCTGCTTGAGCTGGTTGCAGGTCGCCAGCATCCGTTCGTCCAGGACTCTGTTCGCCTGACCGTTGTCGGTGGTGCCGAGGCGACCCTCCGAGAGGCGGCCGTAGGCGGTGTAGTCGGCGTCGGGGTAGTCGTCGTCCTCTGGTCGGCCCGGCAGCCCGCCCGGCCAGTCGTACCACTGGTTCTCGCCGTCGGTGAGCAGGACGATGGCCTTGTCCATGAAGCGCTCGCCGTAGTCGAGCGGCAGCTTGGGGTCGGCGATGCCCTGCCACAGGCCGCGCCAGCGCGGCGACAGCGTGCGCCAGCCCCAGACCAGCCCGAGGTTCGCCATCGTGCCGCCGCGCGACCAGGCCTCCAGCTCGTCGATCGCGTCTTCGACCACGTCGCGCTCGGCGGTCAGCGGCGTGATGGCGGGCCCGCAACCAAGGTTCGGGCTGACGGCTTCGTTGCGGTGCTCCCAGCCTTCCTCGATCGGCCAGTCCGACCCCGTGCCCTCCGAGTCCTCGTTATCATCATCATCGTCATCGTCATCGTCATCGTCATCGTCGTCGTCGTCATCATCGTCCGTCCGGGCCCAGCGCGGCACCTCCGCCGGTCCCCATTCGTTATCCCCGACCTTGTCGTCGGGATGGTCCCGCTCGTCGGTGAAGCTCCAGCGCGTGGAGGCGTAGTAGAAGGGTTCGAAGGCCTCGACCGCCGGCGGGTCGTCGGTCTCGTCGTGCGGGCTCGGCCGGGCCTCGACGCAGCCTTTCCAGGAGGCCGTCCAGTAGGCGTCCTCGTCCAGCGAGGTCAGCCAGTTCTCGTGCTCCGCCCCGACGTTGACCGTCGCGGTGTAGGGCACGAGCGAGACCCAGAAGTTCGGAATCGCCTCCTCGTCGCCGTACAGGATGTCGGTCAGGAGCTGCGCCGCGTCCTTCATGGCGTCGAGCTTGGCGCCCCACATCGAGCCCGTGACGTCCAGCACCAGCGCCAGCTCCAGACCGCGGACATGCCGGCGGGCGCGGTTGCTGACCGCCACCGACAGCGTGTCGAAGCCGGCCAGGCCCATGATGGTCGTCGGCAGATCGACCTCGGCGGAGACCGACACGGTCTCGCGGTTCGGCCCGACGGTCACGTCGAAGTCGGTCAGCGACGAGCCCAAATAGCCGTCCGGGAAGTTGGCCTCGAAGTACATCCGGATTTCGTCCCGGAGGTCGGGACTGAACACATCACGCCCGCCGGCCAGGGCCGCGGCGTCGATGGCCGAGGTCAGCTTGGACCGGATCAGGTAGCCGCGCGCGGTGTCCACCGCGACGCCGGCGGCCAGCAGGATGCTGAGAATCGCGATGCCCACCAGCGGCGCGGCGGCCCCGCGACGGTCGCGCAGAAGCCTTCGCGCGGCGCGGCGCAGAGCGCGCCGGGCGGCGGGACGGGAGCGGGGACTGCGCAGCATGGGTGCCTCCTAACTGTCTTCCAGTTCGGCCAGCGAGCCGAAGCGCGGCCGGAACACGGCCATGCGGTAGAGCCGGGTGCTCAGCGCCGGGGTGGCGAAGAGCAGATCGCCGGAGAGCGGGAAGGGCTGGTAGTCGTAGAAGATCTCGACGACGATGGCGTTGTCGCCCTCGGGCAGATCAAAGCCCTCCGGCATGTCGAAGGCCTCGCCCTCGGCGCCGATCTTGCTGGTGGCCTCGATGGTGTAGTCGGGGCCGGTGCGCTGCCAGGAAATCTCCGGCGGGCCGTCCGTGGGGTCCACCAGGCTGGAGACGATCAGCCGCCCGTTGTTCTCCAGGTCGAGGGGGTCGGCCACCTGGGCGGCGGCCAGGAACAGCATGCCCAGGCAGTCGGACTCCGTGCACCGCGTGTCGTCGCGCATCCGGTCGGCGCGCGCGGTGAGGTCGGCGATGGCGCCGGAGAGACGGTCCACCTTCTTGGCCGTGGCGACATAACCGACAACGTCCACGCCGGCCAGCGTGATGACGAGCAGGATCGGCAGCGCCAGCGCCGCCTCGATGGCGGCCACCCCGGCGCGGCAGCGGCGCAGGTTGACAAGGGTTCGGGCAAGGGCGCGCATGGCGTGGTGCCCTTCTAGAAAGGCTCGTTGCGGACCACCGCCCGCGTCCGGTGGGTGAAGGTGTCGGTGCCGTAAAACGGCGCCATGTACGGGATGAGCACGGGCTGCGGGTAGGTCAGGGTGTAGACGACGACATCGCCGGAGCCGCCGGCGTCGGAACGGCCCATGTCGGGGTCCCACTGGCCGTTGCCGTTGACGTCGGAATAGCTCTCGCCGCTGTCGCGCTGGCCGTTGCCGTTGGCGTCGTCGAACGGCTCCGGCTTGCCGACGTTCTCGAAGGCGGTGTAGGCGAGGGTGTCGATGTCCAGGCGTTCCATGTCGACCAGGCCGGCGGTGTGCCGCTCGACGATGTCGCGGATCACTTCCTGCCGGGTCTGGCCCTGGGGCACCTCGCCGGTGATGCCGTAGCGCGAGGCCTCGCGCGCGCTGGCCTCCAGGAGCTGCTGCACCGTGAGGGTGTAGCCCAGGTCGACGGTGGCGATCATCAGCAGCAGCACCAGCGGCGAGACGAGCGCGAACTCGACGGCGGTGACGCCGCGCGTGTCTGTGAGGACGCGCCGGATCATGATGCCTCACTCCACCACCGGATTGTTGATGAAGGGGCGCCGGGCCTGGTGGCGGGCCTGGGCGGAATGAGCCGCCAGCAGGAAGCGGACGGTGTCGAGGTATTCGAGGTTGTTCTTGACCGCCCGCTCGCCCAGCTCGGTGCGCATGACCTGGGCAGCGGCGTCGTAGTCTCCCATCAGGCCATAGGCGACCGCCAGGTTCTGGCGCGCGCGGGGCCCCGCCCGGCGCTCCATGACCACCGAGTCCAGGACCTTCACGGCCTCCTCGTGGCGGCCGGAGATGGCCAGCGACAGGCCGTAGTTGGCCCGGGCGCGGAGGTTGCCGCGGTCCTGTTCGATCAGCTTGCGGTAGACCTTCTGTGCCTCGTCGTGGCGGCCCAGCATGTCCAGCGCGACGGCCTGGCCGTTCAGCGCCAAGGGGCGTCCCGGATCGATCGCCAGCGCCGCCTCGAAGTGCCCGATCGCCTCGGCCGCCCGGCGCAGGCCGAGCGTGGCGCGGCCCATTCCGGTCAGCGCCGCGGCGCGGGCGGCCGGATCGCCGGTGCCGGGCAGCCCGCCCTCGGCCACGTTGGAGAAGGTCTCGATCGCCTCGTGGTAGGACTCGGCGGCGTGCAGGGCGTCGCCCAGCTCGACGCGGGCCCAGGCGTTGTTCGGCTCAGCCTTCACCGCCTGTCGGTACAGCCGGATGGCGGCGGCCAGATCGCCGCCCTGCCGCGCGGCACGGGCCAGACGGAGCGTGCGTTTCAGCGACGGCGCGCCGTCGGTCGTGGCAGCCGCGCCGCCGGTGGCCGGACCCATGCCGTTCTGGGGCGTCACGCAGCCGCCGAGCGCGAGGGCGGCGGCCAGGGCGAGGGGGACAAGGCGGATGCGTCGCATGGCTGCGGTCTCCTCAGGACTGCATCATGCCGACGACCTCGATGGCGGCCGGACCGGCCACCACCAGGAAGATCGCGGGCAGGATGAACACGATCAGCGGCACCGAGATCAGGGCCGGAATGCGCGCGGCCTTCTCCTCGACGGAGAGCATGCGGGCGTTGCGGATCTCGGCCGAAATCACCCGCATCGACTGGGCCAGCGAGGTGCCGTACTTCTGCGCCTGCGCCAGGGTCGCCACCAGGCTGCGCATGGCCGGCAGGCCGGTGCGCTCGGCCAGATTCTCCAGGGCGTCCTGGCGGTCGGGCAGCAGGCGCAGCTCGGCCGAGGTGATGTCGAACTCCTGCGCCAGCTCGGGCGCGTTCATCGTCATCTCGTGCCCCACGCGCGCCACGGCCACATCGAGGCTGAGTCCGGCCTCGGCGCAGATGACGAGCAGGTCGAGCGCATCCGGCAGCGCCCGGTTCAGCTTCTGCTGGCGCTCCTGGGCGCGGCTGCGCACCACGACCTCGGGCACCATGGCGCCGACGGCCGCGCCGGCGATGACGATCAGGCCCTGCAGCGGCAGCATGCCGGCGACCGCCGGGTGGAAGGCCGCGGTGAACAGGGCCAGCAGTCCGAGACCCGCGGCGCCGCCCAGCTTGGCCGCGAGGAACAGCGGCACACCGTTGGCCGAGCGGATGCCCGCCCGGGCCAGGAGCGCCCGCACGCGGCGCTGTTCCTTATCGCCGATCAGGGGCAGCGGCGCGATCGTGGCGACGATGGCGTCGCCGAGCCGCTGGCGCCAGCCGCGCGCGGCCTCCGCCGTCTCTGCGTCCTCGTCCGCGTCGCCCTCGTCGTCGAGGATGGAGGCATAGGCCGCGTGGCCGCGATCGCGCGCTTCCAGGACGGACTTCAGGCGCAGCTCCACGCGATCCTTGGGCTGGCGCTGGATCACCGCCGCGATGCCGAAGCCAAGCGCCGCCAGCAGCGTGGCGATCAGGCTCAGGCGCGCAGGGCCGATCTGGGCGAGAAGGTCGCGGGCGAGGTCCACCATCGTCACGGCTCCAGCTTGACCATGCGGTTGATGACCATCATGCCGACGCCCATGCAGCCCATCGCCGCCAGCAGCAGCATCCGGCCGGGGCCGGTCTCGACCAGCGGCACGATGTAGTCCGGCGACATCAGCCAGAGCCCGCCGACCGCGACGAAGGGAATGCCGGCGACCACCTTGGCCGACATCCGGCCCTCGGAGGTCATGGCCCGGATCTTCAGGCGCATCTCCTTGCGCCGGCGGATGATCTCGGAGAGGTTCTCCAGGGTCTCGGCCAGGCGCCCGCCGGTCTCGCGCTGCAGTGCCAGGGCGACGACGAAGAAGCGGAAGTCGGGTTGGTTGACCCGCCGCGCGGCGCGCACCAGGGCGTCCTCCAGGTCGATGCCGATGGCCGTCTCGTCGGCGACGCGGCGGAACTCCTCGCGCACCGGCGAGCGGGTGTCGCGGCCCGCGCTGTCGATCGCCTCGGTGACCGGGATGCCGGCGCGCACGGCGCGCACCACGAGGTCGATCGCGTCGGGCAGGTTGTCGAGGAACTGCCGCGCGAACCGGGCCTCCAGCCGGCGCAGCATCAACAATCCGGCGACCAGGCCGAGAATGATGCCGAGTACGACCGCGGCGGGGACGGGCACCAGGAACACCCGCCCCGCCACGGCCGCCACGCCCGCCGCGGCGATCAGAAATCCGAGGCCGACCGTCAGCGCGCCGCGGCGCCCGCCGGCCCGCGTCATGCGGCGCTCGGCCTTCAGGCGCAGCCGGGCCAGCGGCGCCATGCGGCGCTCCTCGCGGGCCGCCTTCTGGAACAGGCGACCCTCCTCGTCGCCCTCGCGCTGGCCTGGCGCACGACCGATCCTCGCCAGGCCGTGGCGCTGGTTGATCTCCGCCAGCCGGCGCGAGACGCTCATTCGCCGCCTGCGCTTCAACCACGTCAGAGCCGTCCCGGCCGCCGCGGCGGCCAGCAGCGCGCCGCCGAAGGCGCCGAGCGCGGCAATGTCGGCGGGAGCCAGGTCCAGATCGGCGGGCAGCGTCATTGCATCGTCCCCATCAGCTTGCGGTCGAGGCCCACGCAGGCCGCCTTGGCCGTGAAGTGCGGGCGCACGCCGCTGGAGCGGTGGGCGCCGCGGATCATCCCGTCGGCGGTCTCGCCCTCGTAGTGGAAGGTGAAGAGGTCCTGCGTGGTGATGACGTCGCCTTCCTGGCCGACGATTTCGGTCACCTGGGAGACGCGGCGCACGCCGTCGCGCATGCGCTCCACCTGCACGACGAGGTCCACGGCGCCGGCGATCTGCGAGCGGATGGCGCGACTGGGCAGCGTCGACTGCGCCATCATCAGCATGTTTTCCAGGCGGGTGAGCGAGTCGCGCGGGGAGTTGGCGTGCAGCGTGCACATCGAGCCGTCGTGGCCGGTGTTCATCGCCTGCAGCATGTCGAAGGCCTCGGCGCCGCGGACCTCGCCGAGGATGATGCGGTCGGGGCGCATGCGCAGCGCGTTGATCATCAGCTCGCGCTGGGTGATCGCCCCGCGCCCCTCGACGTTGGGCGGCCGGGTCTCCAGGCGCACCACGTGCGGCTGCTGGAGCTGCAGCTCGGCGGCGTCCTCGATGGTGATGATGCGCTCGCGCTGGTCGATCAGCCGGCTCAGCGCGTTGAGCATGGTCGTCTTGCCCGAGCCGGTGCCGCCGGAGATGATCACGTTCAGCCGGCTGGCCGTGGCGATCTCCAGCACCCGCGCCAACTCGGGCGAGATGCTGCCGCCGCGCGCCATGGTGTCCAGCGTGATCTCCTTCTTGGCGAATTTGCGGATGGAGATGGCGGCGCCGTCGAGGGCCAGCGGCGGCACGATGATGTTGACGCGGCTGCCGTCGGCCAGGCGCGCGTCGACCATTGGCGAGGACTCGTCGATTCGCCGGCCGACGCCGGCGGCGATTCGCTGGGCCACGTTGAGCAGGTGGTTGGCGTCGCGGAAGCGCAGCTCGGTCAGTTCCAGCTTGCCCCGGCGCTCGACGTAGATTTTCTCCGGGCCGTTCACCAGGATGTCGTTGACCGTCTCGTCGGCCAGCAGCGGCTCGATCGGCCCCACGCCGAGCATGTCGTCCAGCAGCTCGGTGGTGATCTCCTCCTGCTCGCGCTGGCCGACCTGCAGGCGCTCGTCCTGCACGATCTCGCCGATCAGGGCCTGGATCTCGCGGCGCAGCCGGTCCCTGGCCATGCGCGCCGCCGTGGCCGGATCGATGCGCGCGAACAGATGCTCACGGACCACCTTGCGCGCCTGCTCGCTGCGAGCGCCGGTGACGGGACGGCGCGCGGCCTGGATCGGCTCCGCGGGCACTTCGGGGGACGGCGTGCCGTTGCGGGGTTCGTCGTGTCCTGGGTCCTTGCGGCCGAACATGGCTCGAGCAATCTCCCTCGCCTGGTGTGTTCAGGTCACTTGCGGGCCAGCAGTCGTCTCAGCAGGCCCTGGGGCTGCCGCCCCGGGCCGCGGCCCGAGATGTCCTCGGCCAGCCGGTGCAGCGCGTCGGCCGCCGCGCAGCGCCGCGCGGCGGCGGGCTCGCCGGTGTTGTCGTTGCCCAGCACCGCCTCGCGGCCGAAGGGGATGGTGTGGGCGATGCGGCGGCCGAGGGACTCCTCGATGGCGGCCGGAGCCACGTCCGACTTGATCGCCGGGTGTCGGTGGTTCAGCACGACAAGGGTGCGGTGCTCGGCGTCGTCCTCGCCCAGCATCTTCAGCAGGCGGAGCATGTCGCGCACCGAGGGCAGGCTGGGATCGCCCACCAGGACGCGCACGTCGGCATGCTCCAGGATTTCGCGGAACGCGCCGTCGGGTCGGTGCGGTACGTCCAGGACGACGTAGTGGAAGCGCTGGCGCAGCAGGCCCAGAAGCCGCTGCAGCGCGCCCGCCGCCGGCGCGGCGTCCTCGCCCAGCGGTGCCTCGCTGCCGAGCAGATAGAGCCGCGTGCCAGCCTGGCTCATGGCCCGCTCGATCATCGCGGAGTCCAGCTTGTCCGGCGTCTCCAGGACGTCCAGCAGGCCGTTGGAGGGCTTGGCGTTGAGCAGCAGGTCCAGGCAGCCGGTGTAGACGTCGAGATCGAGCAGGGCGACCCGGCGGCTCAGCCGCTCGCCCAGGGTCCAGCCGATGCTGGCGGCGATCGTGGAGACGCCCATGCCGCCGCGCGTCCCGGCAACCGCCACGACACGGCCCAGGCGCTGGCGGTTGCGCGAGGTCCCGCCGTTCAGCGCGAGGTCGACCGCCCGCTGCAGGTGCTCGCGGGTCGCCGGCTTGACGATGTAGTCGGCCACCCCGAGCTGCATCAGCTCGCGGAACAGGCCGATGTCGGCGTGGTCGCCCAGGACCACCACCTTGACACTCGGCTCGCAGACCTCGGCCAGCTCGTCGATGGCGCTGACCGGCAGCTCCATGCCGTCCACGTCGACGACCAGCAGCGCGGGCGAGCCCATCTGGAGCACGTGCTTGCGCGCGTCCTTCACCGAGCCGCGCCGCGCCTCGGCGAAGGTGAGATTGAGCGCGTGGAAGGTTTCCTGCAGCGCGCCCTGGGTCTCGGCGTCGAGCGCAAATCCGAGATAGCGCGGCGCTGCCTTGGCATTCGCGGCGGCCTGTTTGTGCGCGACGGTGGACATGGTCAGCGCGTCCTCATTCGACGACCGTGGTCGTGTTGGTCTCCAGCAGGGGCTCGGTCTCGCGCGCCCGGTAGCGGCCGACCGCCTCGGCGGCCAGGCCGCCGTTCGCCGGGCCCAGCCGCCGTCCGCGCTCCAGATCGCGCGGGTCGTCGACCATCAGCATGAGGTTGCGGCGCACGGCGCAGCCGAAGTTGCTGGAGGGCAGGTTGTTGTTGCCCAGGGTGGTGGCGCGGCTCCAGTCCGGGCAGTCCGGCGTCGCCGCCACCCAGCGCTCGACGCGCAGGTGTACGCCGCTGCCCTGGCGCGAGACCGGGCCGCGCGTGATCTTGGAGGCCTGGACGCCGGCGTTCAGCAGCGCGCGCTCGAGCTGTTCCACGCCTTCCATGCCTGCGTCGCCCGCCGGGCGCAGGGTCACCCACAGGCGGTGCGGCGCGCCCTTGGTGGCGAGGAAGTCGTGGAGCGCCGCCTGGCCGGCGCGGGTCAGCCGGCCGTTGGCCGTGGGGATCAGCGTGCGGTCGCTGACGCGGTGGACGGAGCCGCTCTTGTTCGCCTGAGCGGGCGACCACGCGGCGTCCTGCGGGGTGCAGGCGGCGGTGGCGATCAGCGCGGCCGCGCAGCCGGCCCGGAGTAGCATGGGAAGTGTCTGGCGCATGCGTCTGTCCTCCTTCAGAAGCTGAATCCGGCCGGCCCTTGCAGGCGCAGCCCGCCGACGCCCAGGGGGCCGGCGCCGCCCTCGGGCCCGCGCGCCGTGGCGACGCGCTGCATGATGATGCGCTCCAGGTCGGTGGGCGGGCGGAAGCCGTCGGCGGGGGTGGCGAGGTTCTGGCCCTGCGCCGGGGAGACGATGTACGGCGTGGCGATGATCACCAGCTCGGTCTCCTGGCGCTGGAAGCGGCTGGACTGGAACAGCGCGCCCAGCACCGGCACGTCGCCCAGGCCGGGCAGCTTGTCGATGGCGTTGCGCGTGGTGTTCTGGAGCAGCCCGGCGATGGCGAAGCTCTGCCCGGAGGCCAGCTCGATCGTGGTCTCGGCGCGCCGCACGGACAGGCCGGGGATCTCGATGCCGCCGGTGTTGATCGAGGCTTCCTCGCTCAGCTCCGAGACCTCCGGACGGACCTTGAGGTTGATGCGCTCCTGGGAGAGCACTGTCGGCGTGAAGTCGAGCGCGACGCCGAAGCGCTTGAACTCGATCGTCAGGGTGTCGTCGTCCTGGCTCACCGGGATCGGGAACTCGCCGCCGGCCAGGAAGCTGGCGGTCTCGCCGGAGATGGCCGTCAGGTTCGGCTCGGCCAGGACGGAGATCATGCCCTCGTCCTCCAGCGCGTCGATGACCGTGGTCAGGTTCACGTTGTCGGTGCCGACATCGAGGAAGATGCTGTCGGGATTGCTCTCGTCCGCGGAGCGCAGGATCTGCCCGGCGGCGCCGACGATCGGCCGGCCGGTCAGCAGGCCGAAGGCGAAGCTGCCGACGTCGAACAGGGCGCGCCAGTTGAAGCCGAGCTGCTTGGAGAGGTCGCGGCTCATCTCGGCCACGCGCACGTGCAGGCTGACCTGCATCGGGCCGTCGACCTGCAGCCGGTTGATGATCCGCTCGCCCTCGCCGATGTAGCCCTCGGCCAGCTCGACGATGTTCCGGGCCTGGGCGGGGCTCTCCGCGCGGCCCTTGATCACCAGGCCGCCGCGCACGGACTTCAGCGTAATGCCGGCCTGCGGCGCCTCCTCGTCCAGAAGCTCGCCGAGGGTTTCGGTGTCGTGGCCCACCACGATCTTGCGCGAGACCAGCGTGCGATCGCCGCCGTCGAGGGCGTAGAGCGTGGTCGTGCCCTTTTTCTTGCCGAAGACGAAGACCGCCTTCTCGCCGGGGACCTGGACGTCGGCCACCTCGGGGTCGGCGACGAAGACCTTGGCGGCCGGCCGGTCGAGGCGGACCAGGGTGCCGTTGCCGACGGCCAGCACGAGGTCGCGTCCGCTGGGCGGCTCGGCGGCCGCCGGCGCGGCGGCGCAGAGCACCAGGGCGAGGATGGTGAGGCTGCGGCGGATCATCGCGGGGCTCCTCGTTCGGGCTTCGCCGTCAGGGTTGCTGCTGCGTCTCGACGTCGCTGCCGCGGTAGACGATCAGGCCGTTGCGCGGGTCGGCGGCGTGCAGCGCCCGCGAGACGTCGCCCGCCCAGGTCGGCCCCAGCACGCGCGACGCGCCCCCGGTGCTGCCGGCCTCCGCGGTCCGCGCCCGCTCGGGCAGGCTGCGCAGGCTGAGCGCCAGGCTGCCCAGGTCGCGGGCGACGGCGACCTTCTCGGCCTCGGCGGGGGTGACCTCGAGGGTGACGGTGCGCGCGACCGGCAGCTCGCCGTCCACGCCGCGGTCCGGGGCGCTGAGGTTCTGGCCGACGGCGAGGACGCGGACGTCGTCCAGGATGGTCTCGCCCGCCATGCGGCGCGCCGGGGTGTCGTCGTCCTGTCGGATCGACTGGGTGAGGATCAGATCGACGCGGTCGCCGGGGAAGATCAGGCCGGACGAGCCGGACACCTCGTTCACCGCCACCGACACGGCCCGGAGGCCCGGCGTCAGCACGGCAGCGAGGAAGCCCCGCTCGCCCGGCTGCACGATCTTTTCCGGAGTGACCGGATCGCCCTGGGCGATGGGGCGGCGCGCGACGCTGCCGGCGAAGTCCTCCCGCGCGGCCTTGTCCTCGGTGACGTGGGCCTCGACCACCGCCTCCACCGGCCAGTCCCGCCAGGCGAGGACTGCTGTGTCGAGAAAGGCGCCAGTGTCCAGGTCCTGGGTGGCGACCAGCACTTTCTTGGTGGGCGGGCCCGCCGGCTCTTGCGCTGCGACCGGGCTGGCGGCGCGCTCGCCGTCGGACTGCAGGCTGGCGCGCAGCATCATGGCGAGTCCGCCGGCGATGCCGACGACGAGAACGATGAGCAGAAACGTACGCGCACGCATGGTGACGACCTCACGTCATGGGGTGGAGCTGTGGCGCCAGGATCCAGGCGGCGCCGGCGGCGATGGCGACGCCGTACGGCAGGTCGGCCTGGACGAGGCGGCCCTGGATGGGGGCGGGGAACACGGGAAATCGCCGGGGCAGCAGCAGGAGAAGACCGAGCGCGCCGCCGGCGAGGGCGATCATCAGCAGGAGTTCGGCGATACGGCCGGCGCCGGCGAAGAGCGCGACCGCGGTCAGCAGCTTGACATCGCCGCCACCCAGCTTGCCCCAGGCGAAGAG
>CAZLNO010000044.1:0-28735 GCA_964561005.1 uncultured Rhodovibrionaceae bacterium | reverse complement strand
GTCAGCAGGTCGCGTCTCTCCGGGTTGAACCGCTAGGCCGGCGGGGCAAGAAGGCGACGAAGGCGGTCAGCGTCCTCCAGCATCGTCATGTTGTTGAACAGGCAATAGGCGGTGTCGTAGGGCGCGGCCGTCGCCGCGATCTCGCGCAGGTCCGCGTCGCCATGGCGATAGCGATAGCCCGTTCGGCCATGCAGGCCGAAATAGGCGAAATCGCCGCGCGCGGGACGGCGCTGGAGCGGGTCGCCGCCGTGCACCAGGTTCAATTCGTCGCAGAGGCCGCGAACCAGCTCGGTGGTCCAGGCCTCGCCGCGCGGCTCGTAGAAGATCTTCTGCACCTCGACGACGGCGAACCGTTCGAAGTCTTTCGCGCGCGCCTGGCCGAAGCCGCAGCAGCCAACCCTTTGCGCCATGGCGCGTGTCTCCAACCCGTCGCCGGATGGGGTGCGGGTGTTTAGCCGCCCGCCTCGGCCTCCGCCGGCAGCCGCGCGGCGACCTTCTCCAGGGCCTCGGCGAAGATGGCGCGCTCGTCCGGCGTGCCCACGGTGACACGGATGCAGCGGTCCAGCGGCGGGACCGCCGGCATGCGGATGAACACCCGCTCGGCCTGCAGCGCCTTGAGCAGCCAGCGCGCCCGGTTGCCGCCGCCCACGTCGATCGTGACGAAGTTGGTCGCCGAGGGCAGCGCCGTGAAGCCGAGCCGCGCGGCAAGCCGCGCATAGTCCTCGCGGCCTTGCCGTACCTCGGCCAGCACCTCGCGCACGAAGTCGTCGTCCTCCAGCGCCGCCAGAGCGCCGACCTGGGCGACGCGGTTGACGCCGAAGTGGTTGCGGACCTTGTTGAAGCCCGAGATCATCTCCGGGTGCGCGACGGCGTAGCCGATGCGCTGCCCGGCCATGCCATAGATCTTGGAGAAGGTGCGCATGCGCACGACCCGCGGGTCGTCGGGCTCGAACGGCGCAATGGCCGCGTCCGGCCCGAACTCCGCATAGGCCTCGTCCAGCACCAGCACGGTATCCTCGGGCAGCGCGGCGATGAAGTCCCGCACGGCTTCCGCGGGATGCCAGTTGCCCATCGGATTGTCCGGGTTGGACAGGTAGACCAGCGGCGCCTTCATCTCGCGCGCCTTGGCCAGCAGGGCGTCCATGTCCTCGTGGTCGTCGCGGTAGGGCACCGTGTGCAGCACCCCGCCGTAGCCGTTCACATGGTAGTTGAAGGTGGGATAGGCGCCCTTCGAGGTCACCACCGGCGTGCCCGGCGCCACCAGCACGCGCACCAGCAGGCCGAGCAGCTCGTCGATGCCGCCGCCCACGCAGATGTGCTCGGGCCGGACGCCGAGGCGACCCGCCAGCGCCCGGCGCAGGTCGTGGTTCTCGGAATCGCCGTACCAGCAGGCGCGCGCGGCTTCCTCGCGCATGGCCGCCAGCGCCTTCGGGGAGACGCCGAAGTTGCTCTCGTTCGCGCCCAGGCGCGCGCGGAATGTAAAGCCGCGCTGGCGCTCGATCGCCTCCGGGCCGACGAAGGGCGTCGTCGAAGGCAGCTCGCGCACGACCTGCGTGAAGGGGATGTGGGCCTCTGCCATCGGGTCGGGTCTCTACGTTGTCCTTGCTCCGTGCGAGCATAGGCAATGCGGGCGCCGCGACCAAGCCGTTGCGGCCGGCGTCGCGCTCGGCTTAGCCTCCTCGGCCGGGCGGCGCCGTGGCGCCGCGCCTTATTGGGGCAGGGAGATGGGGCCGGAACTGTCATGGCTGGCGTCTTCGGTTCGCGCCGTGCTGCATACTGGATGCTGATTCTCGTCGCCGTTTTGGGGGCGGGTTGTACCAGCACCCTGGCATCGCCGGAGCCCGCGACGGCTTCGGCCAAGCCGGCCCGGATCATCGCGGCCGCCGGCTTCCGGGCCGATCAGGTCGGCTACCTGCTGCGCGACCTGGACAGCGGCGCGGTCGTGGCGGCGCACAACGCCGACGAGCTCTTCATGCCGGCATCCGTGGCGAAGTTGCCGACGGCGGTCGCCGCGCTGGAGGTGCTGGGCGGCCGGCACCGCTTCGTGACGCGCGTCGTCGGCACGACGGCGGGGCGCGACGGAGTCCTGCCTGGCGACCTCGTGCTGGTGGGCGGCGGCGATCCGTTGCTCGGGCCGGACGGCCTGCTGGCCCTTTGCCGGCAGCTTCACGATCGCGGTGTGCGGCGCATCACGGGACGCTTGCTCTACGACGCGACGCGCTATCCGGCGCGGCCGGCCATCGCGTCGGACCAGCCGGCGGACGCGCGCTACAACCCCGGTGTCGCGTCGCTCTCCCTGGACTTCAACCGTTTGCGCGTCGTCTGGCGGCCCGGCGCCGAGGGGCGGGGCTGGCAGGCCGAGAGCCTGCCGCCGCTGCCGGCCGTGGCGTTTGAGCCGGCCGAGGAGCCCCTGCCGGACGGCCAGGTCTGGGCTCCCCAAGCCGGCGGCGCCCGCACCCTTTGGCGGCGGAACCCCGACGCGCCCGCCGAGGGCCGGACCTGGCTGCCGATGAAGGACCCCGCGCGCGCGACCGCCCAGGTCTTCCGCCGCCTCTGCCGGCAGGTCGGCGTGATGCTGCCGGCGCCACGACCAGGGCGGCAGCCGGCGGCGGCCCGCGTCCTGGCACGTCACGCCAGCCCGCCGCTGACGGCCATCGTCCAGGCCATGCTGAAGTATTCCAACAACCTTGTCGCGGAGCTTGTCGGGCAGGCGACCAGCCGGGCGCTGCGCGGCGAAGGCCTGCCGTTGCCCGCCTCCGCCGCGGCGGTGGGCGACTGGTGGCGGGGCCGCCTTCCGGACGTGGCCTGGACGGGCTTCGCGCCGGGCAACCATTCCGGCCTGAACGCCGCCGGTCGCGCCAGCCCGGCACAGATCGTGGCGATGCTGGTCCATGCGCACGATCGGCGCTATGCGGCGCCCGGCGGCAGCGTGCGCGGTCTTGTCGACCTGCTGCCGGCCGCCGGGTGGGGCGGCGGGCTGGGCCGGCGGCTGGAGACGCCCGCGGTGGCGCTGCGGATCTGGGCGAAGACGGGAACGATGCACTACGCCAGTGGCCTTGCCGGCTACCTTTCCACGCGAAGTGGTCGGCGCCTGGCCTTCGCCGTGTTCGAGAATGACCGTGCCGCGCGGCGGGCGTATGATGAACGGGCGAATGAGCGCGCGCCAGCCGTTCGAGCGGCCGTGGCCGCCTGGCGGCGGCGGGCGAAGGCGCTGGAGGCGCGGTTGCTGCGGCACTGGGTGGGAAATTTATGATGCGCTGCACAAAATTCCTTGCCTGCGCCCGCGGAATAACAGCAGAGTGCGCTGGCGCGTGAACCAGACCGGCCGATATTCGCCGACTCGACAAGGGGAAGATTCATGGACCTGAGCAAGATCCCGGTGGGCGACAATCCGCCGTGGAACGTGAACGTCGTGATCGAGGTGCCGATGGGCAGCGATCCCGTGAAATACGAGCTCGACAAGGACTCGGGCGCGATGTACGTGGACCGCTTCCTGCACACCGCGATGTTCTATCCCTGCAACTATGGCTTCGTCCCGCACACGCTGTCCGACGACGGCGATCCGGTGGACGTGCTGATTCCCAACCGCACTCCGGTGCTGCCGGGCGCCATCGTCAAGGCGCGGCCGATCGGCGTGCTGATCATGGAGGACGAGAAGGGGCAGGACGAGAAGATCCTGGCGGTGCCGGTCGACGAGCTGCACCCCTACTTCACCAACGTCAGCTCCTATCGCGACCTGCCGAACATCCTGCGCGACCAGATCGCCCACTTCTTCCAGCACTACAAGGACCTGGAGACCAACAAGTGGGTCGAGGTCAAGCGCTGGGGCGAGGCCGACGAGGCCTGTCGCATGATCGAGAACGCGATCGAGCTGGCGGGCGGCGCGGATCGGAAGAAGGCGTCCTGACGGCCGCCGGGCCGTTGCAGCCGTCCCGCCTTCTTTCCGCGTCTTCCTCTGGCGGCGGCCGGCCCGCGTTGCTATGAGGGTGTTGTGTGGCGCACACTCTCAACCAGCGGCGAAAGGCGACCATGGCCCGCAAGTTTCACAAGCCGACCAAGGCCTACCAGGACCGGGACTTTCTGGAAAGCAAGCACGCGCGCGCGCTGCGCATCCTCTCCGAGTACATGGAGCCGGAGAGCCGCTTCGCCCAGTACCGCGTCGACGACACCATCGTCTTCATGGGCTCGGCGCGGATCAAGCCACGCGACGTGGCCGAGGAAAACCTGCGCAAGGCCGAGGCGGGCGAGGGCGGTCTCGACCCGGCGACGGTGCGGCGCGATCTGGCGATGTCCAAGTACTACGAGGACGCGCGCGAGCTGGCGCGCCGCCTGACCGAGTGGTCGAAGAACCTGGACGCCACCGAGCGGCGCTTCGTCGTCTGCACCGGCGGCGGGCCGGGGATCATGGAGGCGGCGAACCGCGGCGCCTCGGAGGCGCGCGGGATGAACGTCGGCCTCTCGATCTCCATCCCGATGGAGCAGCACGAGAACCCCTACGTCACCCGCGAGCTGGGGTTCGAATTCCACTACTTCTTCATGCGGAAGTTCTGGTTCACCTATCTGGCGAAGGCGATCGTCTTCTTCCCTGGCGGCTTCGGCACGATGGACGAGCTGTTCGAGATGCTGACGCTGCTCCAGACGCACAAGATCCGCAAGCACATGCCGATCGTGCTCTATGGCTCCGAGTTCTGGCGCACGGTGGTCGACTTCGACGCGCTGGTGAACTACGGCACGATCGACGCGAAAGACCTCGACCTCGTGATGATCACCGATTCCCTCGACGAGGCCTATGAACACCTGACGCGGGAGTTGACCGACTACGCCCTGCCGGAGCCGGGCGCCTCGCTGTGAGCGGTCGGGGCGACACCTGCGGCCGGATCGGGCTCAGCCCTCGTTGCCGTTGCCGGCGGGGCTGCCGCGGCCCGGCTGGCTGAAGGCGCCGTTGCGGACCTTCTCCGGCAGCGTTTCCAGGATGTTGGCGGTGGCTTCCTCGCCCAGGTCGTTGACGAAGTTCGTAATCGCCGCCGACAGCGTCACGAGCTTCACGACATCGGACGACGCGCCCTCGTCGATCGCCGACTGCATGGCTTCGAGGACTTTCCGCGCGGCGATGTCGCGCTGCTGGTTTTCATCCATGCGGCAAATGGTCCTTTCGTGATTGTGTGGTCCCTGCTGGACGGGAGTGTTCCACTTCCCCGGGCGAATCGCAAATCTCCCGGCCGTCCTGGTGCACGGCGCGCCGGGGCGGGTCAAGCCTGGCGCCGCCGGCCAATCAGCTTTCCGCGCGTCGGCCCGCGAGGCCCGGCAAGGTGGTGAGGGCGAAGAGCAGGACGGCCACGGCCACGATGGCCGGGCCCGACGGCACGTCCCAGATGACCGAGGCGGCGAGGCCGCCGATCACCGCCAGCACGCCGGCCACCGCGGCCAGGACGGCCATGCGCTCGGGCGTGGCGGCGAAGCGGCGGGCGGCGGCGGCGGGGATGATCAGCAGCGAGGTGATCAGCAGGATGCCCACCACCTTCATGGCGATCGCGATCATGACCGCCAGCATCAGCATGAAGGCCAGGCGCACGGCCAGCACCGGCACGCCTTCCACGGCCGCCAGCTCGGCGTGCACCGACACCAGCAGCAGGTGCCGCCACAGCGCCAGCAGCCCGAGCAGCGCCGCGGCCCCGGCCGCGTAAATCCAGGCGATGTCGCCCCAGCTCACCGCCAGCACGTCGCCGAAGAGATAGGTCAGCAGGTCGACCCGCAGACCTTCCAGAAAGCTGAGCGCCACGAGCCCCAGCGCCATGCCGCCGTGCGCCAGAATGCCCAGCAGGGTGTCGTCGGCCAGCCGCCGCTGACGCTGCAACAGCACCAGCAGCAGCGCCACCGCGATGGAGGCGGCGGCGATGCCGAACATGGGGTCGACGCCGATGGCGATGCCGAGGGCGATGCCCAGGAAGGCGGTGTGCGCCAGGCTGGTGCCGAAGTAGGCCATGCGGCGCCAGACGACGAAGCAGCCCAGCGGCGCCGCGACGACGGCCACACCCAGGGCGGCGATAAGAGCGCGCCAGAGGAATTCGGCCTGCCAGATCATCGCGGGCCCCGCTCGCGGATGTCCGGCGCGTAGGCGCCCTCGTCCACGCTCTTGGCCGGGTCGTGCTCCAGCGAGACGACCTCGCCGCTCAGGTCGTGGGCGTGGTCGTGCTGATGGGGGTAGACCGCCACGGCGCGCGCGGCCTCCCGCCCGAACAGCGCCAGATAGTCGGGGTGCCGGGTCACCGCCTCCGGGGTCCCGTGGCAGCAGACGTGGTGGTTCAGGCAGACCACATGGTCGGTGTCGCGCATGACGATGTGCAGGTCGTGGCTCACCAGCAGCACGCCGAAGCCGTGCCGCGCCCGCAGCCGTCCGATCAGCTCGAACAGCGCGATCTGGCCGGAGAAGTCCACGCCTTGCAGCGGCTCGTCCAGCACCAGCAACTCGGGTGCGCGCAGCAGCGCCCGGGCCAGCATGACCCGCTGGAACTCCCCGCCCGAAAGGGCCTGCAGCGGCTTGTCGAGGCAGTGGCCGGCGCCGACATCGGCCAGCGCCCGCGCCATGTCCGACCGCGCGCGCCGCGCCGGCAGGGCGAGGAATCGGGCCACGGTCATCGGCAGCGTCGGGTCGGCGTGAAAGCGCTGCGGCACATAGCCGAAGGTCAGCCCCGGCCGTCGTCGGATTCGGCCGGAGTCCGGCTTCTGGAGACCCAGGACGGCGCGCACCAGCGTGGTCTTGCCGGCGCCGTTGGGGCCGATCAGCGTGACGATCTCGCCCGCGTGCACGCTCACGCTGACGCGCTGCAGTGCCGGCTGTCCATCGAAGGCGACGCTCACGTCCGTCGCCGTGACCAGGGCTTCGTGCCCGTTACCCCGCATGCGTCTCTCCCTCCGCGTCCTGGCAGCCGGGGCAGAGGCCGCGCAGCTCCACGGTCTCCGCCTCGACGCGGAAGCCAAGATCCTCCGCGCCCTTGCGCAGCGCCGTCTCGATGCGCGTGTCCTGCAGCTCGGCGGCGGCGTGGCAGTTGCGGCAGATCAGGAAGTGGCCGGCATGGCGCGCGTCGGGCCGGGCGCAGCCGATGTAGGCGTTGAGGCTCTCCACCCGGTGGATCAGGCCATGCGCCAGCAGGAACTCCAGCGCCCGGTAGACCGTCGGCGGCGCGACCCGGCCGCCGCCGCTCTCGGCCGACAGGCGTTCCAGCAGGTCGTAGGCGCCGACCGGGGCGTGGCTCTGCCAGACCAGCTCCAGCACGCGGCGGCGCTGGTCGGTCAGCCGCGCGCCTCGTCGGCGGCACAAGGCCTCGGCGGTGGCCAGTGCGCTGTGCACGCAGCGGGCGTGATCGTGGCCCTCGGGATCGAAGGAGGCGGCGGCGGTGTCGAAGCCGGACATGGGCACTCCTGTTGACCGGTCGATGTTACTGTATAACATTGCACACGCTGACGCACAGGTAACAAGGAGTGCTGGGATGTACAAGGCGCTTTGCCTGACCTTCGCCGGACTGCTGGTCGCGGCGCCGTGGGCGCCCGTCCGGGCGGCGCCGGACGTGGTGGCCAGCATCAAGCCGGTCCACAGTCTGGTGGCCGGCGTGATGGACGGTGTGGGCACGCCGAAACTTCTGATGACAGGCGGTCAGTCGCCGCATGCCTATCGTTTGAAACCCTCGGAAGCGGCGATGCTGGAGTCGGCCGAGCTGGTGGTCTGGGTGGGGCCGGCGCTGGAGACGGTGCTGGCCCGGCCGGTCGCAAACATCGTCGGGCCGGATCGATCCCTGCCCCTGATACGCACGGAGGGATTGCGCCTGCTGCGGACCCGTGCCGGCGGCGTCTGGGGGACGCATTCTCACGGGCATCACGCGCACGGGCATGGGAAAGGCGACGGCCCCGATGATGATCATGGCCATGATGCACATGACCACAGCCACGATGACGATCACGATCACGATCACGATCATGACGATGATGCGCACGGCCACGCCCACGATGACGACGATCATGACGATGATGCGCACGGCCACGCCCACGATGACGACGATCATGCGCATGACGACGGCCCGGGCCGTGTTCAGGGCATTCCCGAGACGGCGGTCGATGCCCACGTCTGGCTCGATCCGGACAACGCCAAGACGATGGTGGACGCGATCGCCGCACGCTTGCGCGCGCTGGATCCGGAGCACGCGGCGACCTACGCGGCCAACGCCCAGGCCGTGAAGGCCGACATCGACTCCACCGACGCGGCCGTGCGGGCGCGGGTCGCCCCGGTGCGGGACGTGCCGTTCATCGTTTTTCACGACGCGTATCAGTACCTGGAACGACACTATGACCTGAACGCGGTGGGAGCGATCACGCTCAACCCCGATCGTGCGCCGGGGGCGCGGCGGGTTTACGAGATCCGCCAGCGGTTGACGGAACTGGGGGTGCGCTGCGTGTTCCGCGAGCCCCAGTTCGCCCCCGACCTCGTCGCCACCATCGTCGAGAACACCGAGGTGCGCGCGGGAGTCCTGGACCCGCTGGGCGCCGACCTGCCGCCGGGACCGACCGCCTATACCACGCTGCTGCGGAACCTGGGACGCGCGTTGCACGACTGCCTCGCCGACCGCGACTGACAGCGCCAGCGGCGGCCGGTCGCGCCGCGACCCACGGCGACACAAGGATCGCCAGAAAACGGACGATATAACGTTGCATACAGAGGAATGAGGAAATGACAGCTGCACAAGAGAACCTTGCGAGCGACATCGATCAGCGGGTGTGGGCCTGCCGCTCGCCACGCGCCCTGACAGCCGCCAAGCCTTTTCTGGCGGCGCTCGCCGCCGCGTTTTGGATTGTGCCGGCGGCGACGGCGAGTGCCCAGGTGTTCGAGGTGATTCATCCCGATGTCGACAAGGGCGGCTTCGAGTTTGAGAGCCTGAACGGCGTTTCCTTCGGCGACGTCGACACGGGGGACGAGCGCTCGGCCCACGAGATCGCGTTGGGATTCGCGCCGACGTCATGGTGGAAGACCACCGGCGCCGTCGAGCTTGCCAATCCGGATAGCGAGCCCGCCGAGTTCGAGGCTTACGAGTGGGAGAACGTCTTCCTGGCACCGCTCGGGGACGGCCACGCCCATGGCCACGGTCATGATCACGGGCACGGGCATGGCGAGGCCTCCGTCCGGTTGACGGCGCTCGGCCTTTATGCGGCCCTCGAAGTGCCCAACGAGGACGGCATCAGCAAGGGCGCCGTCGCGCTCGGGCCGCTGGTCGAGCTTGGGCTGGGGCCCGTGAATACGATTTCCAACCTGTTCGTGGAGGTTCCGTTCGAGGACGGTGAGGACCCCGGGCTGGCCTATGCCATGAGCGCGACCGTTCCCGCCGGCCGGATCGGCGACGCCGAGGTCGCCGCGGGACTTGAGGCGCACGGCACGGCGGAGGGGGCGTTCGGCGACGCCCTGCCGCTGGGCGAGAACAGCCATGTGCTCGGTCCGGCGGTTTACGGGGATATCGACATCGGGCGGGAGCGGGTCCTGGAGCCCCGCCTGGCGCTCCTCTTCGGCCTGACCGACGGCAGCCCCGATGTCGTCCCCTCGCTGAACTTCGAGCTGAAATTCTGAGGCTCCTCCGGCATCGCGCCGCGCGGCCGTTCCCGCCTCGCCCGGTTCCGCCGGATGGGCTATGACGGGCGCTGCTTGGCACACGGGACGGACGGGCGCGGCCATGCCGGATGCGACGACGGACATCATCGTGATCGGCGGCGGGGTCATCGGCCTCGCCGCCGCCTTTCGCCTGGCCGGGCGGGGCCACCGGGTGATGTTGCTGGAGAAAGACCGCTGCGGCGGCGGCGCCACGGGCGCCGCGCTGGGCGCGCTGATGCCGCACGCACCGACGGCGCGCACGCCGCTGGCCGATATCCAGTTCGACAGCCTCGCGGCAATGCCCGACTTCGTCGCCGAGGTCGAAGCGGTTGGCGGACTTGACTGCGGCTATCGCAAGACGGGGCGCTTGGAGATCCTGAATTCCGAGCAGGCGGCGGCGCGGGCGGTGGAGCGCGTCGCGGCGGCGCGCACGCGCTGGCACGGGCTCGGCACCCTGCCCCTGCGGTGGGTCGACGTTGCAACGGCGCGCTCACTGGTGCCCTGGGTTGCCGCCTCGCCGCACGGCTATCTGCATGACGACGCGACGGCCCGGATCGCTCCGGACCGCCTGGTGGCGGGGCTGAGGGCTGCCTGCCGAGCGCGCGGCGTGGCGCTTGTCGAAGGCAGCCCCGTGCGCGCGCTTCGGGCTTCGGCGCGGGGCGTCGAAGCCTGGACCGACGGGGAGCGGATGGCCGCGGGCCACGCGGTGGTCTGCGCCGGCTTGGGTCTGCCGGAACTGGCCGGGGCGGCGCCGCCGGTGGCGATCGCGCCGGTGAAGGGGCAGGCAATGGCGCTGCCGCTGGCGGGTGCGTCGTCGGACTGGCCCCTGGTCTATGGCGGCGGCTCGTTCGCGCTTTTCCACGATGGGGACGTCCACATCGGCAGCACGACCGAGAAGAGTGCCGCTCCCGAGCTCACGGTCACGCGCGAGGGCCTGGCCGACCTGCGAGGCCGATGCCGGATGCTTCTCCACTTGCCTCAACCTCCGCCCACCCCACGGCTGTGGAGCGGCTTTCGCCCCGCCACGCCGGACCGGCAGCCGGTGGTCGGCCCGCATCCCCGATCGGCACGGATTATCTTGGCCGGCGGTCATTACAAGGTCGGGCTGGGCCTGGCGCCGGCGACGGCGGATTACGTGGCGTGGCTGGTGGAAGGCGGCGGCGAGGCCGAAGCCTGGGCGGCGCTGTCGCCGCGCCGCTTCGAGCGAGGCGCCGGCCTTTCAGCGCGACCCGAGAGCCCCTAAAGTTCGGGGACGTCCGGCCTGGCGGCCTCGGACGCGGTATCGGAGACAGGGCATGTCGCGGTCCCTTTACGAAACGGACTATTACCTCTGGACGCAGGACCAGGCCCGGCGGCTACGGGCTCTGACCGGCTACAAGACCCTCGACATCGAACATCTGGCCGAAGAGATCGAGGATATGGGGAAAGCCGAGCTTGCCGCGGTCGAGAGCTACCTGCGCCAGATCCTCGTGCATCTCATCAAGCTGGACGCGGTTCCAGACGCGCCCTCCGTGGGGCACTGGCGCGCCGAGATCGTGACCTTTCACAACGACATTCTCGCCCGGGTCACGCCGGGCATGGTGCAGAACACCGACCTGGACAAAACCTGGCGGCGCGCGAAGCGAGAGGCGGCGGCGGCGCTTGCGGCCCACGGTGACGCCCTGCCGGAGGCCATGCCTTCGAACGCGCCAGTGATACCGCCCGACGTTTGAGGAGACTCGTCCTTCGACAAGCTCAGGACGAGGTCCTCATGCTGAGCCTGTCGAAGCATGAGGCCGCCCTAGATGTATGATTTCATTCGTCGGACGGTATGAGCCGCATGACACTTCTGCGCGAAGAGCTCGATGCTGACGCAGTGCTGCACGACCTGCGGCAAACGCGGTCGATGGATCGTCACAACCCGTGAGCAGCACCACTGCCGGGGCAGAAGGCCGTCGTCAGCGGTTGGGAACGCCTACCGAGAGTCGGGCAGCGCGGCCGTCAGGGGGCAGCCGCATACCGGGCAGGAGAGCGATCGCACCGCGGCGCGCACCTCGGCCTCGCTCGCTTCATATCCCTTTTCGCCCAGGACTTGTCGGACCTCCGCGATAAGCTCGTCGTGGAAAGCGCGTTGGCCGCAGGCGTTCTCGTAAAGCTCGCGCGTGGCAACGTTCGACTCGGAGAACGAGAAGGCGCGCGCGGCGGTGGGGAGCGCGGCCGCGCCGGCGCTGACAGCGGTCGCAGCGAGGACATGGCGACGCGTGGGAACGGTCATGGCGAGGGCCTCCAAATGATGCTGACGCATTGTGGCATGACCCGCGCCCTTGGCAAGGCGAGAATCGCGGCCCCGCACTAGCGTTTCTTGACCGACTCGAAGGCCGCCAGCGCGCGCTTGCGGGCGGCCTGGTGGTCGACGAGCGGCGCGGGGTAGGTCCTGCCCAGGTCGACGTCCGCCTCGGCCAGGACCTCCGGCGGGGCTTCCCACGGCGCATGCAGATACTTGTCCGGCAGCGCCGCGATTTCCGGTGCCCAGCGGCGGACATAGGCGCCGTCGGGGTCGAACTTCCGGCCCTGGGTCACGGGGTTGAAGATGCGGAAGTACGGCGCGGCGTCGGCGCCGCAGCCGGCCACCCATTGCCAGGAGGCCGAATTGTTGGCGAGGTCCGCGTCCACCAGGGTGTCCCAGAACCAGCGCTCGCCCCACTGCCAGGGCAGCAGCAGGTCCTTCACCAGGAAGGAGGCGACGATCATGCGCACCCGGTTGTGCATCCAGCCGGTGGCCCAGAGCTCGCGCATGCCCGCGTCCACGATGGGATAGCCGGTCCGCCCGCGCGTCCAGGCGCGAAAGGCGGCTTCATCCCGCTGCCAGGGAAAGTCGTGGAACTGCGCCTTCCAGGTCACGTCCGGCAGGTCCGGCCACCAGTACAGCAGATGGTACGAAAACTCGCGCCAGCCCAGCTCGCGCAGAAAGGCCGATCCGCTCTTTTCGAAACCGGGGTTCGCGGCCGTGCGCTGGCGCACCGCGTGCCAGACCTGACGCGGCGAGACCTCGCCCCAGTGCAGATGCGCGGACAGGCGGCTGGTGCCCGGCTGGTCAGGGCGGTTGCGCGCCCCGCCGTAGGCGCCGAGGCCCTGGTCCAGGAAGGTGGCGAGCCGGGCGCGGGCGCCGGTTTCGCCTGGCGTCCAGGCGGCCCGCAGGCCGCCGGCCCAGTCCGGCCGCGTCGGCGCCAGGCCCCAGTCGGCCAGGCGCTCGCTCGCCCGTCTCGGACCAGGGGGCAAGGCGCCCGGCGCGGCTCGCGGCGGCGCCGGCTCGCCGAGGCCTTGCAGGGCCTTCCAGAACGGGGTGAAGACGCGATAAGGTTCACCGGTCGCCGTGCGCGGCGCCCAGGGCTCGAACAGGAGTCGGGCGTTGAAACTCTTGGCCGTTCGCCCCTGGTCCCTCAGCGCCGCCTTGATGCGGGTGTCGCGCGCCTGCGCCCACGGAAGGTAGAGCCGGTTCCAGACGACCGCCCGCGCCCCTACCTCCTCGGCCAACGCCGGCACGATTTCTTCCGCGCGGCCCCGGCGGAGCACCAGCGACGCGCCCGTCGCGGCCAGGTTCTCGGTCAGCGCCGCCAGGCTGTGGTGGAGCCACCAGCGCGCCGCGCCGCCCGGCCGCCATGCGCCGGCCGCGGCGTCGTCCAGGACGAACAGCGGCAGGATCGGCGCCGCCGCCTCGACCGCCCAGGCCAACGCGGGATTGTCGGCAAGCCGCAGGTCCTCCCGGAACCAGACGATGATGGGCGCGGCTGGGCTCATGGGGTCCTCTTCGGATCGATCTCCACCCTCGTACGAACAGGGATCGCGCCTGGATGAGGCAAGCGGGTCCGGATAAGGCGAATATTATGTAGAAAAAACAATTGCCGGGTGCGTGACAATCCGTCGCAAGTCGGGCTACTTTAGATACGCCTGATGTGAAGCTATCTATCGTCCACGCGCTCGTTGTCGAGCATGTGGAAAAGCGGACGGCGCCGGCACCCCCTTACCCCCACTTCCCCCGTTGGCGTCGTCCGCTTCCTCCCCTTTGAGCCGCACCCTGGAATCCGTGCCCGTGGCGCGGCGGTTCGTGTCCGACACCGGCTTATCCGGCGATCGCCGAAAGGCCGTAGCGATAGACCCCGGCCCGGCCCAGCAGGTGCACCGCCGCGCGGCGCCCGAGCAACCCCCTCAGCGCTGGGTCCAGCACGCTCAAGCCCCCGGTGTAGGCCCCAAATGCAGGCAGGATGAGGCGCCGCGCGTCGGCGACGAAGCAGCGCGCCGACACCCGCCGCCCGCGCACCCGGACGGCCGCCTTGGGGTGGTAGTGGCCGGAGACCTCCCCGTTGACGTTTTCGTCGTCCGCCCGCGCGGCGTGGCGGAACACCAGACCGGCCAGCACCAACTCCTCGACCACGCGACCGCCGAAGCTCGCGCTCGGAACCGGATCGTGATTGCCGGCGACCCAGACCCAGTCGCGCCCCTCGGTCAGGGCCCGCAGCCGCGCCCCGTCCTCGGGGCTCAGACGTTCGGCCGCGCCAAGGTCATGAAAGGAGTCGCCCAGGCAGATGACGGTCTCCGGCCGCGCGCGGGCGATGACGGTTTCCAGCCGGCCGAGCGTCGCCGCGCTGTCGTAGGGCGGCAGCAGGCGCCCGTCCGGGCGGTGGTAGCTGCTGCCCTTCTCCAGATGCAGGTCGGCCACCACCAACGCCCGACGATCCGGCCACAGCAGGGCGCCGGAGGGGTCCAGGCCCAGGTCGGCACCGTTGAGGGTCAGCACGGATGCCGCTGTCTTCATCGTTCGCTGCTGTCGTCGTGGCCGATACCGAAGCGAATCGCCACGGACACCGAAACGGCTTCCCACGCAGCCGGCCAGAAGCTCGCGCGTGTCAACGGCTATCCCATGGATTGACCAGTGGGACGCCGCACAGCTCGAAGTCGGAAATGTTGCGCGTCGCAACGGCTGCGCCGCGGGAATGGGCGATCGCGACGAGCTGAGCGTCGATTTCCGCGATGGGCCTTCCCATCGCCTTTCGGGCGACTGCGATCTCCGCATAGCTGCGCGCGGCCGGTTGATCGAATGACAGAACACGATCCGCGAAATCCTCCGCGAACATCGCCTCCGCCGCCGCTGACAAACCGCGCCGGCGCTGACCATCCGCGAGAAGGCGCAGCCCGCGGAGGATCTCCGCCTGCGTGAGCGCCGTCGTGAACAAACTGGCCGCCGGCCGGGCCGCCATCCAGTCGACGACCGCCGGGGTTGGGGACGGTCGCATGAGTTCGGAGACCACGTTGGTGTCGAGGACGATCACGTCGAGGTGCCGTTCTTCGAGAAGTCGGGCGCCTCGCGCATGGCTTCGCGATGGGGCTGAGGCAGCTCCACCCCGCCGAAGGGCGCGAACCGTCGGCGGATGGCGTCGCCCAAATTGCGCGGCGGCCCGGATTCGCCGGCCAGACTGTCCCGCAGAATGTCCCTGGCTTCCTCTTCCATGGACCGACCGTGTCGCGCAGCGCGGACTCGAAGCCGCTGCTTGAGGCCGTCGTCGAGGTTGCGAATCGTAATGCTTGCCATGAGCCAGCCTCACATCAATGCAATCATTGTAGGCATTGCTTGCATCGATGCAAGCGCGCTTCAGCTTCGGCGTGCCGGGGCAGGCCTACAAGCCAGGGCCGAATTGATCACAACGGCAACTCCGCCTGCGCGCTCTCCGGCCCCGTCGCCTCGTCGATCAGCGCCTGGGCGCCCTCGTCCAGCAGCTCGTCGAGGGCCTGGCCGTGCACCTGTTCGCGGCCGACCTCCAGCAGCACCGGCACGGCCAGCGGCGAGATGCGGGGCAGGCGGCGGAAGCGGATCGCCCCCTGCACCCGCGCCAGCATCTCGCCCAGGCGGCGCACGTCGGTCAGGCCGCCTGCCGCCTCCCGCCGGGTGGCGCGCAGCAGGACGTGATCGGGCTCGTGCTTGCGCAGCACGTCGTAGATCAGGTCGGCGGAGAAGGTGACCTGCTTGCCGGTCTTCTCGCGTCCCGGCACCTGCTTGTCGATCAGCCCGGCGACCACGCCGACGTTGCGGAAGGTCCGGCGCAGCATCGAGGATTCGGCCATCCAGGCCTCCAGGTCGTCGCCCAGCATGTCCTGGTCGAACAGCTCGTCGACCTGCGCGGGCGTGGGCGCGTGCAGCGACCAGGTGGCGAGCACGTAGTCGCTCGCCACGAAGCCCAGTGGCCCCAGGCCCAGGCGCTCCAGCCGCCGGGTCAGCAGCATGCCCAGCGTCTGGTGCGCGTTGCGGCCCTCGAAGCAGTAGGCGACCAGGAATTCCTTGTCGCCGCGCGGGAAGCTCTCGACCAGCAGCCCCTCGCGCCCCGGCACGACCGAGCGCCAGCGTTGCAGCTCCAGCCAGTGCGACACCGCCTCCGGCAGCTCGCGCCAGCTTCGCGGGTTGGCCAGGATGCCGCGCACCCGCTCGGCCAGATGCGTGGTCAGCGGCAGCTTGCCGCCCATGTAGGCCGGCACCTTGGGATCGTCGTCCCGCCGCTTCGCCCGCGCCACTTCGGCCGTCAGCTCGCGGATGCCCAGGAACACCAGCAGCTCGCCGGCGAACATGAAGGTGTCGCCGGGCCGCAGCATCTGCACGAAGTGCTCCTCGATCTCCCCCAGCGCCCGGCCGCCGCGCAGCCTCACCTTCAGCGTCGGCGCCTCGACGATGGTGCCGACGTTGAGGCGGTAGCGCTGTGCGTCCTTCAGCGACGTGATGCGGTAGGTGCCCTGGTCGTCGTGTTGCAGCCGCCGGTAGCGGCGGTAGCCGGACAGCGCGTAGCCGCCGTGGTCGACGAAGGCCAGCGCGTCGTCGAAGTCCTTGCGGTCGAGGTCGCGGTAGGGCTGCGCGGCGCGCACCTCTTCATAGAGGGTGTCGGCGTGGAACGGTCCGGCGCAGGCGGTGGCCAGGATGTGCTGGCACAGCACGTCCAGGCCGCCGGGGCGCAGCGGGTCGCCGTCCAGGGTATTCGCCTGCACGGCGTCCACCGCGGCGCGGCACTCCAGCACCTCGAAGCGGTTGGCCGGCACCAGCAGGGCGCGGCTGGGCGCGTCCAGGCGGTGGTTGGCGCGGCCGATTCGCTGCAACAGCCGCGAGACGCCCTTGGGCGCGCCGACCTGCACCACAAGGTCGATGGCGCCCCAGTCGATGCCGAGGTCCAGCGAGGAGGTCGCGACCACGGCCTTCAGCTCGCCGCGCGCCATCGCGACCTCGACCTTGCGCCGCTGCTGCACGTCCAGCGAGCCGTGGTGCAGGGCGATCGGCAGGGTGTCGGCGTTCAGCCGCCACAGCTCCTGGAACACGATCTCCGCCTGCGCGCGGGTGTTGACGAAGACGATGGCGGTGCCCGCGGCCTTCAGGCGCTGGTAGACCTCGGGCAGGGCATGCACCGCCATGTGTCCGGCCCAGGGCAGGCGCTCCTGCGTGGTCAGGATCTCGATCTCCGGCTTCGGGCCGGGGCCGGCGTGGATGCGGGCGACGGCGGCGGTTTCGAGCCTTCGGCTCGACACCTCTCCTTCGACGGGCTCAGGATGAGGTGTGGTGCTCGAACTCGCCACCCCATGCCGAGCTTGTCGCGGCATCTCCACATGCGCCTCATGCTGGGCCTGTCGAAGCATGAGGCCACCCGCACGCTCGCCGCCATCCGGCGCACCCTCCACCGCCAGCCAGTCGGCCAGCTCGCCCGGGTCGCGCACCGTGGCGGACAGCCCGATCCGCCGCGCCCGGGGCGCGAGACGCCGCAGCCGCGCCAGGCCCAGCGCCAGCAGGTCGCCGCGCTTGGTGCCGGCCAGGGCGTGCAGCTCGTCGATAACGATGCCGCGCAGCCCGCCGAAGAACCCCGGCGCGTCGTGGTAGGACAGCAGCAGCGCCAGCGACTCCGGCGTGGTCAGCAGGAACTGCGGCGGCTTCTGCCGCTGGCGCTGGCGGCGGTTCTGCGGCGTGTCGCCGGTGCGCGTCTCCACGCCGATCGGCAGCCCCATTTCCGCGATGGGGCCGGTCAGGTTGCGGTGGATGTCCTGCGTCAGTGCCTTCAGCGGCGAGACGTAGAGCGTGTGCAGCCCCTCGGCCGGCGCCTGCGCCAGATCGACCAGCGAGGGCAGGAACCCCGCCAGCGTCTTGCCCCCGCCCGTCGGCGCGATCAACAGCGCCGACCGCCTCTCCCGCGCCGCCGCCAGCACCTGCATCTGATGCGCGTGCGGCGCCCAGCCCCGCGCGGCGAACCAGTCCGCGATGGGGGCGGGGAGGGGCGGCGGCATCTGGGCCGTGTCGCGGTTCGAGCGGTGGCGCGGCATGGGACACTGCTGGAGCGATTGGCGGTGTGTGGCGAACTTAAAAGGCCTTCGGCACCCCCGCATTCTTCAGCGTGAGGTTGGCCCACTTCCGGCTTTTGATGTGGTTATCCACCATGAAGCGCCGCCCGTCCGGCCTTTCCCATATCTCGTGGTCGCCCTTTCCCTGACGGACGAAGCGACAGCCAGCATCGACGAGAAGACGCTTCACGGCGCGGCTATAATTCTCCGCCATCAGGCGGCGTCAGGGGCGCGCTCGGCATGATGAGCGATCAGAGAAAAGGGAACCTGGAACATTTCGTCCGCCAACAGCCCGTTCTCATACAGCAGCTCCGGCACCACGACGCGGAGCTTGTGGACGAGGGCGTCGAGCGACTCAGCTCCGGTCGCCAACCCTGGTACGTCCTCGCTCGAAGCGACCCAGCAATGGGCTTCGTTGTCCCATTCGGCTTGAATGGTATAGACCTTGGTGTTGGGCATGGCGCGAACCTCCGGCGCTACTCGCGTGAATTGTCGGTGGATCGAGGCCGCTTGGCAACCATCCCGCCCCGCCCAGAGACTCTTTGCCCCGATTGCTGGCCTTGCCCGCCCGGCATAAGTAGGCTGTGTTCGAGCGCCGCGAAGCGATGCGGCGCGCCGGCCATCATCGCAGCGGAGCCCGCATGCCCGACGAGCGTCTGACGATCGCCTTTGCCCAGCTCGACCCCACGGTGGGCGACATCCGGGGCAACCTGGAAAAGCTGCGCGCCGCCCGCGCCGAGGCCGCGGCGGCCGGGGCCGACGTGCTGGTTGCCACCGAGCTGTTCGTCACCGGCTATCCGCCCGAGGACCTGGTGAAGAAGCCGGCTTTCCTGGACCAGGTCGAGGCGGCCGTGCACGAGCTGGCGGCGGAGACCGACGACGGCGGGCCGGCGGTCATCGTCGGCGCGCCCTGGCGCGAGGACCCGGAGACGCGCCAGCGCGCGGTCGACGGCGGGCTGTACAACGCCGCGCTGCTGCTGGACGCCGGTCAGGTGCAGGCGGTGCGCGCCAAGTGGGACCTGCCGAACTATGGCGTCTTCGACGAGAAGCGGCACTTCACCCAGTCGCCGCTGCCCGGCCCGATGCCGGTGCGCGGCGCGCGGCTGGGCGTCATGGTCTGCGAGGATTCCTGGAGCCCGGACGTCACCGAGTGCATGGAGGAGAACGGCGCCGAGATCCTGATCGTCATCAACGGCTCGCCCTTCGAGGAGGGCAAGCAGGACACCCGCCTGCAGCTCGCCCTGCAGCGGGTGGACGAATCGGGGCTGCCCCTCGTCTATCTCAACCAGGTCGGCGGCCAGGACGAGCTGGTGTTCGACGGCGCCAGCTTCGCCCTGGACGGCCGGCAGAACCTTCGCATGCAGCTCGATTGCTTCGCCGAGCAGCTTGCCATTACCCGCTGGGAACGCAGCGCCGAGGACGACTGGACGATCGCCGAGGCGCCGATGGTCACGCCGCCCGAGGGGCTGGAGGCGATCTACCGCGCGCTGATCCTGGGCCTGCGCGACTACGTGGGGAAAAACGGCTTCCCCGGCGTTGTCCTGGGGCTGTCGGGCGGCATCGATTCCGCGCTCTCGGCCGTTATCGCCGCTGACGCGCTGGGGCCGGAGAAGGTGCACTGCCTGCTGATGCCCTCGCCCTACACCAGCCAGGCCTCGCTGGAGGACGCGGCGGAGGTGGCGCGGCTGCTTGGCTGCCGCCTGGACAGCGTGTCGATCGAGCCGGCCATGCGCGCCTTCGAGGAGATGCTGACGCCGCTGTTCGACGAGCTGCCGCCCGACACGACCGAGGAGAACGTCCAGGCCCGCGCGCGCGGCATCGTCCTGATGGCGGTGTCCAACAAGTTCGGGCCGATGCTGGTCTCCACCGGCAACAAGTCGGAGATGTCGGTGGGCTACGCCACGCTCTACGGCGACATGGCCGGCGGCTTCAACGCGCTGAAGGACGTCTACAAGACCCAGGTCTACCGCCTGGCGCGCTGGCGCAACCAGCACAGGCCGGCCACCGCGCTGGGTCCCGAAGGCCGGGTCATCCCCGAGCGCATCATCACCAAGCCGCCCTCGGCGGAGCTGAAGCCCGACCAGACCGACCAGGACAGCCTGCCGTCCTATGACCATCTGGACGACATCCTGACCTGCCTGATCGAGCGCGACATGGGCTGGCGCGAGATCGCCGCGCGCGGCCACGACGAAGAGGTGGTGCGCAAGGTCTGGCGCATGCTGGAGGGCGCGGAGTACAAGCGCCGCCAGGCGCCGCCGGGGGTGAAGATCACCCGCCGCTCCTTCGGCCGCGACCGGCGCTATCCGATCACCAATAAATTCCGGGAGTAGCCGGCGGCGCCTTTGCCCCCACCCTGACCCTCCCCCACAATGTGGGGGAGGGAACCAAAAGAACTCGCTCTCGAAGCCCCCTCCCCCGCTTGCGGGGGAGGGATGGGGTGGGGGCCACGGCGAAGGCACCGCCGCCGGCATCGGCAACAGGGACCGTGACCGTGACGACCAAAGTCCGCTTCGCCCCCAGCCCGACCGGGTTGCTGCAGGTCGGCAACGCCCGCGTCGCCCTGGTCAACTGGCTGTTCGCACGCCGGCACGGCGGCGTCTTCCTGCTGCGCATCGACGACACCGACCAGTCGCGCTCCGAGGAACGCTATGTCGCCGCCATCGAGGAGGACATGCGCTGGCTGGGTCTGGCCTGGGACGAGACGGCGCGGCAGTCGGAGCGCATGCACCGCTACGAGGCAGCGGCCGAGCGGCTGCGCGCGAGCGGGCGGCTGTATCCCTGCCACGAGACCGCCGAGGAGCTGGAGGCCAAGCGCAGGCTGCAGGCGGCCAGCGGCAAGCCCCCGGTCTACGACCGCGCGGCGCTGCGGCTGACCGAGGCCGAGCGCCGACGGCTGGAGGACGAGGAGGGCCGCCGCCCGCACTGGCGATTCAAGCTGGAGGCAGGACAGGTCGCCTGGGACGACCTCGTGCGCGGCCGCCAGGCCTTCCAGTCCGGCAGCCTGTCCGATCCCGTGCTGATCCGCGAGGATGGCCGGCCGCTCTACACCCTGACCTCGGTGGTGGACGACATCGAGCTGGGCGTAAGCCACGTCATTCGCGGCGAGGACCACGTGGCCAACACCGCCGCGCAGGTCCAGCTCTTCCGGGCGCTGGACGGGGCCGTGCCGGGCTTCGCCCATCTGCCGCTGCTGACCGACACCGAGGGGCGCAAGCTGTCCAAGCGCGAGGCGGATCTGTCCTTGCAGGCCCTGCGCGAGCGCGAGGGCATCGAGGCCATGGCGCTCGATTCCTATCTCGCCAGGCTGGGCACGCCGGACCCGATCGAGGTTCGCCCCGACCTGGACAGCCTGGTGGCGGAGTTCGACATCGGCCGCTTCAGCCGCGCCACACCCAAGTTCGACAAGGCGGAACTGCAACGCCTCAACGCCCGCCTGCTGCACGAGCTGCCCTTCGCGGCCGTGCGCGACCGTCTGGGCGCGATGGGGCTCGCCGCGGTGGACGAGGGCTTCTGGCTGGCCGTGCGCGGCAACATCGAACGGCTGGCCGAGGTCGGCGACTGGTACGCCGTCTGCACGGAGCCGGTCGATCCGGTGGTGGCCGACCAGGACGTCGATTTCCTGGCCACGGCCGCGGAACTGTTGCCTCCGGAGCCCTGGGACGGCGAGACCTGGAACACCTGGACGCAGGCCCTGAAGCGGGAGACCGGCCGCAAGGGCGCCAGGCTGTTCAAGCCCCTGCGCAAGGCCCTGACCGGCCGCGACCACGGGCCGGAGCTGAAGGACCTGTTGCCCTGGATCGGCCGGGCGCGGGCGGCGGCACGGCTGCGCGGGGAACGAGGGTGAGGCGATGTGCGGGCGGTATTCCATCACCTCGCCGCCGGAGGCGATCCAGCGGGTCTTCAAGGTGCCGGAGCGGCCCAACCTGCCGCCGCGCTATAACGTCGCACCGACGCAGGAGGTGCCGGCAGTGCGCCTGGGCGACGACGGCGGCCGGCACCTGGTGATGCTGCGCTGGGGGCTGATCCCCTTCTGGGCCAAGGATGCCGGCATCGCCAGCAAGCTGATCAACGCCCGCGCGGAAAGCGTCGCGAGCACGCCGGCCTTCCGCGCCGCCTTCCGGCGCCGGCGCTGCCTGATCGTGGCCGACGGCTTCTACGAATGGCAAAAGCCGGCGAGGAAAGGCGCCCGCAAGCAGCCCTATCGCATCACCCGCCACGACGGCGAGCCCTTCGCCTTCGCGGGGCTGTGGGAGCGCTGGACCGAGCCCGCGACACGGCAGGATGTCGAGACCTGCACGGTCCTGACCACCGACTCCAACGATCTCCTGGCCCCGATCCACGGCCGGATGCCGGTCATCCTCGACGTCGAGAACCATGACGCATGGTTGGATCCTTCGGCCGAGCCCGAGCGTCTACAGGCTCTCCTCCGCCCCTATCCAGATCGGCAACTCACCGCATTCCCGATTTCGACGCGGGTCAACAAGGTGGACAACGACGACCCCGGCGTCATTGCCCCCTTGGACGACGCTGGCACGGGTCGCTCAAGTCGTCAGCAGTCCCTGTTGTGAATCCGGTGGCGGGGGGCGCCGGGTTCGATCCTTTTTCGACGCTTGCGTTTCGATAGTTCCGAATGGTGATTTTCCGAGTTCGGTTCTCCTGTTCAGTGGGGACCAAGTGAATTGGCGAAGTTGTCAAGCGGGACAGGGGGTTGTTGAAAAAGGCTAGGGCTTGCGGTGTGGAATCCGGATGGCGGATCATGCGGACCAATGGTCATGTTGTCGGAAGGAGAACAACCGACTTTACGGTTCGCCTCTTTCGGCATGCTGGCGACTGAAGGGGGCGAACAGGCAAGGACGGCACAGTTTGTTGCCGCGGGCGGGTCAGCCTGAACGAATAAGCCAACCCAAGGCCCATCGAAGCCGACCTGATCGTCCGAGGGGCGCGAGTCGAAATAGATAATCGACGAGTACGGATGACAATAACAATGGACATGCGTACCAGGGTGGGTCTGGCAGCACAGATTGCCGCGACGTTGCGGCAGAGAATACTGGCCGGGGAATTGGCGCCCGGCGCGCAGTTGCGGCAGGACCGGGTCGCGGCGGAATTCGGCTCCAGCCACATCCCCGTTCGCGAGGCCTTCCGCAACCTGGAGCAGGAGGGCCTTGTGGAGCATCAGCCCCGGCGCGGCGCCTTCGTCGCGCCGCTGTATCCGGCCGAGGCGGAGGAAGTGACCCTGATGCGCGTGGCCCTGGAGCCGTTGGCGATTCGCCTGGCGGTGCCCAATCTGACCACCGGCGACCTGGCGGCCGCGCGTAGGTTCGCCGCCGAATCCGAAGCTGAAATCGATACCGCGGCGCGCCGCGCCGCGAACTGGGCATTCCATCGCGCGCTCTACGCCCCCTGCGACCGGCGGCGCATTCTTAGCACGATCGAAACTCTGTGGCTGCAAGTCGATCGCTACTTTGCGACCGTCTGGCACCTGGACGACAACGCGGCACGGGCCCCGGCGGAGCACGAGGCGATCCTGCGCGCCGCCGAGGTCGGCGAAGCGTCCCGCGCCGCCAGCCTGGTCCGCGCTCACGTCGAGGCAAGCGGCCGCAACCTCATGCGCTTGCTCCGGCTGCAGGTTTCGGGCACAACGGCCCCGCGATCGCGCAAGCGCGTCGAATAGCCGGCCGGCGCGCCATTCATCGCGAATCAAGGAACAATGACACGAGCAGAGGCAACGCGGTCGGTCGCGCTCTTCGATCTCGACGGGACGCTGGTCGATAGTCTGGCCGATCTCGCGCGGGCGCTGAATGCCGTGCTGGCGGCCGAGGGGCTCGCACCGCTGCCCGAGGCCACGGTGCGCGGCCTCGTGGGTCGAGGCGCCGCCCGTTTGGTGGCCGAGGGGTTCGCCGCGGCCGGCCGGCCGCTCGGCGCGGCGGCGCTGGAAGCCCGGCTGGCCCGTTTCCTGGCGCATTACGGCGCGGCGCCGGTGGCACACAGCCGGCCGTATCCGGGCGTCGCGGCCACGCTCTCGCGCCTTCGGGCGCAGGGATGGCGGCTGGGCGTCTGCACCAACAAGCCCCAGCACCTCAGCGAGGCCGTGCTGGCCGGGCTTGGCCTGGCGGATTTCTTCGCGGTGGTGGCCGGCGGCGATCGCTTCCCCGTGCGCAAGCCGGATGGTGGCCATCTGCTCGCCACGCTCGATCTGATGGACGCGACGGTCGCCCAGGCGATCCTCGTGGGCGACAGCGACAACGACCTGAAGGCGGCCCGCGACGCGGGCATGCCCGTGGTGCTGGTCGATTTCGGCTATTCGCGGAGGCCGGCCGCCGAGCTGGGCGCGGACCGTGTGGTGAGCGATTTCCCGGCGCTACCGGGCGTCCTGGCGGAGATCGCCCGGCAGGACCAAGGCCTCGTCCAGGATGCCGGGACCCGTCTCGGGTAGCGCGGCGGAGTCGCCGCGATGGATCGCGGTCAGGTGGACGCGGATGGCCCTGAACCCGGTCTCCGCCTCGACGCGCACCGGAACCGGCGGCAAATCCTCGGCGACGGGGGCGGTCCAGACGCGCAGGCTTCCGGCATAGCGCGACTCCTCGTCGAACTTGCGCCAGAAGCCGCTGACGGGCTCGATGCGCAGCCGGCATCCATCGGCCGGACCCTCATAGGCCGTGTAGCTGCTTTCCGGGATGACCCGTTGTCCCATCGGCGTTCCGACGACGTCGTAGCGCCGCCGGCCGTCGAACACCGGAACCGAGCCGAGACAGCCACCATCTTCGGCTTGCAGCAGATCGAAAATCCCGCTCAGCGGATCGACGGTGCCGAGGCGGGCGGATGCCGGCACGACCGCGCGGTCGTCCTCGCCGAGGGCCGGCACGGCGCGGACCTCGGGCGGGCCGTCGTCGGCGTAGGTCACCGCGATCCAGCGCACCTCGTTGTCGCCCCAGCGGTTGGCGCTTCGATAGTGCGAGGGGCGGGGCGTGGCCGCCTGACGGTGACCCGTGGCCCATCGCCTGCGCCGGGCAAGTGGGCAAGGCGTGCGCGAAACGGAAACATCCGGAGCCGCCGCGACTGCGTAGACAGCGGGTGGCTTGTCGAGACAGGGAGCAAGGTCATGGAAACGCCCGTCCTGGTGCGCACTTTGGAGCACACGGCTGCCCGACTGCTGATCGCGGCCGAGCGCGACCGCGGCAACGCCGGGGAAATGCGGCGCCTCGCCGCGCAAATCCAGGCCATGACGGCCTCGCTGGAGGGCATCGAGGCGGAATAGGGCGCGTCCGCGACGGCGAGACCGCCGAACGCAAATCACGTCGCCCGGCGGGGACGCGCGACCCGAAGCATTGCGTGCGGTGTGTCCCCCGGCCTGGCCAGGCCTCGGGTCGCGCCGGCCATCCAGGACGGTGTCCAGTCCGCCGCCGATTCAGGAGGAATCGTCGCCCGCCGCCGCGGGGAGTCTCGTGCCGATCCCAGGGTCCGGCTTGTCAGCCGTCGGCCTGTAATCGATGCCGGTCACTCGGGCGAACGCGGCCATGTCCTCGGCGAGGCGATCGAGAACGACTTCGCGCTCGGCATCGCGCATGGGCGGGATGTCGCGCGTCACGCTGCGGCGCAAGGGCTCGAAGACGGCACGAGGCAACAGCCGCGAGGCGGTGCGGGCCAGCGGCTTGGTGGTCTTGCGGACAACCGGGTTGCGGAAGATCAGGTTTCCCAGCGCGGTATATCGATAGCCGGTATTGCGGGGCCGCGGGTCGATGGTCGCGCCCTTCTCCGCGTCCAGGCCGAGGAAGCGCCAGACACGGCGGCACGCCGCCGCCGGATCGGCTGAAACCTCGCCCATGTCCAGGATCAGCACCCGCTCGGGGCCGAACGTGTCCATGTATTGAGACATCTGGAAATGATAGCGGCTGGCGTCGAGGTAGGTGTCCCGGCGGTCGATCGCGTCCAGGAAGGGCTGATCCTCGTAGCCCGTGCGGACCTCGTGCCAGTACGTCGAATAAGTGCGCTGCACCGGATCGCGGACCACGTAGAGGATGCGTGCGTGTGGCGACAGGGCGGCGATGCGCGCCGGGACGCCATAAGCCGGATTCGCTTCCGTCCTTTTCTCCGGCCTGGTCGGGGCGAAGGAATAGCTTGGCGAGGCGTCCAGCAACACGGGCGCCTCCGGCGTTGCAAAGCACGCACGATACCACCGTGTACCCTTGCTCCGGTTCACCGTGAAGAAGTCAGGCTCCTTGGGCGTCGCCAGGCAAACATCCGGGTGCGTCGCAAGCGCATCGGCGAGGAAGCTGGTGGCGCACTTCTGTGCCCCGACCAGAAATGCGGTGGGGGGAAAGCCGGGCTCCTCGACGCTGCGAATGGATTTCGGGTGGCGCGTTGCCCCGGCTGCTTGGCAAGTTGGTTTCCGAGTTGAACGGATAGAGCCGCGGCTGGCGGGCGGAGCCCCTCCATAAGGCGGAGCCCGACAGCCGCGGCGGCCAACGGCAGCAGCGGCCTGGAGGTTCCGGTGAGCAGCAGCCAGCAGATCTTCGCCCTCGGTCTCGGTCTTGAGGAGCCCTGGATGCTCCTCGACCAGCATCTCGACACCGGCAAGCAGCCGCACGAGCTGCACCTGCGGGTGGGGACCCGCCGTGGTGCGGAGTTCCCGTGTCCGACCTGCGGGCGCTCGTGCAAGGCGCACGACTTCAAGGAGATGACCTGGCGGCATCTGAATTTCTTCCAGCATCACTGCTACCTCACGGCCCCGGTGCCGCGGGTGAACTGCCCCGAGCACGGCGTCAAACGCATCCAGGTGCCCTGGGCACGGGAGGGCAGCAGCTTCACGCTGCTGTTCGAGCAGGCGGCCCTGGCGCTGGTGCGCGAGATGCCGGTCAAGGCCGCCGCCCGCCAAATGGCGATTACCGACAAGCGCCTGTGGCGCGTGGTCCTGTTCTACGTCCACCGGGCCGTTGCACGCATGGACCTCAGCTCGGTGCGCGCCGTCGCCTTCGACGAGACCGCCGCCAAGCGCGGCCACCGCTACATCACGGTGTTCATCGACCTCGACCGCAAGGACGAGCCGGTGCTGTCCGCCATGCCGCCGCGAATCCGGACCAAAGCGGTCTTTACATCGCCGGCGCGCTTCGCTAGATATCGCGGCGTCCAGCCGGAAATTCCGCCGATCGCGGACGTTGCGGGCGCGTAGCTCAGCGGCAGAGCGCTTCGTTCACACCGAAGAGGTCCCTGGTTCAATCCCAGGCGCGCCCACCATTGAATTTCAGGCACTTAGCCGCTTCCCGCCCGGGTCCCGCAAGTCCTCTGCCACCCTGTGGCCACCAGCAAAGAGGACTTGCGATATGGCAAACATCCGAAAGCGCAATGGCAAGTGGCAGGCCCGGATCCGCCGCGCCGGTCAGGCGGAGACCTATCGGACTTTCCACAGGAAGGCCGATGCCCAGGCCTGGGCCCGCCAGATGGAGGCCCAGGCGGAGCGCCACGGGCTGCCCGTCGACCGCGACCGCTTGAAGGGCCTGACGGTGGGCGATCTGATCGCGCGCTACGACCGCGAGGTCGTCGTGCTCAAGCGCTGCGCTGCGGTCGAGAGCGTCATGCTCGGCGCGCTCGGGCGCGAGCCGTTCGCCCGGCTGTCGCTCGCCGAGCTGTCGCCCGAGCCCTTCGCGGCCTACCGCGACCGGCGCCGCCGCACGGTCAAGCCGGCGACCGTGGTGCGCGAGCTGGGCCTTCTGCAGCACATGTTCGAGATCGCCCGCAAGGAGTGGGGCCTGCCGCTGCGCGAGAACCCGGTCGCCAGCGTGCGCAAGCCGGCGATCCGCAACCGGCGCGAACGCCGCGTGAGCGCGGGCGAGCTGCGCCGCCTCGAGGCCGCGGCCGCGCCCGACTTCTGGGCCCTCATCCAGCTCGCGCTGGAGACCGGGATGCGGCGCAGCGAGCTCGTGAACATCCGCTGGGAGCACGTCGCCCTCGACAAGCGGCTGCTCTTCGTGCCGCAATCGAAGAACGGGTGGGGCCGGGCGGTGCCGCTCACCTGGACGGCGGTGTCCGTTCTCGAGCGCCGGGGACAGGCCGCCGGGGACGCCGACGGCCCGTTCGCCCGCTCGGCGAACGCCGTGCGGCTCGCCTGGGAGCGTCTGACCCGGCGCGCGGGAGTTCCGGATCTGCGCTTCCACGATCTGCGGCACGAGGCGCTCAGCCGGTTCTTCGAACGCGGGCTCAGCGTCCCCGAGGTGGCCCTGATCAGCGGCCACAAGGACTACCGCATGCTCACGCGCTACACCCACCTGCGCGCCAGCGACCTGGTGGCGAAGCTGTGAAGGCGCGGGTGCACAAGCGGGGCCGGCGCTGGCTGGCCCGGGTGGCGCGCCCGCAGGCGGGCGCGTTGACCTGCTCTTTTGCCACCCGCAGCGAGGCCGAGTCCTGGGCCCGGATGATGGCGCGGCTGATTGCGGCGGGGCATCTGCCCGACCTCGCCACCACCACGGTTGGCGACCTCGTCGAGCGCTTCGTGAGCGAGGACCCCGCCAGCACGCGAAGCCGGTTCAGCGGCGTGCTGCGCAGCAGCTTGGCCCGGCTCCCCCTCGCGGAGCTTTCGGAGGCCCGGTTGGTCGCCTACCGGGAGGCGCAACTGGGAATCCGGACGCCGGGGGACGTTGCCGGCGACCTCGAGGCGCTGTCGCAGGTCATCGCGAGGGCGCGGGTGGCGTGGGGGTTTCCGTTCAGCGGGAACCCGCTCCGGCGCGCTCGTAGTGGCCGGCGCCGAGGTGCTGGTCGCGCTCCATCCTCATCGCGAGA
>CAZLNO010000043.1:0-29128 GCA_964561005.1 uncultured Rhodovibrionaceae bacterium | reverse complement strand
CCGCACCCGCGTGCAAACGTCAACATTCCACCGAGCGACAGCCTGCCGGCGCGGCAGGGGCGCCCTTCGCGGCCCACCAACCTTGGAACCCTTCTAAACTGTTGACCCGGGCGACGTGGCAAGGCATATCTTCGCCGTGACGGCGCGCCGGGGCCACGGGGAGTCCTTGCGACCTCGGCGCTTCCAACAGCAATCCCGAACCAACCCACCTGCGTGTACAGGAGGCAGACGCATGTCGCTCAAGGGAACCAAGACGGCCGACAACCTGAAGGAAGCCTTCGCCGGCGAGAGCATGGCGAACCGCCGCTACCTCTACTTCGCCCAGAAGGCCGACATCGAGGGCTACAACGACACCTCGGCCGTTTTCCGTTCCACCGCCGAGGGCGAGACCGGTCACGCCCACGGCCATCTGGAATTCCTGGAGGAGGTCGGCGACCCGGCCACCGACGAGCCGATCGGCGACACCCACGCCAACCTGAAGTCCGCCATCGCCGGCGAGACCTACGAGTACACCGACATGTACCCCGGCATGGCGCGCACCGCCCGCGAGGAGGGCCTGGACGAGATCGCCGACTGGTTCGAGACCCTGGCGAAGGCCGAGAAGAGCCACGCGGGCCGCTTCCAGAAGGCGCTCAACGAGCTGGAGCAGGCCTCCTGAGGCGACCTTGGCGAGGCGATGAAGGCGTCGATGCGCTAGGTCGTTCCGGCGTCGCCCCCGCGAAGGCGGGGGCCCATTCCGTCGGTTGCCCAGGCTGGATCGCCGCCGAAATGGGTTCCCGCCTTCGCGGGAACGACGGACGCGGCGCACGGCGGCCGCCGCGCGACGACTCGGCGAGTCGACTCGCCTCATCGCCTGGCCGGGACGCTCCGGCAGCGGCCCGTCGGCATTGGACCTGACCCCCTTTCCCCACCCCTGATACGCGAGCGGGCGACATGAAGGAAGGCAGCCTGGAGGCGCCGACGCGCCACCCGATTCCCTGGGACGACCCGGACTTTTACGACGAGGCCAAGCTGGACGCCGAGTTGCGGCGGGTGTTCGACATCTGCCACGGCTGCCGGCGCTGCTTCAACCTCTGCGATTCCTTTCCCCGCCTGTTCGACCTGATCGACGAATCCGGGACCGGCGAGCTGGACAGCGTCGACAGCAAGGATTTCAAGCGCGTCGCGGACGCCTGCACGCTCTGCGACATGTGCTTCATGACCAAGTGCCCCTACGTGCCGCCGCACGAGTTCGACCTGGACTTCCCGCACCTGATGCTGCGCTACCGCGCGGTGCAGCACAAAAAGGGCGAGATCCCGAGCCTCGGCCAGAAGCAGATCACCGAGACCGACCGCAACGGCAGGCTGGCCGCCCATCTGGCGCCGCTGGCCAACTGGGCGGCGAAGCGCGGCAACCGCATGACCCGGCCGCTGATGGAGAAGCTGGCGGGCGTGCACCGCGAGGCCGAGCTGCCGCGCTACACCGGCCGCCCCTTCGCCCGCCGCCCGGCGCCGGAGGTCAACACCCAGGCACCGGCGTACGGCCAGCGCAAGGCGGTGATCTACGCCACCTGCTTCGCCAACTACAACGAGGCCGAGGTCGGCGAGGCCGCGCGGCGCGTGCTGGCGCACAACGGCGTGGAGACGCAGGTGGTCTACCCCGAGTGCTGCGGCATGCCGCAGATGGAGCAGGGCGACCTCAAGCGCGTGGCCGACAAGGCCCGCAACGTCGCCCGGACCCTCAAGCCCTACATCGACGAGGGCTGGGACGTGGTGGCGCTGGTGCCGAGCTGCGGCCTGATGCTGAAGTTCGAGTGGCCGCTGGTCGTCCCCGACAGCGACGAGGTGAAGCAGCTCTCCGCGGCCACGCGCGATATCAGCCAGTACATCGTCGACATCGCCAGGACCGAGGGCCTGGCCGAGGGGCTCACGCCGCTGGAGGGGCCGGTGTCGATCCATCTGGCCTGCCACGCCCGCGCGCAGAACATGGGCAAGAAGGGGGCCGAGCTGCTGCGGCTCCTGCCCAAGTCGCAGGTCAAGGTGGTGGAGCGCTGCTCCGGCCACGGCGGCTCCTGGGGCGTGATGACGGAGAACTTCGAGACCGCCATGAAGGTCGGCCGGCCGGTGTTCCGCCAGGCGAAGAACAACGGCCAGGCGCGCTACGTCGCCTCGGAGTGCCCGCTGGCCGCCCTGCACATCGGCCAGGGCATGGAACGCGGCGCCCAGGCGGACGAGCCCCTGCCGGAGGTCGTGCCGCACCCCGTGCTGCTGCTGGCCCGGGCCTACGGCCTGATGGCGTGAAGCCGGTTGGAGGCGCGCACTGGCAGACGATGCGTCGATGAATTCACCCTTCGACAGGCTCACCCTTCGACAGGCTCACCCTTCGACAGGCTCAGGGTGAGGAGTCGAGGTAAACGCCTCATGCTGAGCTTGTCGAAGCATGACCTTGGCGGATTGACACCGAACGACACTGATTGGCGCGACCCAGAGGAGATTGCCGCCATGCCGCAGAAGAAAGAGATCACCCGCGACGACATCATGCCGATGGAGAAATACGGCGCCATCCGCAAGCAGATGCGCAAGGAGCTGCGTCCGCGAAAGGAGAAGCGCCAGGTTCCCGTCGGCCCCGTCGCCACCGCTTACTTCGAGAACTACGACTCGATGTACCACCAGGTGCACGAGATGCTGTGGATCGAGCGCGGCGGCGAGGAGCAGATTCCCGACGAGCTGGAGGCCTACAACCCGATGATCCCCAAAGGGCGGGACCTCGCGGCCACGGTGATGTTCGAGATCGACGACAAGGCGCGGCGCCAGGCCTTCCTCGCCAGGCTCGGCGGCGTGGAGGAGACGATGTTCCTGCGCTTCGCCGGGGAGGAGGTCTTCGCCACGCCGGAGCAGGACGTCGACCGCACCACCGCCGACGGCAAGGCCTCCAGCGTGCAGTTCGTGCACTTCCACTTCACCGACGACCAGGTGAGAAAATTCAGTCAGCCCGGCACCGAGGTGGTCGTCGGCTTCACTCACCCGCAGTACAAGCACATGACGATCCTCCCGGAGGAAACGCGGGCGGCGCTCGCCGAGGATTTCGACTGACTGCCCGCCACGCCGATTGACAGCCGCGCCGGGGCGCCGCATGCTGAGCGAAACTGCCGTGGTGCCCCGCGATCGGGCGGGGAAAACGGGAATCCGGTGCGGCGTCAGAGCGACGCCAAGGCCGGAGCTGCCCCCGCAACTGTAGGCGGCGAGCGGCGTGCCCCCTCACCAGCCACTGGTCCCGCGTCCTTTCGGACGCCGCGGCCGGGAAGGCCAGGGCGCGCAGGCGACGACCCGCGAGCCAGGAGACCGGCCACGGCATCCATTGTCCACCTGTGACCGGGCGGGGTGTACCGGGGAGGTCGAAAATGCCGCTGTCGCCTGCCGATTCCTGCCTGCCGCGTCCCGACGAGCCGGCGCCCTGGTTCGATCCGGGCTGGCTGATCCGCCGGACCCTCGCCGCCGAGGCCGAGGCCGTGGAGCCGCCGGGCGTGGCGGAGGACGCGCTGCTGGCCTGGCTGATCCGCCTGCCCGACGAGCACGACCCCGCCGAGGCGGCGGCGCGTGTCCTGGCGGTCTATCGCCCCGTCACGCCCCGGCACGACCCGCTCGCGCAACGCCTGTTTGAATTGCTGGACCAAACCCGGCGCTATCCTCGCAGGCATTTGCTTCGAATGCATCGGGATCGAGGGCAACGAAAGTCACAGTCGTCGCGTCATTGAAGCACGGCAGCGCTTTCGTCAACGCTTTCGCATACTGGTGCCTGAGGGCAACAGCTCTTGGGAATCTTGCACGAGTCGACGATGGAAAGCTGACGTTAAGACAACAGTGGTACAAGGCATGGAGGCTGCGAAGCGAGACAGTCGAAGAACCAAGCGAACGGATCGAGTGGTACATGCCCGGCGTCACGGTGATCTCCGGCCCTCTCGAGGAAGCCGAGCGGAATGCCCGGATCTATCGAGGCGACATCCTGATTTTCCGGGACGTCGCCGCCATGACCTCCCTGGTCGAGCGGGTGGCGGACTGGTTGGTGGAGCGCTTCGAGGCCGACCCGGAGAGCGTCCACCGGCGCCTGCCGGCGTCCCTGCTGGACGCGGAAGCCCGGGACCTGCGCAAGGACGTCGCCCGCGACCCCACGGCGCGGGCGCTGCTGCGCCGGGCGCTGGAGGATGTCGGCGTCGCCATCGACAGGAGCTATCGCGACGCGTTGAAGCTGCGCGTTCAGCCGCCGCGCCCCACCGGCGACAGCACCTTGCTGGCGCCCCTGGGCGCGCACCGCGATACCTGGGGGTCCAACCTCATGGCGCAGACGAACTGGTGGGCCCCGATCTTCCCCATTAGCGCCGAGCGGACGATCGCCCTGTTCCCGGGATATTTCCGCCGGGCCGTGCCGAACGACAGCGCCGCCTGGGACCTGAGCGAGCTGATCGCGCGCCGCCGCGCCGGGCGGCCGACCCGCGACTACCCGCTGCTGCCGCTGGCAAGCGAGGAGCCGCCCTGGGAGGCCGCCATTCCCATCACGCTGGAGCCGGGCGACCTGCTCTGCTTCTCCGGCGCCCAGCTTCACGCCAGCGTCCCGAACCGCACCGACCGCACCCGGTTCAGCCTGGAGGTGCGCACGGTGAACGAGGCCGACGCCCTGGCCGGGCGCGGCGCCCCGAACGTCGACGGCCGCGCGCCGCGCGTCGCCTATCACTGGTTCCAGCGGCTGAGCGACGGCCAGCGCCTCGGCACCCTCAGCGACGCCCGCGTCCTGGCCGACGGGTGAAACCACCGGAGCTTGATCTTGACTCCTCATCCCGGATCAGCGGTCACGACTGGCGGCCGTCGATATCAGTCGCCTTCCTCCCCGCCGTCGGCGCCGTAGAACACGACCCAGGTCTCGAAGTCGTCGGTGAAGTCCTCGAAGCGATGCGCGTCGCCCGCCGCCGCGAACAGCACGTCGCCCGGCGCGAAGGGCACGCGCTGCCCGTTGCGCATGAAGGTGCCGCGCCCCGAGAGCACGACGTACAGCTCGTCCTGGGCGTGCGGCTGCTGCGGGTCGTGGCCGCGCGGGGCGTAGTAGCGCAGGGTCATCGTGCCATGCCGCATCAGCAGCGCGGAGCCGCGGCCCGGCTCGGTCTCCGCCCTGCGGGCCTGATCCGCCGTCACCCGCCAGCCGCCGGTCGGTTCGCCCATCATTGGCCTCCTTCAGTCCGTGTCGATGCGAATGCGGCTCAGGTACTCCGGCGCCGTCACGCCCGCCGGCAGGTCCGGCAGCGGCAGCGGCGCGCCCACGGTCCTGTGGAGCGGTACCCAGCCGGCCCACAGCGGCGTGTCCTGGTCCTCGGGCAGGTCGTTCGGCCCGCCGGTGCGCACCTTCGCCGACGCCTCGTCCAGCGGCATCGACAGCACCGTCGTCGCCTTCAACTCCTGCTCGGTGGGCGGCCGCAGCTCGGCCCAGCGGCCGGGAATCAGCTTCTCCATCAGCGCCTCCAGCGCCGCCAGCTTGGCCGCGCGCCCCGAAACCGGCTCGGCCGTGCCGAAGGCCACGACCGAGCGGTAGTTGAAGCTGGTGCGGAATCCGCTGCGCGCCACCACGAGCCCGTCGAGGATCGCGGCGGTGAAGCACACCGGCAGCCCACTGCCGGCCTTGCGGATCATCGCGCTGGCGGAGGAGCCGTGCCAGTACACCCGGTCGCCGATGCGCCAGTGCGCCGTCGGGATCACGTGCGGCACGCCGTCCACCGCATAGCCGACGTGGCACATCGCCGCCGCGTCCAGGATGGCGTGGATGGTGGCTTGGTCGTACTTCGCCCGCGCCGCCCCCCGGCGCACGCGGGTCCGCGCGCTGGGCGGGCCGTCGTCGATGGTGTCCGCGCTCGTCATGCCAGGGACCTCCGTTACCGTTCGCGGCCGGCAGTCTCGGCGGAAAGCGGTTGCGTCGAAAGGACTAATCGGTGCCAGTTGATGGGACCAATTGACGAGCGGCGCGGCGGCCTTGCGCCGCGCCCGCCGCGAAAGGAGGACGATGACCCGGCCGCCCGACCGCAGCGTGCTGCTCTTCGTCACGCTGGAGAAGGCCGACCCGACGCCGCTGTATCGCCAGCTCTACGTCCAGCTCCGGGGGGCCATCCTGGACGGGCGGCTGCGGGCGGGGACCCGCCTGCCGGCGACGCGGGCGCTGGCGGCCGAGCTGGGCTGCGCGCGCAACACCGTGCTGACTGCCTTCGAGCAGCTTTTCGCCGAGGGCTACCTGAACGGGCGCGTGGGTGCCGGCACCTTCGTGGCGGATGTCCTGCCGCGCGGCCAGCCGCGTCCCACATCCGCGCCGTCGTCCCCGCCGCGCGGCCCCGAGACGCTGTCGCGGCGGGGCCGGACGCTGGCCGGGATGTTCCCCGCGCGCGGCGGCGCCCCGGTGGCCTTCGAGCCCGGCGTGCCGGACACCCGGCTGTTTCCCTTTGACGCCTGGCGCCGCCTGCTGGCGAAACCTTGGAAGGCGGGCGGCAAGGCGCTGACGCGGCACGGCGAGGCGGGCGGCCATCGGCCGCTGCGCGAGGCGATTGCCGACTACCTGCGCACGGCGCGCGGCCTGTCCTGCGACTGGCGGCAGGTCTTCGTCACCGGCGGGGCGCAGCAGGCCCTGGATATCGTGGCGCGGCTGCTGCTCGATCCCGGCGACCGGGTATGGGTGGAGGACCCCGGCTATCGCGGCCTGCGCGGCGCGCTGCTGGCGGCCGGCGCGGAGCCGGTCCCGGTGCCGCTGGACGCCGAGGGGCTGTCGGTCGCGGCGGGGTGCGAGCGCGCGCCGGACGCGCGGCTGGCCGTGGTCGCGCCCTCGCACCAGTACCCGCTGGGCACGGTGATGAGCCTGCCGCGACGGCTGGCGCTGCTGGACTGGGCGGCGGCGGCCGACGCCTGGGTGGTCGAGGACGACTACGACAGCGAATACCGCTACGCCGGCCCGCCGCTGGCCGCCCTGCAGAGCCTGGACCGCGACGGCCGGGTCATCTATGTCGGCACCTTTTCCAAGGTGATGTTTCCGGGGCTGCGGGTCGGCTATCTGGTGGTGCCGCCGGATCTGGCCGAGCCCTTCGCGCGGGCGCGGCGGGCGCTGGACGACTACCCCGGCATCGCGGTGCAGCCCGCGCTGGCGGCCTTCATCGCCGAGGGCCACTTCGCCGGCCACCTGCGGCGCATGCGCGGGCTCTACCAGAAGCGGCAGGAGGCGCTGGTGGATGCGGCGCGGCGGGAACTGGACGGCCTGCTGTCGGTGCCGCCCGACGACGCGGGCCTGCACCTGGTGGCCGAGTTGCGTCCAGCGCTTCGGGAGCGCCTGGACGACCGGGCAGCCAGCGCGGCCGTGGCGGCGGCGGGCCTCTCGGCGCCGCCGCTGCGCGACTACTACCTGGGTCCCCCGCAACGCCAGGGCCTGCTGCTCGGCTATGCCGCCGTGCCCGAGCGCGAGATTCCGCCGCTGATCGAACGACTCGCGCGGGCGCTGGAAGGGCCCGCGCCCGCGCCCTGACGCGTCGTGTCCGGACGCTACGCCGCCCCGCCGTCGCCACGTGCCCGGGACAACGCCTCCAGCACGCCGGACTTGCTGAGGATCTCCGGCAGCGTGATGCCCTCGGGCGCGCCGGGGCCGTAGACCGCGTTGAACGGGATGCCGTAGCGGTCGAAGCTGGCGAGATAGTCGGCGATGCGGTCGCTGGGCTGGGTCCAGTCGCCGCGCATGCGCACCACGTCCTCGGCGTCCAGCGCGGCCTGCACGCGCTCGCTGTCGATCACCGCCGCCTTGTTGACCTTGCAGGTGATGCACCACTCGGCGGTCACGTCGACGAAGACCACCTTGCCGTCGGCGACCAGCCGCTCGATGCGCGCCTCGTTCAGCGGCGCCCAGTCGGTCTCCGCCGCCACGGCCTCGCCCTTGCCGTCGGGCGCGGCGCCCAGTCCCGGCGGCACGGCGAAGGCGGCGGCGGCGATCAGCACGGCGAACGCCGCCACGGCGCGGCGCCAGCCCCCATGCAGGGCCTGCCGCCGCCAGAACAGCACGCCCAGCACCAGCATCAGCGCGCCCAGCGCCGCCGCCGCCACCAGGCCGTCCTGCGCCGCCAGCACGCTGAGCAGCCACACCCCGGTGGCGGCCAGGGCCACCCCCAGGATGCGCCGCAGCGTGATCATCCAGTGGCCGGGCCGGGGCAGCATCGCGGCCATGCGCGGCACCGCGGCGACCGCCAGATAAGGCAGCGCCAGCCCGACGCCGAGCGCCAGGAAGATGGCCAGAATCTCCACCACGCCGCGCGACAGCGCGAAGGCGATCGCCGTGCCCAGGAAGGGCGCCGAGCAGGGCGTGGCCAGCAGCGTCGCGAAGGCGCCGGTCAGGAAGTGCCCGGCCAGTCCCTCGTGCCCGCCGTGGCCGCTCCCGCCCGCCGCGTCGGCAACCGCGCGCGGCAGCGCGACCTCGAAGAAGCCGAAGAGGTTGCAGGCGAACAGCGTGACGATCAGCGTCATCGCCACCAGGAAGGCCGGCTGCTGGAACTGGATGCCCCAACCCACCGCCAGGCCGGCCGCCTTCAGCGCGATGGCGCCGCCCGCCAGCACCAGGAAGGAGAACAGGATGCCCGCCGCCGAGGCCAGGAAACTGGCCCGCACCTGCGCCTGCGCGCGCCCGCCCTGGCCGACCACCGAGAGCAGCTTGAGCGACAGCACCGGCAGCACGCAGGGCATGAGGTTGAGGATCAGCCCGCCCAGCACGGCGAGCCCCAGCATCCCGGCGAAGGCCATGACGCCGACCGTGCCGCCGCCGCCCCCGGCCCCGTCCGGACGTGCCGGCGTGGCCCCGGCGGCGTCCAGGCTGCCGGGCCGCAGCGTCACCTCGCGCTCCAGCCCGCGCTTGCCGTCGAACACCGTCAGCGTCACCGTCTGCCCGGCGAGCCCGCCCCCGGCACCCGGCCCGCGCGCGGCGGTCAGGCGCAACACGGCACGCGCGCCGTCGTCCCGCAGCGTCACCTCGGGCTTGCCGAAGGCATAGCCCTGGGCGCCCTCTATGATGGCGTCGGGCGCCTGGAACGGCGGCGCGGCGGTCACGGCCAGCGCCAGGACGGGCTGCTCGCCGGTGGCGGTCAGGACCGCGCGCTCCAGATCCAGCCCGGTGGCGGCGCCCTCGCCCGGCACCCGGCTGCGGAACTGGTCGATCAGGAAGGCGTGGCGCGCCGGCTTCGCCGCGCCGGGCGGCAGGTCGAGCGCCAGCGTCGCCCGGCGCGGCACGCAGATCTCCGCGCAGGTGAGGTAGTCGACGCTGGCGCGCAGCTTGACGGGCCGCGACGGGTCCTTGGCCGCCGCCTTGATGGGCAGCACGACCTCCTTGCCGTAGCCGAAGGTCTGCAGGCCGAACAGCTCGAAGCGGTGCGGCACCGGCCATTGCAGCTCGGCGGCGGCCAGGTTCTCCGAGGCGCTCCAGTCGAGGCGCGGCGGATAGCCGGCGTCGCCCGGCGAGCGCCAGTAGATCTTCCAGCCCTCGGTCAGCTCGAAGTGCAGGCCCAGGCGCAGCCCGGCGGTGTCCCCGACGGTCTCTCCCGCGGAGATCAGGCGCACCCGTCCCTGCTCGTTCTCGCTCCAGGCGCTGGCCGCCGCCAAGGCGGGCGCGGCGCCCGCCACGGCCGTCAGCAGGACGGCCAGGAAGGTCAGGATGCCGAGGCGGCAGGCGCCGCCGCGCGGTCCGGTGTTCATGCTCAAGCCGGCGTTCATCTCACCCCACGTCCGCTCTATATATCCCCCGCAGGGTTATATATGCCTCTGCGCCGATCCTGCTATATATCCGGGATCGGTGGGCTTGCTTGAGTCACAATACTGTGCTCGCCTGGATGGCGGCGCGGCAAGGCCGGCAGGACGCCGGCCGATACGGTATCAAGGGTGAATGGGCCATGACGGACTCGGATCAGACCTCGCTGGCCGGGCAGCTTCTGATCGCCATGCCGAACATGAGCGATCCGCGCTTCGCGCGCTCGGTGATCTACGTCTGCGCGCACAACGAGGAGGGCGCGATGGGTCTGGTCGTGAACAAGGCCATCGGCTCGCTGACCTTCGAGGAGCTGCTGCAGCAGCTCGGCCTGGAGGCCGAGGCCGTGTCGGAGGAGATCCGCATCCACTTCGGCGGCCCGGTGGAGACCGGCCGCGGCTTCGTGCTGCACTCGGCCGACTACATCCAGGAGGGTTCGCTGCAGGTGAACGACGACATGGCGCTCACCGCCACGGTCGACATCCTGCGCGACATCGCCGACGGCAACGGCCCGCGCCGCAGCCTGCTGGCCCTCGGCTACGCCGGCTGGGGGCCGGGCCAGCTCGATTCGGAGATCCAGGCCAACGGCTGGCTGAACGTGGAGGCCGACGAAAACCTGGTCTTCGACCCCGACCTCGACGACAAGTGGGAACGCGCCATCGCCAAGCTCGGCTTCGATCCGAGCAGCCTGTCGGGCGATGCCGGGCATGCGTGAGGGGCGTCTGGCGCCGGGGCCATAGGCCAGAACGACATCGAGGAGGCCATGGTCGTGCTGGCCCGAGGCAATGTCTCGCCGTGGGGCACGGGATGACGGTTCCGTATTCATTGCCGCTGGTATTAGACGGCCCCGGCCGCGTCCAGTTGACGCAACCTCTCCTTCTTGTGCTCGATGAGATGCGCCATGTTCGAATAGCGCATTCGCCTCCAGCCGGTTCTCCTGCGTCCTCACCGCCGACGCCCGGATCAAGCGCAGGCAGCTCGCGAGAGGCCTCCGCGATTCACGACGCCCGTCGGTCGGCCGTCTGGCCCGCCGGTGTCTCGCCGTCGGCCGCCTCTTTGCCGGCGCTTTCCCGCAACTCGACCAGGATGCGCTCGATCGTGGCCTGGGGGAGGTCGTGGATTTGCTCGGCCAGACGGTTGGCGAGCTCCGTCGCCTCCGGGGATAGGCCCGAGGTGTTCACGGTGACGCGGGGGTGCGACAGGTCGGCCAGGCGCTGCAGGTCCTCGGCCTCGTCCCAGATGATGCCCAGCGACTGGCAGACGCGGTGCACGAAGCGGCGGTTCGGCCGGCCGCGATGGCCGTGCTCCAGCGCCGACAGATAGGCCGGCGAGACGCCCAGGTCCGCCGCCATGGCCTTGAGCGTCAGGCCCCGCTCCGCGCGCAGGGCCCGCAGGCGCCGCCCAAAGGGGGTCATCCCGCTCTCCCGTTCCGACGCAATGGCGTCTCTGGCTGACTACGGGAGAGTTAAGACGCCTAGTCCCGGCGATAAAGGCCGCGCCGGCGATGCCATTCCTCGATCGACAGGTCCGGGTAGCCGCCGAACAGCATGTCCTCCGGCGTGTCCAGCACCTCCACCCAGGGCGCCTTGTAGTGCAGCATGACGTGGCTGCGCTCCGGCGGCACCGGCAGCGCGGTGTCGATCGCCGAGGCAAAGGGGTAGACCCACTTGGGGTAGCGGTCGTCGCGGATGAACAGGCAGGAGGCGCAGTGCGTGCAGAAATGCCGCGCCGCCGCGCTGGGCCGGTCGCCCTGGTCCTCGGTGCCGCGCGCGCGATAACTGGCGAGGTGGGCCTCCCCCTCGACCTCCAGGGTGTCGGCCTCGCCCATGATGTTGATGGCGTAGCCGCCGCCCCCGGCGGTCTTGCGGCAGATCGAGCAGTAGCACTGCTGGTAGGGTTCCGGCGTGTGCGAGACCACGCGAAAGCGCACCGCCCCGCAGTGACACGAGCCTTCGAGCAGCGGCATCCCGGCCTCCCGTGCTGCGCCTGGCCGGCGCGCAGTCTACGCGGCGACGGGGCCGGCGTCACGGGCGGGCGGCGATAAAGTCGTCCCGAGGCTCCAGGTGAGCGCGCGCCGGACCTTGACGGCGTGGGCGGAAAGGAAGGACTTTGGCTTCCGGCGCCGATGGCGCTTCATCGTCGCAATACGCCTGCGCGGGAGAACGGCGTGCTGTCACGGTTCGAAATCAGCAATTTCAAGAGCTACAAGGACGCATCTCTGGAGCTGGCGCCTCTGACCGTGTTGATCGGCGCGAACGCCTCCGGCAAGAGCAACGTCATCGAAGGACTGCGACTCCTTTCCTGGGTGGTGCAGGGCAACAGGCTGGGGGCGATTCGCTACGCCGTGCAGGAACAGGACCGCGCCATCCGCGGCAAGGTCAGCGATCTCGGATATCGTGGCGCGGCCTCCTTCTCACTAGCATGCGACACGACCGATCCGGAGTGGGACCATTACGCGATTACGCTTGAACGGCGCGAGGACGACGATCTTCACATCCGGGACGAAAGGCTGACTGGACCAAAATCCACCGTGCCACTGTTCGAAGTGGTGGCCTTATCGGAAGGCGCGGGAAGCGATTTGCGCGTTGCCTACAACAACTTTGCGCGTGGCGGGAAGAAGCCGCAACTCACGGCGAGTGACCGGATGGCGGTCTTGATTCAACTGCAAAGCTCCGCGCGCTTCGAAGGGGGGCACCGAAAAGCTCAGAAAGAAATTCCACAGGTCGCCTCAAGATACCAGGAGTGGTTGTCGAAAATAACCTTCCTTGATCCCAGTCCGCGCGCGATGCGTGATTATAGTTTCAAGACTGACGAACAACTTCGAGAGACCGGGGCGAATCTTTCAGGCGTGCTGTTTAATCTGTGCCAACGTCCTAAGGACCGACAAGATATTCTGGATTTTATCCGCGCCCTGCCGGAACAGGATATCACGGCGATCGATTTCCTGGAGACGCCGCGCGGAGAAGTGATGGTGCGCTTGACGGAGACGTTTGGCGACACCGAGACGCAATATGACGCCACGCTGCTTTCCGACGGAACCTTGCGCGTCCTGTCCATCGCGGCAGCCGTTCTCTCGGCGCCGGAGCACAGTCTTGTCGTTATCGAGGAAATCGATAACGGCGTGCATCCCAGCCGGGCGGAACAGTTGCTCGGCCGAATCTCCGATATCGCGAAGCGGCGCCAATTGCGTGTGCTGATCAGCAGCCACAATCCCGCGCTGCTCGATGTCTTGCCGAAGGACGCCGTGCCCAACGTCGTGTTTTGCTTTCGCGATCCAAAGGACGGCGCGAGCCGTCTCATCCGGCTCCAGGATATTCCGCATTACCCGCAACTGATCGCGCAAGGATCGGTCGGGCATTTGATGACTCGTGGGCTGATCGAAGAATTTGTGAAAGGGAGCCAAACGAGCTCCGAAAAGAAAAGGGTTATGAAAGAGTGGTTGGATGAAATTTTAGACTAGGAAGTGTTACTGATGGCACATATTGTCCTTGTCGATACGAGCATATTCCTCAATATTCTAGATGTTACAGGATTTAATCAGAACAGAAATAATACAGTGAAATATTTTGAGTCCTTGATTGAGAATCAAGCCGATCTTCTCCTTCCCTTGGCGTCCGTCTTCGAGGCAGGCAATCATATCGCTCAGTTATCGGATGGCCGCCAACGGCGCGAATATGCGGAGAGATTCGTTCGGCAGGTGGACAGCGCACTGACAGGCAACGCGCCGTGGGTCATGACGCCCTTGCCTGATCACGGCCAGCTTCGGCGACTCGTCAAGGACTTCCCGGAACACGCGACGGGCGGCGCCGGCATGGGCGATCTGACGATCATCAAGGAATGGGAAGCGGCTTGCGCCCGTCACCCGCGCTATCGGGTATCGATCTGGACGCTCGACGGCGATCTGTCCGGATACGACCGCATTCCGTAGCCGCCTTTCCGCATGCCCGTCACCCCGCCCGCTGGCGGCGGAGCAGGACGTAGAGGGCGCCGCCGCCGCCGTGGCGGGGCTGGGCCTCGGTGAAGGCGACCACCTTGGGGCGCAGGTCGGGCAGGTTGAGCCAGCGCGGCACCTCGCGGCGCAGCACGCCGCCGGCCTCGCTGAAGGCGCCCTTGCCGGTGATGACCAGGACGCAGCGGTCGCCGCGCGCGGCGGCGGCGGCGATGAAGCCGCGCAGCGCGTCCTGCGCCGCCGCGCGGGTCATGCCGTGCAGGTCGAGGCGCGCGTCGATCTTGATCTGCCCCCGGCGCAGGCGGTCGGCCGAGCGGCGGTCGAGGCCGGCGAACTCCCCGGCGTGCAGCGGCGGCGCGGGCCTGGGCCGGGCCGCGGGCGGCGGCGTGACGCGGCAGGGCGACGGCGCGGGCGCCGGACGCGAGGACGTGGCGCCGCCCGCCGGCGCCGTCTCGGGCTTCGCCGTCGCCTCGGCGAGGTCGCGCTCGCCCGGCTCGTCGCGGCGCAGCGGCGTGGCGTCGCGCACCATCCGCCGCCACAGCTCGATTTCCTCGCGTGTCGGCTGACGTTCGCCGCGTCGGCGCGGACCTGGCTCGTCACCCGGCATGGCCGACGACCAGGATATGCAGGTCCATCGGTCCGTGGGCGCCGAGCTGAAGCGTCTGTTCGATGTCGGCGGTCCGCGAGGGACCGGTGATCAGGTTCACCGTGCGCGGCACGGCGCCGTCCGGCTGCTCGGCGCGCAGCCGGTCCCAGGCGTCCTCGAAGCCGGCGACCACCTCCTCGGCCCGCAGCACCACGACGTGGGTGGCCGGCAGGAAGTTCAGCGTCGTCGGGCTGTCCGGACCCGAACGCAGGACCAGCGTCCCGGTCTCCGCCACCCCGGCCAGCGCGCGCGAGACGCCGACGGCGGCTTCCGCCGTGCCGGCGCCCTCGCTCAGCGTCAGCATCGGCGCCCGCTCGGCCCAGGGCAGGCGCTGGAGGTCCGGGTGCGGCGCCATGCGCAGCTCGTTCGGCCGGTTGTGGGCGCGCAGATACTCGGCGACCGTCGCCGGCACGGACTCCCAGTCGTCGACGCGCTGCACCGTGGCGGCGACCTCCTCGGCCATCTGCCGGAACAGCTCCAGCCGCTCGGCCCCCTCGCGCCGGGCGCGCGCCGGGACCGGTCCGCGCGGATGGTCGCTCAGGCGCCGATCGACCGCGCCGCCCGCGTCGCCGGTCACCGGCCCGCGCCGCAACGCCCGGCGGATGGCGCCCAGCACCTGGTCGCGCCCCTGGCTCATGCCCGTCCCCCGGAACGTCGCCGCTGCCACATCCGCTGGAAGGTGCGGCCCTCCGGCGCCGGGAAGTCGCGGTGGTCGGTCCAGCCGCCGGCCAGCGGCAGCCGCCGGAAGCGCCCGCGCCGCCGGCCCAGCAGGCCCATCGCGGCCACCTGGACCCGCGTGGCGAGCTGATAAAGCCGCGGCCGCGTGGCGAAGAAGCTCCAGAGCTTCAGGCCGTAGCGCGTGGCCGGCGGCGTCAGGTGGCGCTCGAAGGCCTTCTCCCGCCAGTGGCGCATCAGCTTCGGCAGCGGGATGTGCATCGGGCAGACCGACTCGCAGCGCCCGCAGAAGGTGGAGGCGTGCGGCAGGTCGCTCGCTTCCTCGATGCCCACCAGGCCGGGCGTCAGCACCGCGCCCATCGGGCCGACATAGGTCCAGCCGTAGGCGTGGCCGCCGACGGCGTGGTAGATCGGGCAGTGGTTCATGCAGGCGCCGCAGCGGATGCAGCGCAGCATCTCGTGGAACTCGCTGCCCAGCATGGCCGAGCGGCCGTTATCCAGCAGCACGACGTGGAACTCGTCGGGCCCGTCCAGGTCGTCCGCGCGCCTCGGCCCGGCGGAGAAGGTGGTGTAGACCGACTGCTCCTGCCCGGTGGCCGAGCGCGCCAGCACGCGCATGATGGTGGTTGCGTCCTCCAGGGTCGGCACCACCTTCTCCAGGCTGGCGATGACCACGTGCACGCGCGGCAGCGCCTGGGTCAGGTCGCCGTTGCCCTCGTTGGTGACGATCACGGTCTGCCCGGTCTCGGCGATCAGGAAGTTGGCGCCGGTGATGCCGACCTCGGCGGCGAGGTAGCGCTCGCGCAGCACCTGGCGCGCCTCGTTGACCAGGGTGCGCGCCTCGTCCAGCGCCCGGTCGGAGGGGAACTGCGGGTGGTGGCGGCGGAAGTCGCTGGCCCACTGGTCCAGGTTCAGGTGGACGGCCGGCGCGATGATGTGGCTGGGCGGCTCGTGGCGAAGCTGGATGATGTACTCGCCCAGGTCGGTTTCCACCGGCTCGATGTCGTTCTGCTCCAGGAACTCGTTCAGGCCGATCTCCTCGGCCACCATCGACTTGCCCTTGGTGCAGGTCTTCGCCCCGGCCTGGCGGCAGATGTCCAGCACCGTTCGGCGCGCGTCGGCGGCGGTGGGGCACCAGTGCACCTGGCCGCCCTGCGCGGTCACCCGCGCCTCGAAGCGCTCCAGGTAGGCGTCCAGGTGCGCCAGGGTGTGGTCCTTGATGGCCTTGGCGGCGTCGCGCAGGTCGTCGAATTCCGGCAGGCGGGCGCGCGCCTTGGCGCGCTTGTCGATGAAGCCGCGCCGCACGTTGCCCAGCGCGCGCTGAAGCTGCGCGTCGTTCAGAGCGCGCCGCGCGTTCTCCTTGAAGGCGTGGGACGTCGGTTGCACGGTCGTCAGCCCTCCCTGGCCTCGCCGATCGCCGGCTTGTCCGCCATGCCGGCCAGCACCTCGGCGACGTGGCGGACCTTCACCGGGCTGCCCCGGCGCTGCAGCTTGCCGGCCATGTTCATCAGGCAGCCCAGGTCGCCGGCCAGCAGCGTCCCGGCGCCGGTGCTCTCGATGTCCTTCGCCTTCTTCTCCACCATGTTGTTGGAGATGTCGGGGTACTTGACGCAGAAGGTGCCGCCGAAGCCGCAGCACACCTCGCTGTCCGGCAGCTCGGCGAGCTTCAGGCCGTCCACCGTGCCCAGCAGCTTGCGCGCCTGCGTCTTGACGCCCAGTTCGCGCAGCCCGGCGCAGGAATCGTGGTAGGTCGCCGTGCCCTCGAAGCGCGCCGGCACGCGCTCCACGCCCATGACCTGGGTCAGGAAGGTCAGCAGCTCGTAGGTCCGCCCAGACAGCTCGCCCGCCCGCGCAGCCAGGTCGGGGTCGTCGGCGAACAACTCGGGATAGTGCTTGATGATCATGCCGCCGCAGGAGCCCGAGGGCACCACGACGTAGTCGACATGCTGGAAGGCCTCGATGACCTGGCGGGCGACCAGCTTGGTATCCTCGCGGTCGCCGGAGTTGTAGGCGGGCTGGCCGCAGCAGGTCTGCGCCTCCGGCACCTCGACCCGGCAGCCGGCGTCCTCCAGCAGCTTGACGGCGGCAAAGCCGACCGACGGCCGGAAGAGGTCCACCAGACAGGTGACGAAAAGACCCACGCGCGGCTGTTTCTGCGACATCGGCGCCTTCCTTTTTCCTTGGGTCGTAACATGGCGGTCGGGAAAACCCAAGGCAAGCCGAAGAACCGGCGGAGCGACGCATTCAGATTACGAGAATGTCAGTTTTCTCGGCATGGCCTTGCTGGGCGCTTGCGCGCTGGGTGGTCCGCCTTTAACGGACGGAACCCGGCGCCGGCAGGAGCGCCACGGATACCGGCCGACGCCCTCCCGCGCCGGGTCGACAGGACGTGACCCGGAGCCGACTTTCAGCGCTTCAAGTCCTTGACAACGCGATAATCCCCGCGCTCCCATCGACTTCAGCGTTTCGCGCCAAGCGCGCACGCGTCATAGCGCGGCTCTCAGTACCAGACGCAGATAACGGATCAAAAGAAATGGCAAACATAATTAACCATTTCGAGACGCTCTTGGCAAACAACGACCTCACTGTTGTGGATCACCTGGATCTACCACCACGCGAGGAAAAGCGTGAGCCGGTTCCGGATGCATTTCGTTCGGGTGCGCCCGCTCAGTGGCTAAATCATACGCTTTCAGGATCACTCTGGAGGCATCAAGCTTTGGCACTCGATGCAGCGGCGGAAAATGAAAACGTGGTGATTTCTACCGGAACTGCTTCTGGTAAGACCTTAGTCTTTCAAGCTTCTGCCATTCGAAAAATAGAGTCTGACCCCGACGCTCGCATAATTGTTCTATATCCACTAAAAGCACTTGCCGCCGATCAACTACTGAGTTGGCGGAATGCGATCCGCACATGCGGCCTAAGCGAGAACCTTCTGGCAACGCTTACCGGTGATGTAACACACGACGAGCGGAAAGAGGCGCTACAAAACGCCCGAATTTTGATCGCTACACCCGATGTTTGTCACGCCTGGTTAATGCGGAACCTGGCTAACCCGCTTGTTAAGGAATTTCTTGTACATTTAAGCCTCTTTGTCATAGACGAAGCCCATGTTCTTGAGTCAATATTTGGTAGTAATTTCGCATTCCTCTTCCGCCGACTACACTCCGCCGCGCTTCTTTGCCAAGCGAAGCGGCAACAACATAAACCTCTCCAAGTTATAGCAGCGAGCGCCACAATCGCAAACCCGTCCGAGCACCTAACTTCTTTAACTGGTCTAAAGTTTACAGTGATTGATGAGAATGAAGATGGGTCCCCGCATTATTCACGTACCCTTCTGCATTTGGCCTCAAAGGACAGTGATGTTGCCGCTATCGTTCCCGACCTACAACGTCAACTTCTGGACCAATCCGATTTTGGTAGTTTTATTACATTCGTTGATTCACGGCAGCGCGTCGAGCGACTCGCGATATTGACAGATCACCCGCTGGTGCAACCCTATCGAAGTGGTTACGAGGCTGAAGACCGCGCGCGTATCGAGGACGCCTTGCGTAAGCAGGAATTAAGGGGTGTCGTCGCGACGTCTGCACTGGAACTCGGTATCAATATTCCTCATTTTGTCATTGGCTTCAATCTAGGTCTGCCGAGTTCCCGCAAAGCTTTTCGGCAGCGACTTGGCCGGACCGGCCGAACTGGGCCGGCATGTTTCGCGATTCTTGCTGAACCACAGGCGTTTGCAAAATATGGTTCTTCTTTACAGGAATATTATGCGACTTCGGTTGAGCCGCCTCATCTGTATTTGGACAACCGGTTTATGCAATTTGCGCACGCGAAGTGTTTGGCGGAAGAGCTTGATATGATGGGTGTATTAAATAAGCCTGTTCCACCTTCGAAGATCGACTGGCCCAAGGGTTTTAAGGAAGTATTCGAGTTCGCCCGCTTTGGAGGTACAAAAGCGAGACCACGTGAGTTTGACCATATTGCAAAATTAGGCGGTGATACCCCCCATTTGAATTACCCTCTCCGCAATATCGGTGAAGAAAATTTCACCGTAGCGCGCGGGCACAGTCAGGTCATCGGATATCTTAGCATCCAACAAGCCATTCGAGAGGCGTATCCTGGTGCTGTGTACCTCCACATGGGGCGCAGGTGGCGCGTTCAAGAATGGCGCAGTACCGTGTGGGAGCGTGTGATCAGAGTATCGGAATGGAGGTCTCCGACGTTTACGCGGCCCTTAATTCGTACCTTCGTTAATTTTAATGTTGAGCGCGAGGGTCTCGTCGAAGGGCATATTCGGAAGGGCCCATATGGGTTCCTGGCGGAATGTCAGCTGCAAATTACCGAGCGTGTGGAAGGTTTCGAAGAACACGGCGACCGGAAGCTATATAAGGACCTTAGGGGTGCGAATCCTGCGATGACACCCAAGACGCGAGATTTTCGAACCACCGGCGTCGTGCTCAAAATTGAGGAAGACTGGATCAAGCAGAATGGAGTAAAAAAGCAGCTTGCGGATGCATTGCGCGATTTAGCTGTTCGTGAGTATAGCATCTCACCGCAAGATATTGGAGCAACTGCAACCAATGTGGCCATGGTATCCGACGTTTTCCGGCAGGCAGTAAGCGATACGATTGTAGTATATGACGCGACATACGGCAGTCTTCGTTTAACGGAGCCGGTATTTAAGCACCTTGACCAAATAATTAACAAACTGGAAAAGTCTAGTGAATTCACTTCGGACGATGAAGCGTTGGTTCCTCTTGAAGTGGCTGAGAATTTACGGACGTGGTACATACAGCTGGGCTCAATTGATCCTTCGGTTTTCGAAATTGGCGAGTCGTCCGAGCTACCCGAAGGGCTCATTTGGGTATACGCCCCGGGCAGTATTGTTGGGTTGCCGGACGCTCAGGGTGTTCTGCGAGATATTGAAATTATTGAGCCCGAGCTTATTGCGATTGATGGGCCGACAAGGCTGTTCTATCGTTACAAGGCTGCGAATAATGGGAAGGCGATGGCTGCTGCGGATCGGATACAAACGATTGGTGATGAATATGAGTTCGTTAAGTGGAATCCCAAGACTGGGGAATATGGAGCAGATGAGGAAGCTATCGAGGCTGAGTTGGGGACGGCCGAGCCTACTGGTATCGAGATGAATGAAAAGTCGGACACGTGAACGATATCGTTTATTTCAATATGATGCCGTGCCAGAATTCAAGTCGCAGGATAAAATTGAGTCTGGATAGCACTCTTTTCCCAGTGTCGGCTCTTGGCCCATCCCAGCCAACCGCCCGTCGCGGTCTCGCTTCTGAGGCGCCTCCGACAGCCGACAACCTGGATGCATCCGGCGGGGCTGCGCCACGCGCCCGCAGATGACAACCTTTGGCTGGCATAAGAACAACTTGTTCATTCGGTCGCGTCGCCGTGGGAGAGGCGGCGTCCCGGCGGGCCCCGGTGCATCGTCACGCGTTCCGGCCTGGGCACTATTTCGCATCTCGCAGTACCGTCAGAAACGCCTCGGCATAGCGCTCGACCTTGCTCTTGCCGACGCCGGGGATTTGGGCGAAGGCCTCGCGGGTGCGCGGGCGCTCGCGGGCCAGGGCCAGCAGCGTGGCGTCGTGAAAGACGACGTAGGGCGGCACCCCCTGCGCCTGCGCCAGTTCCGTGCGCTTGGCGCGCAGGCGCTCGAACAGCGCCCGCCCCTGGGCGTCCAGCCCCTGCGCCGGGTCGCCGCCGGCGCGACCATCCTGGCTTTTGCGGCCGCCGCGAGCCGGCGCCCGGTCGCGGCGCAGCGTGACCGGCTGCTCGCCGCGCAGCACCGGGCGCACGCGCTCGCTCTCGCCCAGGCGCAGCACGCCGTGCGCCTCCAGGTCCACGCGCAGCAGCCCGGCGGCGGCAAGCTGGCGCAGCGCCGACCTCCAGCGCGCCTCCGGGATCTCCGCGCCCTTGCCGAACAGCCCCAGTTGGTCGTGGCCGTGGCGGGTCACCTTCTCCGTCGCCTTGCCCAGCAGCACGTCGATGACGTGCCCGGCGCCGAAGTTCTGGCCGGTGCGGTAGATGGCGGAGAGCGCGAGCCGGGCCTCGAAGCTGCCGTCCACGGTCTCCGGCGGGTCCAGGCAGGTGTCGCAGTTGCCGCAGGGCTCGGCGGCCTCGTCGAAGTACTCCAGCAGCACCTGCCGCCGGCAACGCGCGGTCTCGCAGTAGGCCAGCAGGGCCTCCAGCTTGCGCTGCTCCACGCGCTTCACCGCCTCGGCGGCGTCGGAGGCCTCGACCAGGCCGCGCAGGTGGGCGACGTCCTGCAGGCCATAGAGCATCAGCGTCTCCGCCGGCAAGCCGTCGCGCCCGGCTCGGCCGGTTTCCTGGTAGTAGCCCTCGATGTTCTTGGGCATGTCCAGGTGGACGACGAAGCGCACGTCCGGCTTGTCGATGCCCATGCCGAAGGCGATCGTCGCCACGATGACGGTCCCCTCCTCGTGCAGGAAGGCGCGGTGGCTGGCCGCGCGCGCGGCGCCGTCCATGCCGGCGTGGTAGGCCAGCGCCTTGAAGCCCGATTCGCGCAGGAACTCGGCCGTCGCCTCCACGCGCTTGCGGCTCATGGCGTAGACGATGCCGCTCTCCCCGTGGTGGCCGTCGCGCAGGAAGCCCAGGAGCTGGCGGCGCGCGTGCGTCTTGGGCGCGACGCGGTAGCGGATGTTCGGCCGGTCGAAGCTGGCGACGAAGGTGCGCGCGTCCTCCAGGCGAAGCTGGCGCAGGATGTCGCGCCGGGTCACCTCGTCCGCCGTGGCGGTCAGCGCGATGCGCGGCACCGCCGGAAAGCGCTCCGCCAGCACCGCGAGCTGGCGGTACTCCGGGCGGAAGTCGTGGCCCCACTGGCTGACGCAGTGCGCCTCGTCGATGGCGAAAAGGGCCAGCGGCACGCGGGCGAGCTGCTCCAGCAGGCTGCCCTGCACCAGGCGTTCCGGCGCGACATAGAGCAGGTCGAGCGCGCCGTCGTCGATGGCGCGGCGCACATCGGCGGCCTCCTCGCGCGTCAGCCTGGAGGTCAGCGCCGCCGCCCGCGCGCCGAACTGGCGAAGCTGCGCGACCTGGTCCTCCATCAGCGCGATCAGCGGCGAGACGACGACCGCCAGCCCCGGCCGGCACAGCGCCGGCACCTGGTAGCACAGCGACTTGCCGCCGCCGGTGGGCATGAGCACCAGCGCCTCGCCGCCCGCCGTGACGTGGTCGACGATCTCGCCCTGCAAGGGCCGGAACGACTCGTGGCCGAAGACGCGGCGCAGAACGTCGTGCGGGTCGGCGCGCGGCGGGGCGGCATCGGGCGGCATGCGCGGGCGAACATCCTGGCGAGCTGCGTGGGACGAGCCCGACTTTTACACCAGCCGCGGGCCGAGGCCAAATCCGGGCGTGCGGCGGTGACGTGAGGTGCGGGGGCGCGGTCTCTTGCGGGGCGTGGGCTTGCCCGCGCCCCGAACGCTTCAAAGCCCCCGTGGAAATCGGAAACGTTCCGGTCGGGAGCAAGCTCCCGACCGGCGAAGGGTGCGTTTCTACACCAGCCGTCCGCTCACGCCAAACCCGCGCGTCATCGCGAGGGGCCCCCGCTCACTCCTCGTAGGTCACCACGTCGCGGTAGGCGTGCCAGGTGGCGTGGCCGATCAGCGGCATGGCGACGATCAGGCCGAGGTAGAGGGTGACCAGTCCCGCCGCCGTGAACAGCACGACCAGCGCCGCCCAGACCGCCATCGGCATGATGTTGGCGCGCACCGCGGTGACGCTGGTGACGATGGCGGTCGCCACGTTGACCTCCGGCCGGTCGAGCAGCATCGGGATCGACACCGCCGAGATGGCGAACACCACGACCGCCAGCACCGCACCGACGCCGATCCCCACGATCAGGAAGGGGATCGAGCTGACGCTGAAGAAGACCTCCACGACGAAGTTGTCCAGGCGCGGCGGCGCGTGGCTGAAGAACAGCGCGAAGATCAGCGTCGCCAGCCGGATCCAGGCCAGCAGGAAGAGCATCAGGGCGACGCCCATCAAGACGATCTGGCTGGTATTGCGCTGCAGCCCGCGCAGCGCGTGGCCGAGGGAGACGGGCTCGCCGGCCATCAGCCGCCGGCTGGTCTCGTACAGCCCCACCGCCAGGAACGGCCCGACCAGCATGAAACCGGCGGAGACCGGCAGGATCAGATAGAACAGATCGACGAACCACAGGCCGCCCAGGATGATGAACCCGAGGACCGTGAACACGAGGCCGTAGGCGAGGCTGACCCCGGACGCCCGGCGCATGTCGGCCCAGCCGCGCGCCAGCCAGGTCCAGGGCTTGTCCACCGTGACCCGGCGTATGTGCGGAGTCGGTCCGGAGAACACGGTCACGGCGTCGCTCATGGTCGCTGGCCTCCCTCGTCCGGTCGGTTCTCTCGCGCGAAGTTTGCGCCACCCCTCGCTGCGGCACAAGATCGCAGGTCTTGATCCGGCGGCGCGTTTGCGCTCCTGCTGGCGCCAGTCCGGCGCGTCGGTGCAGCATTGCCTGTGCGTTCGGCGTTTCCATTGACGTACATCAATGTTGCGCCGCGTCGGGGCGTGTTCGATCGCCGTCGATCCGCGGCGGCCCGCCGCCGCCGGGACGATGATGTCGCCAAGGGGGAGTTCCATGGCCCAGAGCGCCGCAGCCGCGGGCAATGTCGCGCCCGCGCGCGAGTATTACAACGAGGACGTGGTCCGGCTGTTCGTCCTCGCCACGATCTTCTGGGGGGTGGCCGCCTTCTCGGCGGGCGTCTTCATCGCCTTCCAGCTCGCCTATCCGGAGCTGAACTTCGGCTGGGCGGAGACCAACTTCGGCCGCCTGCGCCCGCTGCACACCTCCGCCGCCATCTTCGGTTTCGGCGGCAACGCGCTGCTGGCGACCTCGCTGCACGTGGTGCAGCGGACCTGCCGGGCGCGGCTGTTCGGCGGCGACGAGACGGCGATGTTCCTCTTCCTGGGCTACCAGGCCTTCCTGGTCATGGCCGGGCTGGGCTACGTCTTCGGCATCACGCAGTCGCGCGAGTACGCCGAGCCCGAGCGGTCCGTCGACCTCTGGCTGACCATCGTCTGGGTGGTGTACCTCGTGGTGTACGTGGGCACGCTGATGAAGCGCCGGGAGCCGCACATCTACGTGGCGAACTGGTTCTTCCTGGCGTTCATCGTGACCATCGCCATGCTGCACATCGTCAACAACCTGGCCGTCCCGGTCAGCGTGTTCGGCACCAAGAGCTACTCGCTGTTCGCCGGGGTGCAGGACGCGATCACGCAGTGGTGGTACGGCCACAACGCCGTAGGCTTCTTCCTCACGGCCGGATTCCTGGGGATGATGTACTACTACATCCCCAAGCGCGCCGAGCGGCCGGTGTACTCCTACCGGCTGTCGATCATCCACTTCTGGGCGCTGATCTTCCTCTACATCTGGGCCGGCCCGCACCACCTGCACTACACCTCGCTGCCGGACTGGACGCAGACGCTGGGCATGGTGTTCTCGGTGATGCTGTGGATGCCCTCGTGGGGCGGCATGATCAACGGGATCATGACGCTGTCCGGCGCCTGGGACAAGCTGCGCACCGACCCCGTGCTGCGCTTCCTGGTGGTCTCGGTCGCCTTCTACGGCATGAGCACCTTCGAGGGCCCGGTGATGTCGGTGAAGCCGGTGAACGCGCTGTCGCACTACACCGACTGGACTATCGGCCACGTCCACTCCGGCGCGCTGGGCTGGGTGGCCTTCGTCTCCTTCGGCGCGCTGTACTTCCTGGTGCCGCATCTCTGGCATCGCAAACAGCTCTATTCGCTGAAGCTGGTCAGCATCCACTTCTGGATCGCCACCCTGGGCATCGTCCTTTACATCACCGCGATGTGGATCTCCGGGATCATGCAGGGCCTGATGTGGCGCTCCTACGACCAGCTCGGCTTCCTGCAATACTCCTTCGTGGAGACGGTGGAGGCCATGCATCCCTTCTACGTGATCCGGGCTCTGGGCGGGGTCTTCTTCCTGATCGGCGCGCTGATCATGGTCTACAACCTGGCGCGGACCATCCGCGGCGACGTGCGGCAGGAAGCGCCCGCCGTCGCCGCGCCGTCGCCCGCCGCCCGTCCGGCCGAATAGGGAGGACGCGACGCCATGCACTGGCATGCCCGTATCGAAAAGAACGTCATCCTGCTGCTGGTCCTGGTGCTGGTCACCGTCTCCATCGGCGGCATCGTGGAGATCGTGCCGACCTTCACCATCCAGAGCACCATCGAGCCGGTGAAGGGTGTGCGGCCCTACTCGCCGCTGGAGCTGGCCGGGCGGAACATCTATGTCCGCGAGGGGTGCTACGTCTGCCACAGCCAGCAGGTCCGCACCTTCCGCGACGAGGTGGAGCGCTACGGCCACTACTCCCTGGCGGCGGAGAGCATCTACGACCACCCCTTCCAGTGGGGCTCCAAGCGCACCGGGCCGGACCTGGCGCGGGTGGGCGGCAAGTACTCCAACGACTGGCACGTCGCCCACCTGGAGGACCCGACCTCGGTGGTCCCCGAATCCATCATGCCGCCCTACGCCTTCCTCTCCGAGACGCCGCTGGACATGGGCAACCCGGCCGCGCACCTGGAGACCAACGTGACCGTCGGCGTCCCCTACACCGAGGAGATGATCGCCAACGCCAGGGCCGACCTGCACGCGCAGGCCGATCCGGACGCCGATCATTCCGGGCTCCTGGAGCGCTATCCCAAGGCGGAGGTGGCCGACTTCGACGGCGACCCGGAGATGGTGTCGGAGATGGACGCCCTCGTCGCCTATCTGCAGATCCTGGGGCGCATGGTCGACTTCGCCGACTACGGCACCGAAGAGCTGAAGCAGTAGGCGCGAGGGCCGACCGTCATGGAATGGCTCCAGGACCTCGCCATCTGGCTGCGCCAGCTCTGGGTGCTCTGGCTGATGCTGCTGTTCGTCGGGATCGTGGCCTGGGTGTACTGGCCGCGCCGCAAGGACCGCCTCGAAGAGCACGGGCGCATCCCGCTCGAGGACGACGAGCCGTCCGATCAATCAGGGGAGAAGTGATCGATGCCGACCAAGGTCGAAAAGGATTCCCTCACCGGTCAGGACACGACCGGGCACGAGTGGGACGGCATCAAGGAGCTGAACACGCCGCTGCCGAAGTGGTGGCTCTACGTCTTCTACGTGACGATCGCCTTCTCGGTAATCTACATGATCCTCTATCCGGCGATTCCGACGCTGTCCGGCTATACCCACGGGCTGCTGGGCTGGGACCGGCGGGCGGAGCTGCAGGACCAGATCCAGGAGGCCCGCGCGGCCCAGGCGCAGTACCTCGACCAGATTCGCGAGACGGAGTTGGCGAAGATCGGCGGCGACAACGAGCTGCTGAACTTCGCCATGGCCGGCGGCCAGGCCGCCTTCGCCGACAACTGCGCGCCCTGCCACGGCCGGGGCGGCGCGGGGCGGCCGGGTGGCTATCCCACGCTGGCCGACGACGCCTGGATCTGGGGCGGCGGCATCGAGGAGATCCACCACACCATCGCCTACGGGGTGCGCAACGAGCATGAGCAGAGCCGGCAGTCGATGATGCCGGCCTTCGGCGACATCCTTTCGACCGAAGAGGTGGAGCAGGTGGCCACCTATCTGCTCTCGCTGTCGCGGGACGTGAACGACGCCGAGGCCGTCGAGGCCGGGGCCGCGGTCTACGCCCAGAACTGCGCCGCCTGCCACGGCCCCGACGCCAAGGGCAACCCGGCGCTGGGCGCCCCGAACCTCTCGGACGCGATCTGGCTCTACGGCGGCGAGAAGGCCGAGGTTATCGCCCAGATCGGCAACCCCCGGCACGGCAACATGCCGGCCTGGACCACCCGCCTGGACGACGAGACCGTCAAGATGCTGGCGGTCTACGTCCATGCCCTGGGCGGCGGGGAGTAGGCGCCCGCGCGACCGAGGGAAAGCAAGGAAGCGGGGCGCAGGGTCCACCCTGCGCCCCGAAGGTTATCCATGGCAAACCCTCTTGCCCCCTTCGACCGCCACCGGCCTTAACCCATTCGCGCGCCCGTTGCGGCAGAATGTCCCGGAGAGCCGCGGCAGGGAAACGGCGCGCGTGACGGACGACAGCGAACATCCAGACGCAACGGCTCCAGCACCCCCGACGCCCCCGGGCGCCGACCCCTGGCTGCTGCCCGTCAACGCGGGCGACATCGCGACGACGCTGCCGGCCGCGCCGGGCCGGGCGGCACCGCCGCGGGCCACCACGCCGGCGCGCGTCGAGGCGCCCCGCGAGGCCGACCTCGCGGCGCTGGCGTCGATGCTCGACGACTTCGGCGCGGCCGTCATCGCCGAGACCCCGGCCGTCGGCGGCCGCGGCGGCGTGGGCAAGACCTGGCTGGCGCTGGCGCACGGCCGCCGCCACCACTCGGCCTATCCCGGCGGCGTCTTCCGGGTGCCGGCCGCCGACCCCGACGCGGTGCCGGCAGCGATCGCGGCCTGCGGCCTGCGGGCCGGCGTGGCGACGCGCGGCAGCCTGGACGCGCGCATCGAGGCGACCTTCCGCGCATGGGAGTCCGGTCCGCCCAGCCTCGTGATCCTGGACGACTGCCGCGACCCCGAGGTGGTGCGCGCGTGGCGGCCCGAGGGCCGCGCGCGACTGCTGGTCACGACCCGGCACGGCAGCTGGGCGGGTGCCCTGGGGCTGCCCGCGCACCATCTGGAAGCCCTGGACGACGCGGCCGGCCTGGCCCTGCTGCGCGGCTTCCGCCCGGATCTGCGGGCGGACGACCCCGACCTCGGCCGCATCGTGGAGCTGCTGCGCCATCTGCCGCAGGCGCTGGTTCTGGCCGGGCGCACGCTGCGCCATGCGAGGGAGACGGCCGCGGGCACGCCGGCGGCCTACCTGGCGAGCCTGCGCGCCATCCAGGCCGAGCAGACGCTGCTGGAGATCGACGGGCTCCGGCGCGCGCCGCTCGGGCCGGAGCTGCCGACGCTGCGCGCCGCGATCCTGGCGACGGCGCAGCTCCGGGACATGCACGGCCCCGACATCATCGCGAAGGCCACGCTGCGCCTCGCCGCCCGCTTCGCGCCCGGCGCGCCGATCCCGGCGTGGCTGCTGAACCGCTGCGCCGAGGCCTATGAGGCACCGCCCGACGACTGGCTGATCGAGAAGGCCGTCGGCCGCCTTGCGGCGTTGGGCCTGCTCCAGCGCGAATCCGGCTCCGGGCCCGATGTCGCGGTCCCGCCGCTCGTGGCGGCGCTGACCGTGGCGATGAATCCGGACAAGACGGCAGCGGCGCGCGACCTCGTCGAAGGCGTGGCGGCACGGGCCGCCCTGGCCGCGGCGGAGGAAGGCCGGGTCGACGACCTGCTGGTCTGGGAAACCCAGCTCCATCACCTCGCCACCGCCGCCGAGACGCGCGCCGGCGGCACCGCCGGCCTGCTGCTGCGCGCCCTGGCCCTGCACCACGACCGGCTGGACGACCCCGGCGAGGCCGACTGGCTGCGCGAGCGCGCGCGGGCGGCGGACGCGGCCTCCGGCGGCCTGCGGCTGCCGCCCGCCCCGCCCGATCCACGCAGCCCGGCCGAGACCTTCACCCGCCGCGAACGCTCGCAGGCCGAGCAACAGCGGTTCACCGAGCGCCAGGACCAGGCGGCGGCGCCGCCGGCGCGGCGAACCCGCCGGTGAGCAACCGCCCGCGCCGGCTCAGCGCTCGCGGCGGTCCTCGGCGCCGGCGTCGTCGTGCCGGTCCCGGCGTTCCGCCGCGTCCTCGGACTCGGCGTTCCCCTCCGGTTCGTCGACCTGCCGCCGCACGCTGTCATAGGCCTTGCGCGTGGCGCGGCCGAGGTTGCGCATCGCGCCCTGAAAGTCGAAGCGGATCCTGAGATCGGGGCCGCTCATCGTGCCTCCTTCCCGGTCCGTGAGGGACCTGTCCCGGCATGTTTGGCTGCCGCCGGCCGCTGTCCAGGGGGCACGGTCTACGCCACGCTTTCCTTGCGCGCGGACAGCTCGATCGTGCCGGCGTCGGCCGGCGCCTTTTGCATCCTGGGGTCGCGCGGCAGGACGCAGGTCACGCGCGTACCATCGGCCGGCGAGGA
>CAZLNO010000042.1:0-29802 GCA_964561005.1 uncultured Rhodovibrionaceae bacterium | reverse complement strand
CTTCGACAGGCTCATGCTTCGACAGGCTCATGCTTCGACAGGCTCAGCATGAGGAGGCCTACTAGCGCTACCCCTCACCCTGAGCCTGTCGAAGGGTGAGAGCTGCAAGACCTTTGCGGTTCCATGGGCTCAGCGGCCTGGCCCCGCCCCCGCCTGGCGCAGGACGAACAGCCCCTGCTCCGCCAGCAGGTTGGCCCAGCGCGGATTGCCGATCTGCTTGTCCCGTCCGCCGGAATCGAGTGCCACGGCCCGCTCCACCGCGATGTCGAGCGCGGCGCAGAGTTCCAGGAAGTCGCCGATCGTGCACAGATGGATGTTCGGCGTCTCGTACCAGGGGTCGGGCAGCGAGCGGGAGACCGGCATGCGGCCGTTCAGCAGCAGGCGCAGCCGCACCTGCCAGTGGCCGAAGTTGGGAAAGGACACGATGGCCCGCCGGCCGATGCGCACCAGGTGCTCCAGCACCGCCCTGGGCGCGCGCGTGGCCTGCAGCGTCTGGCTGAGGATGGCGTAGTCGAAGGACCCGGAGGGGTAGTCCTTCAGGTCGGTGTCGGCGTCGCCCTGGATGGCCGAGAGGCCGTGGGTGACGCAGGCGTTCACTCCGGCCTGGCTCAGCTCGATACCGCGGCCGATGACCCCCTTGTCGTGGACCAGGCAGTCCAGCAGGGCGCCGTCGCCGCACCCCACGTCCAGCACCCGCGTTCCCGGCTCCACCATGTCCGCGATCAGGGCGAGGTCGCCGCGGATCTCGCGCCGGCGCGGGGCGGCCGCCCCGGACCGCGCCGCGTCCAGCGGGCTCATGGCCGCAGCCCCCGGTGCTCGGCGCAGCCGCGCAGGAAGCCGCGCAGCACGTCGAAGAACTCCGGCTCGTCCAGCAGGAAGGCGTCGTGCCCCTTGTCGGTCTCGATTTCGACGAAGCTGACGTCCGCCGCCGCCGCGTTCAGCGCGTGCACCACCTCGCGGCTCTCCGGTGTCGGGAAAAGCCAGTCGCTGGTGAAGGACACCACGCAGTAGCGCACCGGCGTGTTCGCGAACGCGCGCGCCAGCACCCCGCCGTGCTCCCCCGCCAGGTCGAAGTAGTCCATCGCCCGCGTGATGTAGAGATAGGAATTCGCGTCGAAGCGGGAGACGAAGCTGGAGCCCTGGTGGCGCAGGTAGCTCTCGACCTGAAAGTCGGCGTCGAAGCCGTAGGTCACGTACTGCCGGTCCTGCAGCCGCCGGCCGAACTTGCGGTGCAGCGCCGCCTCCGACAGGTAGGTGATGTGCGCGGCCATGCGCGCCACCGCCAGCCCCCGCCGCGGCACCTTGCCGTGGCGCAGGTAGTCGCCGTCGCACCAGTCCGGGTCGGCCATGATGGCCTGCCGGCCGACCTCGTGGAAGGCGATGTTCTGCGCCGAGTGCCGCGCGGCGCCGGCGATCGGCACGGCGGCGAAGGTGCGATCTGGGTAGCTGACGCAGAACTGCAGCACCTGCATCGCGCCCATGGAGCCGCCGATGACGCAGAAAAGCTGCTCGATGCCCAGGTGGTCCAGCAGCATCGCCTGGGCGCGCACCATGTCGGCGATGGTGATGACCGGAAAGTCCAGGCTCCAGGGCTCGCCGGTTTCCCGGTTGATCTCCTTCGGCCCCTCGGTGCCGGAGCAGCCGCCGATGACGTTGGCGCAGATGACGTAGTAGCGCTCGGTGTCCAGCGGCCTGCCCGGCCCGACCATCAGCTCCCACCACCCCGGCCGCGTGGTGTGCGGCGGCGCCAGGGGATGCTGGTCGCCGGTCAGCGCGTGACAGACCAGAATCGCGTTCGACCGCTCGGCGTTCAGCCGCCCGTAGGTGCGATAGGCCATGGTGAACGGGCCCAGCGTCGCGCCGCAGTCCAGGCGCAGCGGGGCCTCGCGACCCAGCTCGACCCGGTGGCCAGCGTCCAGGGGCGTGCGATGCGTCAAGGTCGGGTCCCGGAGATCCTCATTCACCGTCACTGATCCACACGGCTGCTCCTTGCGCGGCTCCGGGGTCGCCCGGAGCGGCCTGGCTGTGCGGCACGCGCGGAGAGCCGGCACACCTACGAAGCCGGCACGCGCCCTGTCAACGGTTTCCATATGTAGGTTTTGCTTTGATTTTGGAAGCGTCAGCGACTATGAGTATGCGATCGACCCCGCGACACGTCGCGCGAAATTTCCCGATGAGCTTGACCGACCCATCGCTCGCCGAACTGCGGCGCGAAATCGATGAGATTGACGACGCGCTGCATGACCTGCTCGTGCGGCGCGGTAACCTGCAGGAGCGAATCCGCCAGGCCAAGGCGGGCAGCGAGGTGTACATCCGCCCCGGCCGCGAGGCGATGGTGCTGCGCCGGCTGATCCGCCGCCACAGCGGCGCCTTTCCCAAGCCGGTGATCGTGCGCATCTGGCGCGAGATCTTCGCCGCCGGGCTGGCCGTGCAGGGAGCCTTCTCGGTGGCCGTGCTGCGCTCGCGTCAGGGCGATGGCGAGCTGTGCCGTCTGGCCCGCGACCACTTCGGCTCGCTGACCCCCATCCAGGAACTGGGCACCGCGGCTCGCGTCCTGCAGGCGGTGGCCGACGGCACGGCGACGGTCGGGGTCCTGCCAATGCCCGAAAGCGAGGAGCCGACGGCCTGGTGGCCGAGCCTGGCGCGGCGCGGGACGCGGGTGCCGCGGATCATGGCCCGCCTCCCCTTTGCCCGGCCGGTGGACAGCCCGCTGCACGGCGAGGCGCTGGCCGTGGGCCTCGACATCCCGCAGGAAACCGGGGACGACCGCGGCTACCTGGCGATCGAGGGCGCGGAGCAGGCCAGCCGCTCGGCCCTGCGCCGGGTGCTTCAGCAGGCGGGCTTCGAGGTCACGGACTGGAAGGCCCATGTCGGTCGGGACCGCACGGCCTACTACCTGATCGAGCACGCGGGCATCCTGGACGACGAGGACCCGCGCCTCGCGGCCCTGTACGGCGCGGGCGAGAACATTGTCTCGACGGCGTGGCCCCTCGGCGGCTATGCCATGCCGCTGTCGGCCGAAGAGCTGGCCTGACGGCAACCGCCGATTCCCGGAGGAGGTCAAGATGGCGCCGACCCCGCGTCCCGGCGTTCTGGACATCGAGCCCTATGTGGGCGGCGAATCGCAGCTTCCCGGCGTCGCCCGCGTGGCGCGCCTGGCGTCCAACGAGAACCCCCTGGGCCCGAGTCCCGACGCGGCCCGGGCCTATGTCGAGCTGGCCGACGCGCTGCATCGCTATCCCGACGGCGGCAGCCGCGCGCTGCGCGAGGCGATCGCGGAGATTCACGGCCTGGAGGCCGGGCGCATCGTCTGCGGCGCCGGCTCGGACGAGCTGATCGCGCTGCTGGTCCGGGCCTATGCCGGGCCGGGCGACGAGGTGCTCTACAGCCGGCACGGCTTTCTCATGTACCCCATCGCCGCCTCCACCGCGGGCGCCACGGCGGTGGCCGCGCCGGAGAGCGAGTTGACCGCCGACGTGGACGCGCTCCTGGCGCGGGTGAGCGAGCGCACGAAGCTGGTTTTCCTGGCCAACCCGAACAACCCGACGGGCACCTACCTGTCCGCCGGGTCGCTGGCGCGGCTGCACGCGGGGCTGCCGAAAGACGTGCTGCTGGTGATCGACGCGGCCTATGCCGAGTACGTGACCGACGCGCCGGACTACGTCGACGGGGCGGCATTGGTGGAAGGGGCGGACAACGTCGTGATGACGCGCACCTTCTCCAAGATCCACGGCCTGGCGAGCCTGCGCCTGGGCTGGGCCTACGGGCCGGCCGGGGTGGTGGACGTGCTGAACCGGGCGCGGGGGCCGTTCAACGTCTCCGCCGCGGCGCAGGCGGCGGGCCTGGCGGCCATTCGCGACCGCGACCACGTGGCCCGCTCGGCCGAGCACAACCGCGTCTGGCGCGACTGGTTCCGCCAGCAGGCGGCGCGGGCCGGCATCGAGGCCCTGCCCTCGGCCGGCAACTTCGTGCTGCTGCGCCTGGAGTCGCCGGAGCGCGCCGAGGCGACGGTCGAGCACTTCAAGCGCCACGGCGTGCTGGTGCGGCGCATGGCGGCCTACGGCCTGCCGGCCTGCCTGCGCGTGTCCATCGGCACCGAGGACGACATGCGCCAGGCCGCCGAGGCGCTGACCAGCTTCGGGGAGCGGACGGGATGAGCGCATCGCCCCTTTTCGAACGTGTCGGCCTGATCGGCGTCGGGCTGATCGGCGCCTCGCTGGCGCTGGCGGCGCGGCGGCACGGCCTGGTGGGGGAGATCGTCGGCTGCGCGCGGCGCGAGGCCACGCGGCGCACGGCGCTGGAACTCGACATCGTGGACCGGGCGGAGGCCGACCCGGCCGAGGCGGTGAAGGGCTGCGACCTCGTGGTGATCTGCACGCCCGTGGGCGCCTATGCCGAGATCGCCGAGCGCATCGGCCCGCGGCTCCGGCGCGAGAGCGTCCTGAGCGACGTGGGCTCGGTGAAGCGGGCGGTGATCCGCGACGTCGGGCCCTTCGTGCCGGACCACGTCCACTTCGTCCCCGGCCACCCCATCGCCGGCACGGAGAAGTCGGGCCCCGAGGCCGGCTTCGCCGAGCTGTTCGAGGATCGCTGGACCATCCTGACCCCGCCGCCGGGCACCGACGAGGCGGCCGTGGCCAAGGTGGCGGCGCTGTGGCGCGGCGTCGGATCGTCGGTCGAGATCATGGACGCCGACCACCACGACCGGGTGCTGGCGATCACCTCGCACCTGCCGCACCTGATCGCCTACACCATCGTCTCGACCGCCGCCGACCTGGAGAACGGCGAGAAGCAGGAGGTCGTGAAGTTCTCCGCCGGCGGCTTTCGCGACTTCACCCGCATTGCCGGGTCCGACCCGGTGATGTGGCGGGACATCTTCCTGAACAACCGCGAGGCGGTGCTGGACGTGCTGCAGCGCTTCAGCGAGGACATCACGGCGCTGCAGCGGGCCATCCGCTGGGGCGAGGGGGAGGTGCTGGAATCGCGCTTCCGGCGGACGCGGGATATCCGGCGCGGCGTCATTGAAGCGCACCAAGCCGGGTCGTTCGATCCGCGAGAACCGGAGAAAGCTTCAACAGCGGCACCGGCCCCAGATACAGCCGGCCATCGCGAAGAGTGACCGGCACCTGCACCGTCGTCTTGCCGTGCTCGGAGTCCTGGCGGCCCAGCGCGACCACCGCCAGCTTGACATAGCCGGCGGTCTTGGCATCGAGCACGCCGGCCTCGGCCAGGCGGTCCATGGCGGCCTCCAGCCCTTGCACCGCCATGTCCAGCCGCCCCTGCGGCCGCAGTTCCGGATCCAGGCTCAGGCGCCCCTCCCCGGACATCGTCAGCGGCGGCCAGACCACGCGCAGATGGTCGACGTCCACGCCGCCCCCGGCCGCGCGCCAGGCCTGAAGCGCCTGGGCGTCCTGCCCGGCCGGCAGGTCGCCTTCGAGCCGGCCGCGAAGCTCCAGCCGCTCGATCCGGCGGCCGAAGGGCGTGTCGGCATCGGGCGGCAGCGTGAGTCCGCGTGCTTCGGTCGTGAACACGGTCGTCGCCGGACCGTTGCCCTCTTGTCGCCTTGGCCCCACGGTGGTTTCCAGGAACTCCGCCGACACCCGGCCGGCGGGAAGACCGGCCAGCGCGATGCCGCCCAGCCGCAGGTTGCCCCGGTCCAGCCCGCGCTCCGGGTCGAAGGCCAGGCGGCCGTCGGCGGACTCCGCCGCGAGCGTGAGCCGCCGGCCGTCCGGCGTCACCACGCCATGCTCTCCCGGTCCGTTCAGCCGCATCTCGAAGGGCGCCAGCAGCGAGGCCTCGCCTTGCACCGCCGGCGGCTCCCAGCGCCAGCCGTCGGGCGCGGTCATGGCGAAGTCGTCGAGGCGCAGCTCGATTCGACTGGGAAATCCCGACGTGCGCGGCGTCGCGTTCTCGAAGCGGTAGCCCTCCGCGCGCCGGGCCTCCAGCCATTGCGCCCAGCTCTCGGTGTAGATGCTCTCGGCCCACACCCAGCCGCCGGCGCCGCCGACCAGCGGCACCACCAGCACGGCCAGCGCGACCAGGAAAACCAGACGGGTGCGGCGCAGCATGCTCGTCGTTCCTATGCTTGTGGGACTCTTGGGAACCATAAAGGGCTTTCCTTCGCGAGTCGTCCACGATGACTGCTGCAACCAGGCGATCGAAGGGCTTAGCTGGACAACCTCCGGGGGTTTCCACGCGACACAACCCGTCTTTATTGAATAACGCGCCTGGACACCTCTAAAAAGGGGTATTCCGACGCCAAGCGGATCGCGCCGGGGCGTCGGCTCGTCGGCCTCTGGCAAACGCGGAGTTTCAACGTATCATTGTTTTTTGGAGGTCGAGCCGCCGCTGCCGACACCCTGGAACGGCGATAACTGGCTCAAGGGAGACATGGTAAATGCCGTGGGCTTTCATCGCCTGGACCTGATTCGTTTGGGCAAGGATTCGCGCGGTAAGCGCAGCTACCGCTACGATACCTTGACCTCGGAACAGATGAGGCAGGTTCGTGCCTGCGTCCTGAAGGGGCTCGGTCGGACGACGTTGACGCCGTACATTTGATGCCATATTTATCTTCACGATTGTGGCTCTCCGCGGAAGCGGATCCACGTCTAATACCGCCCGACAAATGAAATCGTACGTCTGGGCGGCCTCATGCTTCGACAGGCTCAGCATGAGGACCTCGTCCTGAGCTTGTCGAAGGACGAGTCTGTTCAAATGTCGGGCGGTATAAGACCCCTTTTCGGGGCCACCGTGTGGCTGTGAAGGCAAACGCCGCACGGTGCCGATCTTGCAAAGCCCCGTCGGTGACGACGGGGCTTTCGCTGTTCCTGGGACAAGGTTACATGCGGCATCTCAATGCTTTAACATCGTGTACGCTGGACGCGTCCAAGGTTAAGGCGCCCCACTACAATACAGCGATCACCTCGCCTCGCATGTGATAGAATCAACGCCGCCGGCCGATGACCGACCCGCCCTACTTCGCGCATGGCAAGCCGCGTCTGGACCCGCCGCCGGGGCGGGACTTCTGGGTGTTCGGCTACGGCTCGCTGATCTGGAACCCCGGCTTTCCCCACGTGGAGGTGCGCAGCGGCCTGCTGCACGGCTATCATCGGCGCTTCTGCGTCTACTCGCACCGCTATCGCGGCACGCCGGAGTGTCCCGGACTCGTGCTCGGGCTGGCGCCCGGCGGTTCCTGCCGGGGGCTGGTGTATCGCGTACCCGCCGCCGAGGGCGAGGCGGTGATGGACTACCTGCACGAGCGCGAGATGGCGCTGGGCGTCTACAACCCCCGCTGGCTGAAGGTGGATACCGACCCGGGCCGCGTCGAGGCGATCAGCTACGTCGTCGATACCAGCCACCCGCAGTACACCGGCCCGCTCACCCAGCAGGAGATCGCGCGCCTGGTGCTCCAGGGCCGGGGCAAGCGCGGCACCTGCCTGGAATACCTGCGCAACACCGTGCATCACCTGGACGCGCTGGACATGCACGACCGCGCGCTGCACCGCCTGCTGGCCTACATTGAATCCAAGGCCGCTGCCTGAACCGCGGCATCCGCAGCTTGCCACCCGCGCGGCGGCCGGCCACCCTGTCATGAAGTTGTCATCGAAAGGGGGTAGCCGCGAGCCCATGCCGGAGACGCTGATCCTGTTCGAGCGCCTGGCCGTCGCCATCGCGATCGGCCTGCTGATCGGTCTGGAGCGCGGCTGGAAGACGCGCGAGATGGTGGCGGGCCAGCGCATTGCCGGCGTGCGCACCTTCACCGTCGTCGGCCTGCTGGGCGGACTCTCCGCGCTGCTGGCGCAGGCGACGAGCGCGCTCACCCTGGCGGCCTCGCTGCTGGCCATGGCCGCGCTGCTCGGCCTCAACTACTGGAACGCGCTGCACCGCGACGCCGATCTCGGCTCGACGACGATGATGGCCTCGCTGGCGACCTACGCGCTGGGCGCACTCGCCGGGTTCGGCGAACTGGCGGTGGCCGGGGCGGCGGCGGTGGTGCTGGTGGCGGTGCTCGGCGTGAAGCAGGAGCTGCACGGCTTCGTCGCCCGGCTGTCTGAGGCGGAGCTGATGGCGGTCATCCAATTCCTGGCGATCTCCGTCGTGCTGCTGCCGATCCTGCCCGACCAGGGCTATGGCCCGTTCGAGGCGCTCAACCCCTATCGCATCTGGTGGATGGTGGTGCTGATCGCGGGGTTGTCCTTTGTCGGCTACGCCGCGGTGAAGCTGGTGGGCACGCGGCTTGGCGTGCTGCTGACGGGGCTGCTCGGCGGCATGGTGTCGTCCACCGCGACCACGGTGCATCTCGCCCGTCTGGACCGCAACGCGGAGGAGCCGGCCGCCCGCCGCCTGCTTGCGGTCGCCGCGGTCCTGGCCAACGCCACGATGTTCCCGCGCGTGCTGCTGATCGTGACGGTGGTGGCGCCCGGCCTGGTGGCGTCGCTGGCGTGGCCGCTGGGCCTGGCGACGCTGGGCGCGGGGGCGGGCGCGCTGGCCCTCCTGCGCGCCGGCGATCGACCCGAAAGCAGCGAGGGGCTGCAGCCGCGCAATCCCTTCGAGCTGCGCCTGGCGCTGCAGTTCGCCGCGCTCTTGGCGGCCGTGATGCTGCTGGCCCGCGCGCTCAAGGCCTGGGCGGGGGATGCGGGACTGTACCTGCTGTCGGGGGTATCGGGCCTCAGCGATGTCGACGCCATCACGCTGTCGCTGGGCAGCATGGCCAGTTCTGAGGAGATCGCGGGAACCGTGGCGACCGTCGGTGTGGCGCTGGCCGTGGCCGCCAATACGCTGGTCAAGCCGGCGCTGGTCGCGGTCATCGGCGCGCCGCGCATGGCGCTGGTGATGCTGGCGCCCATCGCCCTGGCGCTGCTGGCCGGCGCCGCGGGGGTCTATATCGCGAGCCTGGGACTTGTGAAATAAGGATTTGCGGATGAGGCGCAGAAGCTTTCACGCACCTGCCGTCTGGTCCAGGAAAAGGCCCTCATAGCCACGATCCGGAGTGCCGGTGGTTTGTTCAAAGATGAGCTGGCAAATACGCATGCCGGCGTCCAGTAAGATTTCGTTCGGTCCGAAGTTGAAAATTTCGAGCTGGATGTTGCCCTTGAAGCCGGCGTGAATGGTTGGCGCTGTCACGTGAATACCCATGCCGAGACGGGCGAGCGAACTCTTGCCCTCGACACGGGCAGCCAAGCGCGAGACGGTGGGCAGCTCGATCCGCTCGAGCGTCCAGGCAAGCAGAAAACTTTGCGGCCGGAGTGGATACCGGTCCAGGTCGACCCGTTCGATTCGGCTTTTTACATTCGTGTAAGAGTAACCCGCCGCGCCAGGCTGAATTGGCATGCCAGCGGCGCTTGTCCAGACGCCGCCGGTTTTGTGAAGTCGAAGATCGACGCTCGTCGAGTCGTACGCGGACTGTTCGTCCGGTCGGGGTTCAATGACAATCTGCCCTTCGTTCAGACCGATCTTGATCTCCCGATCTGACAAGATCATGCCGCAACACCATCCTTGCGTTTGAAATTCTCTATGGGGACGGAAACTCGACGCCGGCCACGGACGGATTCGTTTGGAAACTCGACCAAAACCGAATTCCCATTGCGGCGGATCGGGCCGACTTCCAACAAATCGCCCTCCAAGTTGGCCTCATGGACGATGATTTCCTCTGGCCGCCCCTCAGTGGTTTCCACCTCGACAAGGATCTCGCCCGGCCCGATCTCCTCGCCCACGCGCCGCGCTTTAACGTAGAATGCCATCCCCATGCCTCCGGTTGTCAAGGGTACTGGATATAGTGGGTAACCAATCTGTCAAGCCCAGTTCTGCGAATCCCTCCGTATCGTCCGCGCACCGTGCCGGTGCGTCAAGTGCCAGTTATCCACACCTGGAGTAGCCGCAGGAGGTGCAGAGGTCGCAGCCTTCCTGCTCGATCAGGGCGGCGGCGCCGCACTTCGGGCACTGCCGCGGGATCGCCCCCTCGCCCTCGCCGACGGCCTGGCGGTGCTCGGCCGTCTTGGCGCGGCGGGCGACGTCGGCGGGCTCGGACAGGAAGCCGATGTCGATCATGTGCTGCTCGATCACCTCGCCGATGGCGGCCAGCAGCGAAGGCTTGTAGCGCCCGTTCAGCCAGGCGCCGCCGCGCGGGTCGAACACCGCCTTCAGTTCCTCCACCACGAAGGACACGTCGCCGCCACGCCGGAACACCGCCGAGATCATCCGCGTCAGCGCGACCGTCCAGGCGTAGTGCTCCATGTTCTTGGAGTTGATGAAGATCTCGAACGGCCTGCGGCGGCCGTCCTGCACCACGTCGTTCAGCGTGATGTAGATGGCGTGGTCGCTTTCCGGCCACTTCAGCTTGTAGGTGCGGCCGGGCAGCACTTCCGGCCGCCGCAGCGGCTCGGTCATGAAGACGACGTCGCCGCCCCGCGCCCCGGAAGGCCCGGCCTCGGGCGCCGCCTCGCTCGCCCTGCCCCCGCCGGCCGCCGTCGCCCCCGCCCCCTCGCCGGTCTCCAGCACGGCGCCGGTCACCGGGTTCGGGCGGTAGGTGGTGCAGCCCTTGCAGCCCATCTCGTAGGCCTGCATGTAGACGTCCTTGAACGCCTCGAAGCCGATGTCGGCGGGCACGTTGATGGTCTTCGACACCGAGGCGTCGATGTACTTCTGCACCGCCGCCTGCATGACGACATGGGCCGAGGGCGAGAGGTGCTGGGCGTCGACGAAGGCCTCGGGCAGCTCGGCGTCCGCGCCCTTGATGCGATGGAATTCCTCAAGCGCGTAGTCGCGCACCCGCTCCTTGCGGCGGGTGCCGTCGGGCATCAGCACGGTGCGGCTGTAGGACAGGCTGTAGACCGGCTCCAGGCCGCTGGAGACGTTGTTGGCCAGGATGGAGATCGTGCCCGTGGGCGCCACCGAGGTCAGGACACCGTTGCGGATGCCGTGCGTTGCGATGGCCTCGCGCACGTCGTCGTCGAGCTGGCGGATCGTGTGGCCCTGGAGGAACTTCTCCCTGTCGAACAGCGGGAAGGCCCCGCGCTCGCGGGCCAGGTCGACGGAGGCCAGATAGGCCTCGCGCCGCAGGACCCGCAGCCAGCGCTCGGTCGCGGCGACCGCCTGCTTCGAGCCATAGGTCAGCCCGCACATGATCAGCGCGTCCGCCAGCCCGGTGATGCCCAGGCCAATGCGGCGCTTCGCCCGCGCCTCCTCGCGCTGCTGCTCCAGGGGGAAGCGCGAGGCGTCGATGGCGTCGTCCAGCATGCGCACCGCCGTCGGCACCAGGTCGCTCAGCCCGTCGAGGTCCAGCTCCGCGTCCGGCTCGAACGGCCGCTTGACCAGCCGCGCCAGGTTGATCGAGCCGAGCAGGCAAGCGCCATATGGGGGAAGTGGCTGTTCTCCGCAAGGATTGGTTGAAAGAACATCCTCGCAATACCACAGATTGTTGGTCTGGTTGATGCGGTCGATGAAGATGACGCCCGGCTCGGCCTGGTCGTAGGTCGACTGCATGATTTGCTGCCAGAGGTCGCGGGCCCGGATCGTCTTGTAGACCTCGCCGCCGAAGACGAGGTCCCACGACGCGTCCTCGCGCACCGCCTGGATGAAGGCGTCGGTGACCAGCACCGAGACGTTGAACATGCGCAGGCGGTCGGGGTCGCGCTTGGCGGTGACGAAGTCCTCGATGTCCGGATGGTCGCAGCGCAGCGTGCCCATCATGGCGCCGCGCCGGCTGCCGGCGCTCATGATGGTCCGGCACATCGCGTCCCAGACGTCCATGAAGCTGAGCGGCCCCGAGGCGTCGGCCCCCACGCCGCGCACCAGCGCGCCCCTGGGGCGCAGGCTGGAGAAGTCGTAGCCGATGCCGCCGCCCTGCTGCAGCGTCAGCGCCGCCTCGCGCAGGTGGGCGAAGATGCCGCCCATGTCGTCGGGAATCGTGCCCATGACGAAGCAGTTGAACAGCGTGACCTCGCGGCTGGTCCCGGCGCCGGCCAGGATGCGGCCGGCCGGCAGGAAGCGGAATCCCTCCAGCGCCGCATAGAAACGCTGGCGCCAGGCCTCGCGCGACTCGCGAGACTCCATCTCCGCCAGGGCCTTGGCGACCCGCCGCCAGCTATCTTCCACGGAGTTGTCCACAGGCGCGCCGCCGCTCTGCCTGTGGCGATACTTCATGTCCCAGATCCGCTCGGAAATCGCGGCGATCTCCGTCATAACCCGCTTTCCTGTCGACCCGACTGCGCAAATCTCGCCCGTCTTGCAGACTTGGCCAGTCGAACCCTGAAGTCAAGCATAAAAGTTCTTGGTATGTTCTTTTTTCATTTGGAACTCGTAACTACCTGCGGAAAACTGCGGAAAATCCGAGAGTCCACAAATTTGTCCACAGGCCGCCTCAGGCCCCGGCATCCCGGCCGCGCGCCTCGGCGATCAGGTCCTCGGTGGCGGAATCGAGGGTGGCCGCCAGACGCTTCATGAAGTCCCGGCGATCGAGGCCGGCCGGAATCGGTGGCTGGAACGCCAGGACGACGCGTCCGGGACGCTTCAGGAAGGCGCGCCGCCGCCAGTAGAGCCCCGAGTTCAACGCGACCGGAACCACGGGCAGGTCCAGCTCGCGGTACAGGGCCGCGACGCCGGGATGGTAGGGGCGGCTCTCGCCCGCCGGCACGCGCGTGCCCTCGGGAAAGATCACGATGCTGCGCCCGCGCGCCACCTGCGCCCTGGCCTCGCGGACCATGCGGCGCAGCGCGGCGGCCCCGCCCTGGCGATCCACGGCCACGACGCCGTAGCGTCGCAGATACCAGCCGAACAGCGGCACCCGCATCAGCTCGCGCTTGACGACGAAGCTGGGGTCGTCCAGCAGCACCGGCAGCAGGAAGATCTCCCACGCCGACTGGTGCCTGGCCGCGATCAGACAGGGCCCTGGGGGCAGGTTCTCGCGCCCGCGCACATCGTGGCTCAGCCCGACGCAAACCCGCAGCAGCCACAACACGCCGCGCAGCCACGCCTGTCCGATGCCCATCAGCCAGGCCCGCGGCGCCACGATCAGCGGCAGGGCCAGGATGTTCATCGCGACCGACCAGGTGAAGAAGGCGATGTTGAATGCCAGTGAGCGCAGGAAGGTCATCGCGGTCCTGCTAGGAGGTCACGGTCTGGCCCGCGCCGAGCACGGCGCCGCGAAGCCAGGCGAGAAGGTACTTGGTGTATTCGATGGCCAGCAGGTGCGCGCTGCCTGGCCAGCGCCACCATTCCTCCTGCTTGACGTGGGCGGGGAAGACCGGGTGCGGCACGATCTCCACGCCGGGCATGCGGCGGCGGAACTCCAGCAGGCTGCGCGGCATGTGATAGGCGGCGGTGACCAGGCGCAGGGAACGGACGTCGTTCGCGACCGCCCAGCGGGCCGTCTCGACGGCGTTGCCGCGGGTGGAATGGGCCTCGTACCCCAGGGTGACGCAGCACGACAGCGCCGCCGGCGCGTCGCTGGCCAGCTCCAGCAGGTGCTCCACGTCGACCCCCCGGTAGACGCCGGAGACGAACAGCCTGGCGGCACGCTTCTGGGCCAGCAGGCGCAGGCCCTGGTCGACGCGGCCGCTGCCGCCGGTGAGCACCACGATGGCGTCCGTCCGCCGCGCGCCGTCCGCCGGCTCCCCCGGCAGGCTGGCGGCGAACCACAGAAAGCCGGCGAGCCACGCCAGCGCCGCCGCCAGGGCGACGCCCCCCAGCCAGACGGCCTTGCGCCGCCAGCGCCGCCGCCCCGCGCTGCCCCGCGCCCCCGCCAGCATGTCACGACAACCGGGCCAGCGTCCGCAGCACGGTGAGGCGAGCGGTGAGCATGGCCACGACCGCGGTCACCGGCGGAATGAGGATCAGCGTGCCCCACTGCCAGAGACGCAGGGACAGCTCCGGTATCGCCGCACTGTCGCGCACGGCCAGGGCCTGCGACAGCCCGGCCAGCGTCAGCGCCCCGAGAACCAGCCCGATGGTCCCGCCCAGCAAGCCCAGACGCAGCGCGTGCCGCTGGAACTGGCCCGCGACATAGGCATCCTGGGCGCCGATCAGGTGCAGCAGCTCGATCACGCGCCGATGCACGGCCAGCCCGGTGCGGGTCACGAAGACGATGGTGATGACGGCGGCGCCGGCGACGAGGCCGAGCACCAGCAGCGCCAGCATCTGGAACGACCGCACGGCGTCGAGCACGCCGCCCAGCGCGCGCTGGTGGTCGTCGACCGCGGCGCCGGGGGCGGCGTCGGCGACGGCGGCGCGCAGGGCCGCCAGGTCCGGCGGCGAGGCCGGGTCGATCTCCACCGAGATCAGGCGCGGCAGCGGCAGGTCCTGGCCGGTCACGCCGCTGCCCAGCCAGGGCTCCAGCAGGCGCTGCATGCGCGCGTCGTCGATCACCCGCAGCGCCCGCACCCCCGGCTGGCCGCGCAGCACCGCGAGCACCGCGTCGACCCGTGCGGTCAGGCCGTCGCCCGCCCCCTCCCCGGCCGGCGGCGGCACCTGTACCGTGAGCTCGTTCGACAGCCCGGTGTCCCAGCGCTCGGCCAGGTTGTTCACGGCGACCGCCGCCGCCGTCGCCAGCACCGCCAGATAGACCATGAAAGCGATCAGCCAGGGCAGGAAGCGGGCGGAGGGGTCCCGGTCCAGCGGCACGTCGGAGCGTCCAAGAAGCACGGCGCCTGACCTCTTTCTTCAGCGGGCGCGGCCCTGCACCTGGCCCACGTCGCCGATCAGCAGCGAGTCGCCGCCGGCGAGGCGGATGACCGGATGAGCGAAGCGCCGGACAAGCTGCTCGTTGTGGGTCGCAATCACAACCGTCGTGCCCATTCTATTGAGTTCCTCGAAGAGGTACAGCAGCCGCAGCGCCAGGCGGTCGTCGACATTGCCGGTGGGCTCGTCGGCCAGCAGCAGGCTGGGCCGCGCGATCACCGCCCGCGCGATGGCGATGCGTTGCTGCTGGCCGCCGGAGAGGGTGGCCGGATAGGCGTGGATGTGGTCGCCGAGCCCAACCCAGACGAGCAGCTCCTTCACGTGATCGTCAAGGGTGGGGCTGCTGCGCCCCGCCACGCGCAGGGGCAGGGCCACATTCTCCAGCGCCGTGAGATGGTCGAGCAGTCGGAAGTCCTGGAAAACCACGCCGATTCGCCGGCGCATCAAGGCCTTGTCGTGACGCGAGAGCTGCGTGACGTCGCGCCCGAACAGGCTGACGCGGCCCTGCGTCGGCCGCTGCCAAAGGTACATGAGCTGCAGCAGCGAGGATTTGCCCGCGCCGCTGGCCCCCAGCACGAAATGAAACGAGCCGGGCGCCAGGTGAAAGGTCAGATCCCGCAGGACGTACGGCCCGGCCGCGTAGCAGAAGCTCACATTCTCGAAACGGACCAAGCACCCCTCCCGAGGGCCGCGCTGTCTTGCCAGTCCCCCGGCTGCCCGATCGGCGGGGACAATGCAAGGTTATCACGGCGTTGAGATGGCTTCATCAAGGGCTTGCGCAAGCGGATCACACCTCTATCGGGAAAGGCCTTGCCTTGCGACACGGACCCGCCGCGCCTATAAGACCGGAAACGCTCGCTATTGCAGGCTTTTGCGGCCATGATCCTATCCTGTCCGAACTGCGCCTCAAGGTTTCGCATCGACGCCGACAAGCTCGGCATGCGCGGACGCAAGGTCCGCTGCGCCAAGTGCGGGCACACCTGGCACGCCTCTCCGGATGACGGCGAGCCCGGGCAGCCCCCGGCCCGAGAGGCCGCCGGCGCGCCCGAGTCGTCGCCGGCCGCCGGACAGGCCGAGTCGCCGTCGGCCAAGGGCGGGGAGAACACCGAGGACGATCAGCCGCCGCTCTCGTTCGCCAGCTTCGAGGAGGTCCGCCAGCGGGCCGCCGACGCCCAGGGGGGGCGGGACGGCCGTCGCCGTGACCGACGCGAGCGCCGCGAACCGCCCCGCCGCCGCCCCCTCGTCGGCTGGAGCGTGTTCGTCCTGGTGGTGGCGGCGATCCTGGCCGGCGCCTGGTTCGGCCGTCACGGCATCGTCGAACGCTTCCCCCGCGCGGCCGGGCTGTACGACCTGCTGGGCGTGTCCGTCAACACCGTGGCGCCCGGCCTGGAACTGCGCAACGTGCGGCGCAAGCGCGAAACGGCGAACGGCACCAGCTTTCTGGTAATCTCCGGCGAGATCCTGAATACCAGCGACAGCACCCGCGCCGTGCCGGGGCTGAAGATCACGCTGTTCGACGCTGCCGGGCAGGAACTTGTCTCCTGGCGGGTCAACGCCGCCGACGCCGCGCTTGCGCCGGGAGGACGCACCACTTTTCGCGCCCAGCGGGCAAATCCGCCCGCCACCGCGCGCGAATTGTCCCTGATGTTCGCCCGGCCGGAATGACCGCGCGACCGGGCGGTAACTTATTCTTAATTCGTCTCGAGTCATACATACTTTGGTCTTTTCCGATTCGTAGAGTGGGGGCGACGTGCGTTCGCCACAATTATGGCTCGCATATTAGTGGTCGAGGACGACAATTCCGTGCGTTCCTTCGTGGCACGCGCGTTGAGTCTGCGCGGGCATACCGTGAAGGAGGTCGCCAACGGTCGCGCCGCGCTCGCCGCCCTGCAAGCCGCGGAACGTTTCGACCTGATGATTACCGACGTGGTGATGCCGGAACTGGACGGCATCGCGCTCGCGATGGAGGTTGCCCGCGCGCACGCGCAATTGCCCGTCCTGCTGATGACCGGCTATTCGGCCGAGCGGCAGCGGGCCCACGACGTCGATGAGATTGCCTGTCAGGTCATCGTCAAGCCGTTCAGTCTGAAGACCATCTGCGAAACGGCGGAGTCGATGATTCGCGACCGCCGTGCGGCCTCCTGCCGCGCGACCTGCAAGCCTGCCACCGTCGTGGAATACAGCTCGGCCCGTTCGGGCTGATCCCGACGATCCGCGATTTTTTGCGCGCCCTGCCGGGGCGATGCCGCCCGCGGCGCCGCCCTGCGCGCGGTCTTGATTCGCTTCGGACGCTGCCGGCCGGCGTCGCGTGGCGGCGTTCTCCGCTACCGCTTTCCATCAATTTTTATTTATCGTTTGTCGTCAATAGCGTGTCTACGAATGTCACTTTCCGTCTTCGGGTTGTCGCGGGTAAAGTCAACAGCGCGCTCATCAGGGCGGTTGGCTGACAAGGGGGTGGAAGTACACGGAAAAATCTATCATACTGATTTGCGGACAAAGCTTGAGTCGTGCCATGCTTTCGCCTCGCGAACTGGATCTTGCGGCGCGCATTCTGGTCCATCGCCACGGCCGGGCCGCGGCGGGACGGGCCGGCGAGCGATGCCGCACCTTGTTGCTGGAGGGCCAGCCCGCCGCCGCGCTTTTGTGGGCGCAGCTCCGGGACTACCTGACCGACGCCCAGGCCGACGGGGCGCGCTGGCGGCAGCTCGAGGCCCAAGCCCATCCCGATGCCATCCGCCAGCTTTCCGGCCAACCCGATGGAACCTGGGCCAGCGCCGAGACAGACACGGCGCGGACGCCGGAACCGCCGTCGCGGCGGGATGACTCGAATGTGAACGGCACCGGTGGATTCTGACGACCCCACGGCCGCTTGTTCCACCCTCCGCCGGGACGGCTCAGCCCGCCCAGCCGGGATGCGGGAAGCTGCCGGCGCCGGACACGATCACTGACTCGCGTCCGAGTCTCAAGCGGGCGGCAATCGGAGATACGCCCGACGACGCAAGTCTTGAATTTGGCACCGATGGCTCAGGCCAGTCGCCGCAGCGCGGCCAGGCCCACCGGGCCGCCGTCGAACTCCAACATGGCGTCGATCACACAGTCCCAGAGGTAGCAGGCCGACGCGCTGTCGGCGAGCAGGTGGTAGCCGGGGACCGTCTCCTCGCCGCCGCGCGGGTCGTCGCGGATGACAATCACGGCGGTGCGCGCCGCCGAGGTCTGGGCGACGGACAGCTCGGCGAACTTGTGCGGGCGCAGGTCGACCGCGCAGATCTTGGCGAACATCTCGGCCGCGCGCTCTCCGGTCACCCGGAACCAGCAGTGGCTGTCACGGCGCGGGAGGGGGTAGCCGCGCGCCGCCTCGCGCGCCTTCTCGCGCTCGGCCCACCAGGCCGCCTCCAGCTCGGCGCAGCGCGACCCGGCCTGAAGGTCGCCCAACAGCAGGACCTCCGTCCCGGACAGCCGCGCCGCCAGGCCGCCGTCGGCCTGCCGCGTGGCGGTGTTCGGGCTCTCGGGGACGGCCACGCCCTGGCCGGCCAGCCAGGCGGGCGCGCCGCGTCCCTTCATGCCGAAGCGGGGCAGCGGCGAAAGGTCCGCCAGACCGCAACGCGCGGCCGTGTTCAGCTCGTCCGCGTCGGCGCCGAAGCGCAGGGCGGCGGCGCAGCCGTCGACCGCCTCGAAGGTGGCGCCGGCCTCGACCAGTTTCGGCGCGGCGAAGCTGCGGCGCTTGAAGTGGGTGGGGTGCACGCGGGCCGTGGTCATGGCGCTACAGCTCCTGCCGCTGGCTCTCGGGGTCGTAGAAGGGGATGGCCGCCGCCGTGGCCTCGATGGTGCGGCCGTCGGAGAGCTTGATGTGGAAGGTCTTGCCCGGCTCGGCGTCGTCGGGATGGACGTAGGCGAGGCCGACGACGCGGTCCGGCAGCCCCACCGAGCGCGCCGCCGAGGTGACGCGGCCGGCGATCTCACCCTCGCGGATCACCAGGTTGCACTCCTCCGGCACCGGGCTGTCCTTGGGCAGCAGGAAGCCGGTCAGCTTGCGCGTCAGGCCGTTGCGCGCCTGCACGTCGACCGCCCGCTGGCCGATGAAGAAGGGCTTCTTCTTGCCCACCGCCCAGGCCATGTCGGCCTCGTGCGGCGTGGTCAGGCCGTCGGTGTCCTGGCCGATGATGATGTGGCCCTTCTCCAGGCGCAGCAGCCGCTGCGCCTCGACGCCGAAGGGTTGGATGTCGAAGGGCTTGCCGGCGGCCATGAGGATATCCCACAGCGCCTCGCCGTGGGAGGCCGGGCAGTGCAGCTCGTAGCCCAGCTCGCCGACGAAGCCCACGCGCATCGCCCGCACCGGGATGCCGGCCACGGCGCCCGTGCGCACCGCCAGGTAGGGAAAGCCCTCGGGCGAGAGGTCGAGGTCGGTGTCCAGCGTCTCCAGCACCTTGCGCGAATTCGGTCCGGCGATGTTGATGCCCGCGTAGGCGCCGGTGACGTTGGTGATGTCGACGTCCAGGCGCCACTCCGCGTTCCAGCGCAGCATGCCGCGGTAGACGCCGTCGACGCCGCCGGTGGTGGCGGTGACGTAGAAGTGATCCTCGGCGAAGCACGCGGCCACGCCGTCGTCGGTGATGGCGCCGGCGTGGTCGCACATCAGGACGTAGCGCGACTTGCCCACCGGCTGCTTCAGGTAGTTGAAGGTGTACATGCGCTGCATGAACTCGCGCACGTCGCCGCCGCGGATGTCGATGCCGCCCAGCGTGGAGACGTCGATCAGGCCCACGTTCTCGCGCACCGCCCGCGCCTCGCGCGCGATCGCCGCCTCGCGGTTCGCCGGCGTGTCGTAATAGGCCGGCCGCCACCACAGCCCGGCCGGCATCATCTCCGCGCCCAGCCCCAGATGGCGATGGTGCATGGCGGTGAAGCGCTCCGGCTCGAAATGGCGCCCGGCGAGGTGGCCGAAGGACTCCGGCACGAAGGGCGGGCGCTGCGTGGTGACGGTGTACCCGCCGGCGGTGGTGCCGTTGGCGCGCGCGGTGATGCGCACGGCGTTCAGCGCCGAGGTGCGGCCCTGCGAGGGGCCCATGCCCACGGTGGTGTAGCGCTTCATCAGCTCGACGTGCTCGAAGCCGTCGGCGATGGCGTTGTGGATGTCCTGCACCGTCTGGTCCTCGTCGATGTCGACGAAGTCCTTGCCCTTCGGGTGCGGGAAGATGGGCCAGGGGTGGTTGACCTTCTCGCCGCGGTATTCCGGCGCCGGCGGCGGCTGGCCCACCTCGGCGCCCGCCGCCTGCGCGGCGGCCCAGCCGGCGCGGCGGCCCTCGGCCAGCACGGCGCTCAGGTCGTGGGCGCCGTTGACCGCGCCCGCGACCTGCGCGCCCTCGGGCACGTGGTCGATGCGCAGCGCCGCCAGATCGTCGTCGTAAATCAGCCGCCCGCCGACGTGGCACAGCGGCTGCGCCAGCGGCGACCAGCCCACCGACACGGCCAGCAGGTCGCAGGCCAGGGGCTCGCCCGTCGCCGGGCCGACCTCGCCCTGCGCCACGATCTTGCCGGGCACGACCGCGCCCAGGCGCTTGGCGGTGGCGTCGGCGTGCGCCTCCCACACGGTATGGTTCGCCAACACCTTCAGGCCGCGCTTCTCCGCCGCGTGGCGCGCGGGGCAGTCCACGGCCTCGCGGTTCAGGTCGAGGATGGCGGCCACCTCGACCCCGGCGTCGTGCAGGTCCAGCGCCGTCTCGTAGCCCTGGCGGTTGCCGGTGGCGACCACGGCGCGCTGCCCCGGCTTCACCGCCCAGAGGTGGATGGCCCGCTGCGCCGCCGAGCCCGTGACGATGCCCGGCAGGTCGTTGTTGTGGAATACCATCGGCTGCTCCAGCGCGCCGGTGGCCAGGACGACCTGCTTCGCCCGCAGCTTGATGAGGCGGTTGCCGCGAATGACGGACAGCCAGTTGTCCGCGAACCAGCCGGTCAGCCGGGCGTCGGTCATCAGGGTGACGTTCGGATCGCCTTCCAGCTCGCTGAGCAGGCGTTGCGCCTCCAGCGGCCCGCGCTCCGGGTCGCCGTCGAAGCGGGCGTAGTTCAGCGCCCCGCCCAGGCGTGGCTGGTCGTCGATCAGCAGCACCTCGCAGCCGGCGTGCGCCGCCTCCATCGCCGCCGCCAGCCCGGCCGCGCCGCCGCCGATCACCGCGACGTCGGCGAACATGTAGGCCTTGTCGTGATCGTCGTGCGGCGTGGCGCGATCGACCACGCCCAGGCCGGCCTTGGCGCGGACGAACTTCTCCCAATAGTTCCAGACGCCCTTCGGCTTGTAGAAGGCCTTGTAGTAGAAGCCCACGGGCAGGAACTTGGACACCCTCTGGATCCAGGCGTCCCGGTCCTTGTCGAGCGAGCCGTTGACGTTCTGCGCCCTCGCCGTCAGGCCGTCGTACAGGCCCAGGCGGTCGGCCAGGGCGTTCGGCTCGCTGCCGTGCTGGACGTAGGTGTTGCAGTCCAGGCCGGCCAAGGTGATCGGGCCGCGCGGCCGGTGGTACTTGAAGGAGCGCGAGACCAGGTGCCGGCCGCCGGCCATGAGCGCGCTCATCAGGGTGTCGCCGCCGAGGCCCTGGTAGCGCTCGCCCTCGAAGGTGAAGGCGATTTCGCGCTCGCGGTCCAGGAAGCGGCCGTAGGGGGCGGGCAGGCGATAGGCGGTCATTGGGCGGCTCCCGTGGCCGTCTCGCCGCCGAACAGCGCGTCGGCGGGATAGGTGCGCAGGATGGCGTCGCTGGCGGTGTCGCGCTCGGCGACGAACCAGTAGCTGGTGGGCAGGTGGCACCACCACTCGCGCACCACGCCGCGCCGGTTCTCGGTCAGGAAGACGTAGTCGGCCCAGGCATGGTCCGGCGCGTCCGGTCCGGGCATCTCCCGCACCTCGCCGCCGCAGGCGAATTCCTGGATGTTGCGCGGCCCGTTCAGCGGGCAGGTCATGATCTTCATGTCGTCGTGCTCCAAGGCTTTGTCTTGCGCCGCCTGCCCCCACCCCGGCCCTCCCCCGCAAGCGGGGGAGGGAGTAGATCAGTCTTCGCCGCAATCCCACCTCCCCCACACTTGGGGGAGGTCGGCGCGAAGCGCCGGGTGGGGACCAACCACGCGGCCTCCTAATGCCCCACCGAGGCCGCGCCCTTCTCGCCGAGCTGCTGGAAGCCCTCGAAGCGCGCCATGTGGAAGGGTTCCAGGATGTCCGGGACCTTGCCGGTGGCCACGGTCTCGGCCATGCGCTTGCCGCAGACCGGCGTGGCCTTGAAGCCCCAGGTGCCCCAGCCGGCGTCGATCCAGTAGTTCTGCACCGGCGTCTCGCCCATGACGGGCGCGAAGTCCGGCGTCATGTCGGCGACGCCCGCCCACTGGCGCAGCACCTTCACCTTCGACAGGAACGGGAAGAGCTCCAGCATGTGGCCGGCCAGGCCCTCCTTGAAGTCCAGGGTCGAGCGGGTCTGGTAGAGGCTGTAGGGGTCGACCGAGCCGCCCATCACCAGTTCGCCGCGCGAGGACTGCGAGACGTAGGTGTGCAGCGAGCCGGAGACGACGATCGTGTCCAGGAACGGCTTCAGCGGCTCGGAGACGCAGGCCTGCAGCGGGACCGAGCGGATCGGCAGGCGCAGCCCGGCCAACCGCCCGACCTCGCTGGAATAGCCGGCGACGGCCTGAATGACCTGATCGCAGGCAATGCGGCCGCGATTGGTCTGGACGCCGGTGACCCGCCCGTTCGAGATGTCGATGCCGGTCACCTCGGTCTGCTGGTGGATGTGCACGCCGCGCTCGAAGGCGCCGCGGGCGTAGCCCCAGGCGACCGCGTCGTGGCGCGCGATCGAGCCCGGCTCGTGGTAGAGCGCGCCCAGCACCGGCAGGCGGACGTTCTTCGACAGGTTGAGCTGCGGGCAAAGCTCGGCCAGCTCGTCCGGGTAGACCAGGCGCGACTTGACGCCGAGATGCTTGTTCACCTCCGCCCGCCAGCGCGCGGTGCGCAGGGCGCCGTCGGTGTGCGCCAGCGTCAGGTGGCCGCGCGTCGAGTAGAGGATGTTGAAGTCGAACTCGTTGGACAGCCCCTCGAAGAGCCTCACCGATTCGTCGTAGAAGCGCACCCCCTCGGGCGTCAGGTAGTTGGAGCGCACGATGGCGGTGTTGCGCGCCGTGTTGCCGGAGGCGAGCCAGCCTTTCTCCAGCACGGCGACGTTGGTGATGCCGTGGTACTTGGCGAGGTAGTAGGCCGCCGCGAGGCCGTGCCCGCCGCCGCCGATGATGACGACGTCGTAGCCGGGCTTGATGTCCTCCGCCGGCGGGAACTGCCGGCGCGCGGGGTAGTGCCGGGACAGGCCGTACTTGAGAAGGCGATGTGGCATGGCGGTGGGCCGCTCCACTTCGGAATCGGGCGGCGAATGGTCACGCCCCCTGGGTGTGTCATCGGGCGCACGAAACCCGGGTCCGGTATGGCCGGTCGTGCGGCGCCGCGCGGAATGGCGGCGGCCCGGTGAATACCGTGGAATCCCGGCTGCGACCGACCGGCGCGCCCGCGACCGCGGCGCGCGGTCAGTTTAGACACCCTGCGACGGCCGGCGCCTTGCCCGAATCCGTCATCGCACGGCGCGCGGTCGTCGTTTTCCCGCAGCGCCGTTCGGACCACGCCAAGATGTCGCGATGTCGGCCACGCCCTTGCGGCCCGGAACGAACCGATCGCGCCCGCACAGGATGGCAAGCGCCGGCATTGGTTCGCTGCCGGTCCGGGACGGAGCTTTGGCGGGCGAGGAAAAAAGCGGCCGCTTACCGGTCGCCGGCTCAATCCGTCCCGACGCCGATCAAGTCCTTCTGGGCCATGGCCAGGTGGTCGCGGATCAGCTCCTCGGCCGCCCTGGAGTTGCGCCCGCGGATGGCCTCGTAGAGCTGCCGGTGACTGCGGTTGTATTCCTGGATGCGCTGGGGGCAGAGGATCTTGATCTTGACGGAGTTCCACTCCGCGCGCTCCCGGATCGCGTTGATCTGCTGGTACATCCACACGATGAGGGGATTCGCCGAGCACTCGGCCAGCGCCAGGTGGAACTGCTCGTCGGCGCGGGAGAAGGCGTCCTGGTCCTCGCTCTCCCGCTCCACCCGGCGCAGGGCGGCCTCCAGCTTGTCCAGGTCGCGCGCGGTGGCGTTGGGCACCGCCAGGCGCACCATCTGCGGCTCCAGGCCGATGCGCACCTGCACCAGTTGCAGCGGCGAGGTGATCTCCGCGATGCGCACGTCCTCGGTCTGCGGCGAGTAAGTGACGAAGGTGCCGCTGCCCATGCGGCGGCTGACCAGGTTCTGGTCCTCGAGCTGGCGCAGCGCTTCACGCATCGTGCTGCGCGAGGTGCCGAAATGGGTGGCGAGCTGGCGCTCGGGGGGCAGCCGGTCCCCATAGCCGTACTGCCCGTTGGTGATCGCGAGGCGGAGTTGACGCGCGATCGCGGCCGAGCCGTGGCCGGCGGCCAGTGGCCTGTCGTTCTTCTCCATCAATGCCCTTCTTCCTCCTCATCCGCCCAGTTCGGCGCGCATGCGTTCGCGCGCATGCGGTTTTGTCCTCCTATCTGGCGTTCCCGACCCCCGCGATCAATTTCTTGTTGCCTTGTCTATACCAATCTGGACCAGTTCGCGATCTCCTGCAAGAAATTGGTTTCCATATCGGTCTGGATGTGTTCAATTGGGCGGGTGACCGGGCGACGGCGCACGGCCCGAATGGCGCCCGCCCGCATGGCATCAAAGGGGGGCTTCCGGACCTCCCACCCACAAGGGCTTCGAGTAAAAAACATGAGGAGACGGGTCCGATGACTGATCTGGAAAACTTTCTCGACCAACCCGGTCGCGACGACAAAGTCAAACAAGTTCGCAACCTGATTAACGAACTGGGCATTACATATATCTACTACCAGTTCGTCTCGGTCACCGGGCGCATCATGGGCAAGGGCGCGCCGGCCAATCACTGGGAGCGCCTCGCGGGCAACGGCTTTCAGCTCGTCTACGGATCGACGGCGAACCTCTTCATCGACCGCCACGGGGACTACATCGGCTATGGTCCGGAGGCCTGGGAGCTGGTCGGCATTCCGGAGCCCGAGACCTTCGTGCAGCTCCCCTGGGACAAGCGCGTGGCGCGGGTGTTCTGCACCTGCTTCCGCGGCCGCGAGCATCCCGACAATCCGGGCGCCTATCTGGAGTCCGACAGCCGCGGCAACCTGCGCCGCATCCACGAGCAGTTCCAGAAGGAGCACGACGGCCTGCACATGCGCGTCGGCACCGAGCCGGAGATGATGTGGCTGAAGCGTGACGAGAACGGCCGGCCGGCCGGCGGTTTCTCCAAGCCGTTCTGCTACCACATCGACCAGTTCGAATCGCTGCGCCCCGTGTTCATGAAGGTGATCGAGTACGCCCAGGCGATGGGTCTGGACATGATCCAGGGCGACCACGAGGACGCGCCGGGCCAGCTCGAATTGAACTTCACCTTCGACGAGGTGCTGCGCAACGCCGACCGGCTGACCACCTATCGCCAGATCTGCGCCCAGGTGGCGCGCGAGCACGACCTGATCGCCTGCTTCATGTCCAAGCCGTTCATGAGCGTCTCGGCCTCGGCCTGCCACACCAACCTGTCGCTGTGGCGCGGCGGCGAAGACAGCGTGAACGACCTCGGCAACAACCCGATCGCCGGCATGGAGCAGCCGTTCACCTATCGCAACGGCGGCGAGAACACCTTCCTGCCGGAGGGCGACAACCCGCGCGAGCCGGGCGAGATCGGCAAGTACGCCATGGGCGGCCTGCTGGAGCACCTGCAGGGCCTGACCGTGCTGGGCTGCTCCACGGTGAACTCCTACCGCCGGCTCATGGACACCGGCTTCTGGGCGCCGGTCTACGCCAACTGGGGCTTCCAGAACCGCACCGCCGGCGTGCGCAACTCCGCGCCGGGCCGCTACGAGTACAAGGCGGTCGACTCCGCGCACAACCCCTACCTGCTGTCCGCCGGCCTGCTGAGGGCGATGGACGACGGCATCAAGCGCAAGCTGGACCCCGGCCCGGCCGAGCAGCGCAACATCTACGACCACATGGACGAGGTGAAGGGCACGGTGCAGAAGCTGCCGATGTCGCTGGGCGAGGGCCTGGAGAAGTTCGAGCAGGACGAGATCGTCAAGTCGGCGCTGCCGGGCGAACTGCACCGCGTCTTCATGCACTACAAGAACGACGAGTGGGAGAATTTCCTCGCCACCGTCACCGAATGGGACCTCGAGCAGTACCTCGACGTCCTGCCGTAACCCCCAGGAGAGGTCAGAAGCATGTGTGGAATTGCCGGCCTGATCCACAAGGGCAAGAGCGGGAACATCGGGGCCGAGATGACCTCGATGCTGCGGGCGCTGAAGCATCGCGGCCCCGACTCGACCGGCTTTGCCCTCTACGGCCAGAACAACGCCGATCGGCGGGTGATCCGCTTCAAGGTCGCGGAGCAGGAGGAACTGCGCCACGGCCTGGGCATCCACCGCAGGATCGAGGAGCGCCGCACCGAGGTCGACGAGCGCCTGCGCCAGTTGGGCGTCAAGATCCTCGATGCCGAAGCGGTGACCGAGTACGCCTTCCGCTACGTCATCCAGTATGACGGCGACCTGGCGCTTCTGGTCGCGAACATCGAGGACATCGAGGGCGGCGAGGTGCTGTCGCTCGGCCACGCCCTGGAGCTGATCAAGGACCTGGGCGACGCCAACATGGTGTCGGACGCCTACCACCTGGACGGCTTCAACGGCACCCACGCCATCGGCCACACCCGCATGGCGACGGAGTCCGACGTCGACATCCGCTCGGCCCACCCCTACTGGGCCTATCCCTTCGACGACGTCTCGGTGGTGCACAACGGCCAGCTCACCAACTACTGGACCCATCGCCGGGCGCTGGAGCGCCGCGGCCGGCGGTTCATGTCGAGCTGCGATTCGGAGCTGATCGCGGTCTACGTCGCTGACCAGATGGACCAGGGCTTCTCCCTCAAGGAGGCGATGGAGAAGTCGCTGCACGAGCTGGACGGGGTCTTCACCTATCTGATCGCCACCTCGGACAGCCTGGGCATGGCGAAGGACGAGATGGCGGCGAAGCCGATGGTGCTCTACGAGAGCGACGACTTCATCGGCCTGGCCTCCGAGGAGGTCGCCATCCGGTCCATCTTCCCGCACGAGATCGACACCTTTGATCCCTACGAGGCGGAGGTCCGGGTATGGCAGAAGTAACCGGTCAGCACGAGTCGACCCGGATGGGGCTGCACGAGGAGCGGCTCACCGGGCGCACGCAGCAGACCTTCTTCAAGGTCGAGGAAGAGGGCAATTTCGCCTACCACGACTCGGTGGACGTCGACTTCAACAAGCGCACCGAGTTCGATGCCCAGGACATGGATATCCGGCACATCAACAAGAAGATCCGGGAGCTGATGCAGGAGGGCTACGGCACCATCGTGGTCCACAACCCCGGCGCCAAGCACTCGCTTGGCGTCGGCATCCTCAACCGCCTTCAGCTCTACTTCAAGGGCAGCCTGGGCTACTTTGGCGTCGGCCTGATCGACGGGCCGAATGTGCGCATCAGCGGCCGCGTCGGCTGGTCCTGCGGCGAGAACATGATGGCCGGCACCGTGGTCATCGAGAAGAACGCCGGCTCCACCTTCGGCGCGGCGATGCGCGGCGGCGACCTCGTCTGCAAGGGCGACGTCGGCGCGCGGACGGGCATCGACATGAAGGGCGGGACCATCATCGTCGGCGGCAACACCGGGGCCTTCAGCGGCTTCATGATGCAGCGCGGGCGCATGGTGATCCTGGGCGACGCCAAGCACAACCTGGGCGACTCGATGTACGACGGGACGATCTATGTCGGCGGCAAGATCGCCAGCCTGGGCATCGACGCGGTCGAGGCGGAAATGACCGACCGCGACATCGAATGGCTTGAGCGCAAGCTCAAGAACTACGGCCTCTCGGCCCCGCGCGGCGTCAAGAACATGACCAAGATCGTCGCCGGGAAGAAGCTCTGGAACTACGACAACCTGGAGCCGACCGAGAAGAAGATCGCGCTTTAAGAGCGCGAGCGGCCTTACGCCAGAAAGGGTGTTGACCATGTCGACGAGACCGACTCCCGCGCCGGCGCCGGAGGAGCAGCCGGCCAAGAAGTCCAAGCGCAACCGCTACATTCTTGGGCAGAGCAAGATGTTCCCGCCCGAGGTCATCGACGACATCCACGTGAAGTCGGACCTCGGCCGCTACCGGATGCGCGGCTTCTCCCTGTTCAAGGACATCCCGACCTGGGACGAGCTGACGTTCCTGCCGGGCACGCTGACCCGCTTCGTCATCGAGGGCTACCGCGAGAAGTGCGAGACCAGGACGGTCATCGGCAACCGCTGCAAGCGGCCGCTGGAGCTGGACATTCCGGTCTACATCACCGGCATGAGCTTCGGCGCGCTGTCCTACGAGGCGAAGACCGCGCTGGCCCGCGGCGCCACCATGGCGGGGACGGCCACCTGCTCCGGCGAGGGCGGGATGATCCCCGACGAGCGGCGCTACTCGATGAAGTGGTTCTACCAGTGCATCCAGTCGCGCTACGGCTTCAACCCGCACCACCTGCGCCTGGCCGACGGCGTGGAGTTCTTCATCGGCCAGGGCTGCAAGGTCGGCCTGGGCGGCCACCTGATGGGCCAGAAGGTCACCGACCAGGTGGCGGAGATGCGCTCGCTGCCCGCCGGCATCGACCAGCGCTCGCCGGCCCGCCACCCCGACTGGCTGGGACCGGACGACCTGGCGCTGAAGATCCAGGAGATCCGCGAGGCCACCGACTGGCAGATCCCCATCCAGCTCAAGCTGGGCGCGGCGCGCGTCTATGACGACGTGCGCATGGCGGCCAAGTGCGATCCGGACTCCATCTACATCGACGGCATGGAGGGCGGCACCGGCGCCGGCCCGCACATCGCCACCGAGGAGACCGGCGTGCCCGGCATCGCCGCGATCCGCCAGGCCCGCCTGGCCCTGGACGACGTCGGCAAGACCGGCGAGATCAAGCTGATCTACGCCGGCGGCGTGCGCAACGGGGCCGACGTCGCCAAGGCGCTCGCCCTGGGCGCCGACGCCGTGGCCATCGGCCACTCGGCCATGATGGCGCTGAACTGCAACCGGGACATCCCCGAGGCCGACTACGAGAACGAGATCGGCGTCGAGGCCGGCTACTGCTACCACTGCCACACGGGCCGCTGCCCGGTCGGCGTGGCGACGCAGGACCCGGAGCTGCGCAAGCGGCTGAACCCGGACGAGGCGGCGGAGCGCGTGTACAACTTCCTGCACACGCTCGCGCTGGAGTGCCAGATGATGGCCCGCGCCTGCGGCAAGACCGACGTCCACTCGCTGGAGCCGGAGGACCTGGCGGCGCTGACGATGGAGGCCTCGGCCATGGCGATGGTGCCGCTGGCCGGCACGCGCCACACCGTCGGCCGTCCGGACATGACCCGGTTCTGAGGGAGGTGCGCAAATGAGCGAAGAGAGCAACAAGGACATCGACCACTTCCTGAAGGGCGACGGTGTCGACACCGAACGCGAGAAGTGGATCGGGCAGCACATCGGCTATCGCTACGACGTGAACCTGCTGCCCGACTACAGCCGCCTCACGCCCTTCCTCAAGGAGTACATCGAGTTCATGGGCTGGGACGACCTCAACTGGCTGGAGGACGTCCACATGGGCTACGAGGAAGGCCGGCCGGCGGTGTTCGACCGCAACATCAACGGCTGGGTCCAGGTGCCCGAGGACATCCATCTGCCGGACAACCAGCAGGACCGCGACATGATCGCCCGCGAACTGCTGGTGAAGTTCCAGATGTCCCCGCGTCACCCGCTGGTGGACCTCAACCAGGCCTACCGCAAGGCCTAGGAACCTCCCGACACGTCACCAACGTCTCCCTGCGGGGCGTCAGCGCGCTGGCGCCCCTTTTTGCTGGGAAAAATAATACCAGCGGCACTTGATTTTGATACCGCTCGACGTTTGATTGGACTCGTCCTTGACGCCCAAGGGCGTCGACTGCGTGTCCGACAAGCTCGGGACGAGGACCTCATGCTGAGCTTGTCGGACACGCAGTCGGCGGGACGCCAAGCATGAGGCCACCCA
>CAZLNO010000041.1:25691-30068 GCA_964561005.1 uncultured Rhodovibrionaceae bacterium | reverse complement strand
ACGACGGCGGTCGGTGGCTTGCCTGACGGCGAAGCCACCCTACGGGCTACGGGCTAAACGCCTCCGGCGTCGACTGCGTGTCGCCCCAGACCGGGTCGTTTTCCTGGCGCGCGCGGAAAAACGTTCGGGGCGCGGACAGAGCCCGCGCCCCGCGTACCGTGTTCAACGTCCACTCGCCACCCGCCTTTGCCCCCCCGCCGCGCCGCGCGGGCACGAGGGGTTCCTCGTCGAACAGCCCGTAGGGTGGGTTCGCCGAAGGCAACCCACCAAATGCCGGTGAGGTCACGACGGCGGTCGGTGGCTTGCCTGACGGCGAAGCCACCCTACGGGCTACGGGCTAAACGCCTTCGGCGTCGACTTCGTGTCGCCCCCGACCGGAACGTTTTCGTGACGCGCGCGGGGGAAACGTTCGGGGCGCGGGCAAGCCCGCGCCCCGCGTACCGTGTTCAACGTCCACTCGCCATCCTGCGCGGTCCCCCGCCGCGCCGCGCGGGCACGAGGGGTTCGTCGTCGAACAGCTCGGCCAGGCGTTCCAGCATGGTGCCGCCGAGTTGTTCGGCGTCGAAGATGGTGACGGCGCGGCGGTAGTAGCGGGTGACGTCGTGGCCGATGCCGATGGCGGTCAGCTCGACCGGCGAGCGGCGCTCGATCTCGTCGATGACGTCGCGCAGGTGCTGTTCCAGGTAGTTGCCGGGGTTGACCGACAGCGTCGAGTCGTCCACCGGCGCGCCGTCGGAGATGACCATCAGGATGCGCCGCTGCTCCGACCGCGCGATCAGGCGGTTGTGCGCCCACAGCAGGGCCTCGCCGTCGATGTTCTCCTTCAGCACGCCCTCGCGCAGCATCAGGCCCAGCTTGCGCCGCGCCCGGCGCCAGGGGGTATCGGCCGACTTGTAGACGATGTGGCGCAGGTCGTTCAGGCGCCCCGGATTCGCCGGCTTGCCCTCGGCGATCCAGCGCTCGCGCGACTGCCCGCCCTTCCACATGCGGGTGGTGAAGCCCAGGATCTCCACCTTCACCCCGCAGCGCTCCAGGGTGCGCGCCAGGATGTCGGCGCTGATCGCCGCGACGGTGATCGGCCGGCCGCGCATCGAGCCGGAGTTGTCGATCAGCAGCGTCACCACGGTGTCGCGGAACTCGCTCTCGCTCTCCTGCTTGTAGGACAGCGGGTACTCCGGGTTGGCGACGATGCGCGCCAGGCGGGCGCTGTCGAGCACGCCCTCCTCCAAATTGAACTCCCAGGCGCGCGACTGCTTGGCCAGCAGGCGGCGCTGCAGGCGGTTGGCCAGGCGCGAGACCACGGACTGCAGGTGGGCGAGCTGCTGGTCCAGCATCTGCCGCAGCCGCGCCAGCTCGTCGGGGTCGCAGAGCTCGGCGGCGTCGACGATCTCGTCATGGTCCGTGGTGTAGGGGTGGTAGGCGTCCTCGTGGAGGTTGCGGCGGTCGGACGGTCGCGGCTGGCTGCCGGGGCGGCCGGGCTCCTCCGAGCCGGCGCCGGAGACGACCTGGCCCTCGCTCTCGCCGTCCTGCTCCTCGCCGCCGGCGCTGTCGCCCTCCTCGCCGGCCTCGCCGGCCATGGCGGCGGTGGTCTCGCCGGAGTCCTGCTCGCCGCCCTGACTTTCGGACTGTTCGTCCTGGTCCTCGTTCTGCCGCGCCTCGGCGTCCTCGGCCTCCTCGCCGGGGCTCTCGTCCTCATCCTCGGCGACGTCGAGGTCGAGGTGGCGCAGCATGCGCCGCACCGTCTTCGCATAGGCGCGCTGGTCGCCGGCCTGGGCGGCCAGTTCCTCCAGGTCGCGCAGCACCTCGGCGTCGAGGGTCGGGCGCCAGGCATCCAGCATCGCCTTGGCGGCGGGCGGCGGCGGATGGCCGGTCATGGTCTCGCGCGCCATGACGCGCATGACCTCGGACAGCGGCACGTCCTCGCGGTGCTGGATGCGGGAATAGCCGCGCGCGCGATAACGCTCCTCCAGCGCGGCGTCGATGTTGGCCGACAGCCCGGCCATGCGGCGGCTGCCCAGCGCCTCGCAGCGGGCCTGCTCCACGGAATCGAAGATCTCGCGGGCGGCCTGGTTGCCGGGCCTCTGGGCGGCGTGCAGCTTCTGGTCGTGATAGCGGTGGCGCACGGCGAAGGAGTCCGCCTCGCCGCGCACGCGGGCGGCGTCCTGGACGCTCAGCTCGCGGCCGGGCAGGGGCAGCCGCGCCTCGGTGCCGGAGTGCTGCGGCTGCTTGGCCGCGAAGTTGGCCGTCAGGTCGTCGCGCTCGGCGATCGCGCGCATCGTCGCGGCGGTGGCCCGCTTGAAGCGCTCGATCGGGGAGTCCTGGCCGTCGCTCATGCGTCCTCGCCGGTTCGCCGGCGCCTCGTCCTTGTGAGCGTTTGACTCGAGTCGCTGGCCTCATCCTTCGACGGGCTCAGGATGAGGTTGTCGCGCTCATCCTTCGACGGGCTCGGGATGAGGTTGTTCAGCGGGCTCAAGACGAGACCCTTCGACGGGCTCGAAAAGACGTCCTCATGCTGAGCTTGTCGAAGCATGACATCGATTCGGGCGTGCGAGTTCAACGGCCGATCGGTATCACACCAGCGTCGCCTTCACGCCGGTCTCGGGCAGCTCCGTGCCGAAGCAGCGCTGGTAGTACTCCGCCACCACCGGGCGCTCCAGCTCGTCGCACTTGTTCAGGAAGCTGAGCCGGAAGGCGAAGCCGACGTCGTTGAAGATCGCCGCGTTCTCCGCCCAGGTCAGCACGGTGCGCGGGCTCATCACCGTGGAGATGTCGCCGTTGATGAAGCCGCTGCGCGTCAGGTCGGCGAGGGTGACCATGGCGGAGACCTTCTCGCGGCCCTCCTTGGTGTCGTACCGCGGCATCTTCTGCAGCACGATCGCCACTTCCTCGTCGTGCGGCAGGTAGTTCAGCGTGGCCACGATGTTCCAGCGGTCCATCTGGCCCTGGTTGATCTGCTGCGTGCCGTGGTACAACCCGGTGGTGTCGCCCAGGCCGACGGTGTTGGCGGTGGCGAACAGGCGGAAGGCCGGGTGCGGATGGATGACCTTGTTCTGGTCCAGCAGGGTCAGCTTGCCCTCGACCTCCAGCACGCGCTGGATGACGAACATCACGTCCGGGCGGCCGGCGTCGTACTCGTCGAACACCAGCGCCGTGGGGTGGCGCAGCGCCCAGGGCAGCAGGCCCTCGCGGAACTCCGTCACCTGCTGGCCGTCGCGCAGGACGATGGCGTCCTTGCCGATCAGGTCGATGCGCGAGATGTGGCTGTCCAGGTTGATGCGGATGCACGGCCAGTTCAGCCGCGCGGCCACCTGCTCGATGTGGGTGGACTTGCCGGTGCCGTGGTAGCCCTGGATCAGGAGGCGCCGGTTGTAGGCGAAGCCCGCCAGGATCGCCAGCGTGGTGTCGCGGTCGAAGCGGTAGGTGTCGTCCTGCTCCGGCACGTGCTCGCTGGGCTGGCTGAAGGCCGGCACCTGCATGTCGGAGTCGATCCCGAAGGTCTGGCGAACCGAGATCGAGATGTCGGGCCCTTCGCTGGGGGTGGGCGCCGCCTCTCCGTTCGTCGTTTCGAGAGCCATCACGGTCCTTTCCGTCGTCTTTCCTGCACTGCGGCGCGCGCCTTCCGCGCCCGCGCCGCGCCGTTCCGGGCTGCCTTCGATGTAAGGCCGCGGGCGGGCTCTTGGTAGGCCCGCGCCGGGACCCCCCGTCGCTCAGCGCGCATAGGCGGCCCGCAGCGTGGCATAGGCCTGGTTGATGTCCTTCAGCTTGTCTTCCTGCGACGTGTCGCCACCGTTGGCGTCGGGATGCAGGCGCTTGACCAGGTATTTATAGCGCGCCTTGATGGCGTCGAAGCTCACCGGCGGCTCCAGGTCGAGGGTCGCCAGGGCGCGGGCTTCCGGCGTGGCCTGGCGCTGGCCGTTGGCCTCGCGGCGCCGGTTTTCCTCCCAGGCGCGGCGGGTGTGCGCGGCGTCCTCCTGCTCCTCCGAGAAGAAGCCGAAGTCGTCGCGAAAGCCGTGCGGCCCGGCGCGAAAGCCGCCGCCCAGGCTGCCGATGCGCCAGGACGGTCGTTGCCAGGTCGAATCGCGACGGCGCTCGGCCTCGATCTCGGCCTCGCTCATGCCGGCGAAGTAGTCCCAGGCGCGGTTGTAATCGCGCACGTGCGCCAGGCAGAACCAGTAGTATTCGTCCAGCCGATCGCGCGCGCGGGGCGCGCGGTACTGGCCTTCCTCGGTGCAGCCGGGATGGTCGCAGACGCGCGTTTCCGGCCGGGTCCGCCGGCAGGTCCGCTCGAAGGGGCGCGACAGCGCTTCCGGTTCCACACGTGCCATGGCCCTGGGAGTATGGGATCGGGTCGCGCGGCTGACAAGCGCGCGGGCGGGC
>CAZLNO010000041.1:0-25591 GCA_964561005.1 uncultured Rhodovibrionaceae bacterium | reverse complement strand
GGCGCGCGCGACCTCGGTCAGGTTGACCAGGGCCATGCCGCCCAGGATCAGGGCGAAGCCGCCCAGGCGCGTCAGGCTCAGGGGTTCGCCCAGGAAGACGGCGGCCGAAAGCATGCCCGTCGTGGGCACGCCCAGCAGCCCCAGGGTGGTGGAAATCGTCGGCAGGCTGCGCTGCACCGTCACCACGGCCCAGAAGCAGAAGGCCGTGGCGATCGGGCCGTTGTAGGCCAGGATGGCGATCAAGCCCGGCGACCAGACGATCTCGGCACCCCCCTCGAACCGCCAGGCCAGGGCGATCAGGATCGGCGCGGCCAGGGCCATCTGCCAGGGCGCGAGCTGCAGCGGCGAGGCGGCCCAGACGTGCACGCGCGTGTGCAGGATCGCCCCGGCCCAGCACAGCGCGGCCAGCATCAGCAGGCCGTTGCCCCGCACCACCGCTCGGTCGCTCCAGTCGAAGCCGAGGGGGTTGAACAACACCGCCACGCCGAACAGGCCCAGCGCCAGGCCGACGGCCTTCCGGGCGTCGATGCGCTCGCCCAGCAGCAGCACGGCCACCGGCGTGACCCACAGCGGCGTCGTGTACGCGAGGATGGCGGCGCGCCCGGCGTCGACCTCCAGCAGCGCGAAGTTCACGCAGGTCATGAAGGCCACCATCTGCAGCAGCCCGACCGACACGATCACCGGCAGGTCCCGCCGGGTCGGGAGGGTCAGACGCCCCGTGGCGGCCAGCACCGCGAACAGCGTCGCGGCGCCCAGCGTCAGCCGCGCGACCGCGAACCACATCGGCGGGATCTGGCTCAGCGCGATCTTCATCATCGGCCAGTTGGCGCCCCAGAGGACGACCACGCTGGCCAGCAGGACATAGGCGCCGCGGGCGCTGGTCGCCCCGGGGCGGCCGCCGACGGCCTGCCGTCCCGTGTCGCTCATCCGCTTTGCTTCCCGGCTGCTTGACGCGGTGGCCGGAAGCTAGCAGCTTTCCTTGCAGCCGCAACCGACAGGGCCGGATGCCAGCCATGCGCATGGCCGAACGGATCGAGACGAAGCTGCGCCAGGGCCTGGCGCCCAGCCGGCTGGAAATTCGCGACGATTCGGAAAAGCACCGCGGCCACGCCGGCTGGCGGCCGGGCGGCGAGACCCATTTCCGCGTCACCGTCGTCGCCCCCGCGTTCGAGGGCAAAAGCCGCGTCGCGCGCCAGCGCATGGTCCACGACATCCTCGCCGAGGAGCTTGCCGAGCGAATCCACGCCCTGCAGCTCACGACGCTGACCCCCGCCGAGGACGCGAAATCCTGACCGCCTCGGGCCGGCCGGGGCATCGCACAGCGGCGGCGACCGGCGCCGGACCGCGCCGATATACACGCTTTGCGCGTTCGAGCTGCAGAGACAATCTTTTTATGGTTGCATTTTCCGAGAGAATGCATACTTTGGCGTGAAGTGGCGACTGAAAGTTGTGATTCTTCGGGGCGTGTTAGCCAAGATGAAAGGGACCATCGAGGACGAGCGGAGTCGTCTGGTCAGCCGCAACGTCACGGTGAACGGCCGGCGGACCAGCCTGCGGCTGGAGCCGGAGATCTGGGAGGGGCTGGCGGAGATCGCGCAGCGGGAGCACACCACGATCAACGAGGTGGTGGCCCGCGTCGACCGCCAGCGCGGCGAGGCCGGGCTGACGTCGAACGTGCGCATCTTCGTGTTCAGCTACTTCCGCAACGCCGCGACCGAGCGCGGGCACGCCAACGCCGGACACGGCGTGCTGTTCCAGGCCGGCGGCGGGCAGCGGGGTCGGGGCGGGTCCGACCGGCCCCGCATGTCGGGGGCTTGATGAGCGCCGTCGACGCTATTCCGCCGCCTCGCTCTCGCGGGTGTCGGAGGCCCCTGGGTCCCGGTCGCCTCCGGTGTAGTGCTCCGGCCATTCGCGGCGCACGATGGGGCCGTCGCTGCGAAAGGCGTGGCAGCTATCGATCAGGGCGGGTCGCCGGCCGGCCACGGCGCCCGGCAGCTTGTTCCTGCGCGCCAGCGTGGGATACATCGTCTGGAAGGCCACCGTCGCCATCGCGCCCAGCATCTCGGTGATGTGGGTGCACCCCTCGACCCCGCCCATCGCGTCCTTCAGCGTCCGCCGCCAGCCCGCGCCGATGCGCTTGCCGATCAGCTTCTTGTAGTTCGGGCCGATGGCCGGGCAGATGTGATAGGGGCCGGCATTGGTCGCGGCCTCGACCCCGCGCACCACGAAGTCCTCGTCCACCGTGAGCCGCACCTCCATGTCGTGCAGGGGCTCGCCGGGCCGGATCTCGCCGCGATCCCGGTTGTGGAAGGGGTAGTCCTTGGTGTCGACGATGCGGCCCTCGATGTCCCACAGGCCGTCCTCGCGGGCATAGCCGCGAAAGTCGTACCGGCGGTGATGCATCGGCTCGCGCGCGACCGGGGGCGATAGGGGCATGCCGCTGAAAACCTCGGATCCGTGGATACCGCGACGCACAAAATAGCCGCCACGCGGCTGTGAAACAAGGCGCGGGCGACGCGTCAGCCCTGCACGGCCTCCTTCCCCTCGCCCGCGGCTTCGTCCTGGTCCGGCGGCGTCACCTTCAGCGAGGTGATCTGGTTGCGCTGGCGGCCCAGGATCTCGAAGCGGAAGCCGTGGAAGACGAACACCTGCCCGATTTCCGGGATGCGCCGCGCCTCGTGAAGCACCAGGCCGGCGATGGTGGAGGCCTCCTCGTCCGGCAGCCGCCATTCGAACTGCCGGTTCAGGTCGCGGATCGTCACCGTGCCCTCGACGATCAGGGAGCCCTCCTTCAGGGGCTTGACGCCCTCGATCTCGATGTCGTGCTCGTCGGCGATCTCGCCGACGATCTCCTCCAGGATGTCCTCCAGGGTGACGATGCCCAGCACCTCGCCGTACTCGTCGACCACGATGGCGAAGTGCTCGTGGCGCCGGCGGAACATCTGGAGCTGGCTGAGCAGGTCGGTCGAATCCGGGATGAACCAGGGCGGCGCGGCCAGGCTGGCCACGTCCAGGTTGCTGGTGTCGCCGCCGGCGGCCTTTACCGCCTGGAACAGCTTCTTCACGTGCAATACGCCGACGATGTTGTCCGGCGACCCCCGCCACAGCGGAATCCGCGTGTAGGGCGTGTCCAGCACCTCTCGGATCAGCTCGTCCGGCGACAGCTCGACGTTCAGCGCCACCACGTTCTTGCGGTGGGTCATGATCTCGCCGACCTCGACATCGCCCAGGTCGAGGATGGAGCGCAGCATCAGCCGCTCCTGGCGCACCTCCTCGCTGCCGCCGGCGTGCAGGTCGATGGCGCCGCGCAGCTCCTCCTCGGTCTGCTGCGAGCCCAGCGGCGCGCCGATGTCCACGCCGACCAGCTTCAGCGTCGTGCGCACGAAGACATAGATCGCGTGCGTGACGGGTCCGAAGATGACGACGATGATCCGCATCACCGGCGCCACGGCCAAGGCCATGCGCTCGGCGTGGTGGATGGCGTAGGTCTTGGGCAGCACCTCGGAAAAGATCAGCACCAGTAGCGTCATGATGATGGTGGCGTAGAAGGTGCCGGCCTCGCCCACCAGGCGGATCAGCACCGCCGTGGCGATCGCCGAGGCCATGATGTTGACCAGGTTGTTGCCCAGCAGGATGGCGCCGATCAGGTGCTCCTTGCGCTGCCACAGCCGGTTGACCGTGGCCGCCGAGCGGTGGCCCTGCTGCTCCAGGGCGTGCATGCGCGGGCGCGAGGCGCCGGTCAGCGCCGTCTCGGAGCCCGAGAAGAAGCCCGAGGCCACCAGCAGCAGCGCGATGGCCAGGATCGAAAGGAGGATGTCGGTCTCCATGATGTCCGAATGCTCGTTGCTGCCTTGGGGAAGGCGGGGATGCCGGCCCGGCGGCGCGTCGCCTCACGCCGCCGCGGCGCTGGTCAGGAGGGCCTCGACCGCCGCCGGATCGACGTCCTTGCTGAGGAAGGCCTCGCCGATTCCATGCAGAAGTACAAAGGTCACGCGGCCGTCCTGCACCTTCTTGTCGCGGCTCATGTGCTCCAGCAGGCGGGCGGGCGACCACACCCGGCCGACGAAGTGGTCCAGGCCGGTGGGCAGGCCCACCGCCGCCAGGTGGTTGCGGATGCGCGTCGCGTCCTCGTCCGGGCAAAGACCCAGCTCGACCGAGAGGTCGGCGGCCATCACCATGCCGATGGCGACCGCCTCGCCGTGCAGCAGCGTGCCGCTGTACCCGCACTCCGCCTCCAGCGCGTGGCCGAAGGTGTGGCCGAGGTTCAGCAGGGCACGGGCGCCGCTCGATTCGCGCTCGTCGGCGGCGACGATCTCCGCCTTGCGCCGGCAGGAGGTGAGCACCGCGTGGCGGCGCTTGGCCGGATCGCCCTCGATGGCGTCCAGGCCGTGGGTTTCCAGCCAGGCGAAGAAGGCCGGGTCGTTGATGCAGCCGTACTTCGCCACCTCGGCATAGCCCGCCAGCAGCTCGCGGCGGGGCAGGGTGTCCAGCACCTCGGTGTCGGCCAGCACCAGGCGCGGCTGGTGGAAGGCGCCGATCAGGTTCTTGCCGTGCGCGCTGTTGATGCCGGTCTTGCCGCCCACCGAGCTGTCCACCTGCGCCAGCAGCGTGGTGGGGATCTGGATGAAGTCGATGCCGCGCAGCGTGACCGCGGCCGCGAAGCCCGCGAGGTCGCCGATCACGCCGCCGCCCAGGGCGACCAGGGCGTCGCGGCGCTCGATCCGCTTCGCCAGCAGGTGGTCGACCAGGCGCTCCAGGTGGGCGAAGTCCTTGGTGCCCTCGCCGGGCGGCAGCACGAAGGCCTCGTGCGCGATGCCCGCCGCGTCCAGGGCCCGTTGCAGCCCGGCCAGGTGCAGTCCGGCCACCGTCTCGTCGCACACCACGAAGACGCGCCCATGGCGCAGGACCGGGCGCATCAGCTCGCCGGCGCGCGCCAGCAGGCCCGGCCCCACCCGGATGTCGTAGCTGCGCGCGCCCAGCTCGACGCGCAGGCTCTCGATTTCGCTCACGGGGTCGTTTCCTTGTCCGTCTCGCGCCCACGGCAGTCCAGCGTCACCTCCCCCTCGGCCTCCGGCTCGCGGGGCGGCGGCCCGACGTCGTGCGTTCGCAGATAGGCGCGCACGGCCGCGGCCACGTTGTCGACCGTGATCTGCGGCGGCCCGTCGGCGCTGTCCACCGTGACGTCGGCCTCGGCATAGACGGGATAGCGCTCGGCGATCAGCTCTTCCAGGATCCGGCGCGGGTCGCCGCGCCGCAGCAGCGGCCGGTTGTTGCGCCGCGCGGTGCGCCGCACCAGCAGGTCGAGGTCGGCGCGCAGCCAGACCGAGATGGCCCGCGCCTTGATGAGCGCGCGCGTCTCGGCGTTCATGAAGGCGCCGCCGCCGGTCGCCAGCACGTGCGGCGGGCGCGCCAGCAGTCGCCGGATGACCCGGCGCTCGCCGTCGCGGAACGCCGCCTCGCCGCAGACCTCGAAGATTTCGGGGATGGTCATGCCGGCGGCCTGCTCGACCTCGCTGTCGGCATCCACGAAATCAAGGCCCCACTGCGCGGCCAGGCGCTTGCCGATGCAGGTCTTGCCGGCGCCCATGAGGCCGACCAGCACGATGCTGCGCGGCGGCGTGAAGGATTGCTCGTCGTCCGACATCTGCTTCCCAACGGTTGCGCAATATCCGGCCGCGGCCAGCGCGGCCGTCCCCGCGGACGCGGGGTTGCCGCGAATTCGCCATATTCGAAACCTACCACAGTGCAGCGCCTGCGACGCAAGTGCGTGGCGACTCCGGGCCCGCCCGGCATCGGGCGCCGCCGCCATTTCGTGAAAGCGACGCGACAACGGGCGATCGATGGGACGTTTCAGCTTCTTTCTCGTGCTTCTGTTCATTGGCGCCATTGCCGCCGGTGGCGCGTTCCTTCTGATGTGGGAAATCCCGGCGCCGACCACAAAGGTCGAGAAGGTCATACCGAATGACCGGCTCAAGGAATAGGCCGCGCCGCATCCCCGGACCGCTTCTGGGTGCCGTCCTGCTGCTGCTTTTCGGCGCCGTCGCCCCGCGCGAGGCCGCCGCCCAGGTCGGTCAGCCGCTGCAACTCGCCCCGCCCGAATCCGAGGCGCCGGACACCGGCGGCGCGGCGACGAATCGGTCGACACCCGCCGAGGACTCCTCCGACCGCGAACTGCCCGGCGCCGGCGTGGAGGGGATCGAGGTCGACCGGCTGGAAGAGCTGAACCCCGAGACCATCGGCATCCTCGACCCCGGCGCCGACGGCCTGGGGCCGGAAATGTGGGCCGGCACGCCGCGGCACGTCGTGGAGGCGCTGCTGCCGCACATTTCGGGGACCCTGGCCTCGCCCACGCTGCGCGGGCTGGCGCGTCGCCTGCTGCTGTCCAGTTCGGCCCCGCCCGCGCGCCGCCAGGCCAGCGACAGCCGCAAGGGCAGCCTCTTGAACCTGCGAGCCGGGCGCCTGGCGGCCCTGGGCGAGATGGCGGGGCTGGCGGAGCTGCTTCGGGTCGTGCCGCGCCGCTTCCACGACGACGCGCTGTCCCGGCGCCGGGCCGAGGCGCTGTTCCTCACGGGCCGCACGCAACAGGCCTGCCAGGTGGTCCAGCGTGCGCTGGAAAACTCCCAGGCCCGATACTGGGAGAAGGCGCTGGCCGTGTGCCAGGTGGCGACGGACGCGCGCCAGCAGGCGAGCCTGACCGCCACGCTGCTGCGCGAGACCGGCGGCGCCGACGGCTCCGGTTTCCTGCGCGTCTTCGACGCCCTCGACGCCGGCAACGCCGACAGCCTCGACCTGGAAACGCTGGAGCCGCTGTCCGTCGCCTTGCTGCTTGCCGGCGGCGCGGCGCCGCCCGAGGGCGCCTGGAGAAGCGGCGGCATGGCGGTGGCGCTCGCGCTGGCCGAGGACGGGTCCGCACCGCTGCCGCAGCGCCTGCGCGCCGCCGAGCTCGCCGCCAGCCGCGGCGCGCTGCCTCCGGAAAAGCTCCGGTCTCTCTACATGGCGCACGAGGCCGGGGACGCGGCCACGGACCCGGACGGCGCGCCGGACGCGCTCGCGCGGGCCGGCCTGTATCAGGCGGTCCGCCAGGCCGCGACCCAGGCCGAGCGGGTGGACGGGCTGCGCCGGCTGTTCGAGGCGACGCCGCCCCGGCTGTACCTCGCCATGAGCCGCGTGGCGGCGCCCTTCCTTGTCAATGTGGAGCCGCGCGCGGGGTTGGCCGGCTTCGCCGCCCTGGCCGGCCGCGCCCTCTACGCCGCGGACCGGCGGGAAGCCGCCGACCGCTGGCTGACGATGGCGCAGGAGGAATCCATCATCAATCCGGAGGCCGCGGCGGCGGTGACGGCGCTGTGGCCCTATGCCCGGCTGTCCGGCGCCGCGGAGGTGCCGGTGAACGGCGGACTGGCCGCCTGGCGCTCCGCCCACGCCGCGCCGGAACCCGAGGTCGCCCGGCGCGAAAGCCTGCTGCGCGCGGCCTTCCAGGCGCTGGGCGAGCGCGACGAGCGCGTCTGGATCGAGATCGCGGCCGACGCCCCCCTGCCGGCGCGCCCGATGCCGGCGGCGGCCCGCGTCTACGCCCTGCGCGAGGCGGGCGAGGCCGGCCGGGTCGGCGAGGTCGTGCTGCTCGCCCTGGTCACGCTGGGGGAGAGCGGGCTGGGGGCGTGCCACCCGATGCTCCTGGGCACGGCGCTGGCGGCGCTGTCTCAGGTCGGCCTGGAGGCGGAGGCGCGGCGACTGGCAGTTGAGGCGGCACTCGTCAACGGGATCTGAGGGGCGGGATAGGCCTCGTGACTCTCATCCTTCGACAAGCTCAGGATGAGGCTTCGACAAGCTCAGGATGAGGCTTCGACAAGCTCAGGATGAGGGAGCACAATACGCATATCCAAGCGAATCCCCTCATGCTGAGCTTGTCGAAGCATGAGCCTGTCGGACACGCAGCTGGCGCGCAGGCGTCAAGCATGAGCCCGTCGAAGCATGGGAACCAGCCGGGCTTGCGATTTGGTCGACTCGTCGGGACGAGACCGGGAGCCGGCGCCGCGCCATGACCGCCGATCGCGACATCCTGGAGCGCTTTCTGGAAATGCTGGCCGGCGAGCGCGGGGCGGCGCGCAACACGCTGGAGGCCTATCGCCGCGACCTGGAGGACCTGGCGGGGCACCTGCGCGCCCACGGCGGCGGCCTGCGCGACGCCGACGCGGCGGCGCTGCGCGGGTATCTCAAGGCGATCGCGGACTCCGGGCTGTCCCCGCGCACCGCCGCGCGGCGGCTGTCGGCGCTGCGGCAGTTCTACCGCTTCCTGTTCTCCGAGGGCTTTCGCGCCGACGACCCGACCGACCCGCTGGACGCGCCGCGCCGGGGCCGGCCGCTGCCGAAGATCCTCACGGAGCCGGAGGTCGACCGCCTGCTGGCCACCGCGCGGCAGGACGACAGCCCGGCCGGGCTGCGGCTGACGGCCCTGCTGGAGGTGCTCTACGCCACCGGCCTGCGGGTGAGCGAGCTGGTGGCGCTGCCGCTCGGCGCCGCGAAGCGCGACGCCCGCCTGCTGACCGTCCGGGGCAAGGGCGGGCGCGAGCGCATGGTGCCGCTGGGCGAGCCGGCGCGCGCGGCGCTGGCGGCCTATCTGGCGGTGCGCAAGACCTTCGTGGCCGCCAATGTCCGGCAGGCCTGGCTGTTTCCCTCGACGCGCTCGAAATCGGGCCATCTGACCCGCGACCGCGTGGGCCAGCTCCTGAAGCAGCTCGCGATGGATGCGGGGCTGGACCCGGCCAAGGTCTCGCCGCATGTGCTGCGCCATGCCTTCGCCACCCACCTGCTCGCGCACGGGGCCGACCTGCGCTCTGTGCAGCAGATGCTGGGCCACGCCGACATCTCGACGACGCAGATCTACACGCACGTGCTCGACGAGCGCCTCAAGACCCTGGTCTCGGAGCATCATCCGCTGGCGCGGGGCCTGGAGGGGCTGGGCGGCGGCGCAGCTTGAAAAAGCGGCGCGGACGCGTCAGGCTTCCGGCCGCTTCGGTTCGCCGAACGCGGACCGATCCTGCTTTCCCATCGAACGCACCCTGACAGAGGGGAGGGATTATGAGCTTCAAGATCGTGCAGCAGGCGCCGGCGCGTCTGAACCGCAGCGAGCTGGCGGTGCCGGGCAGCAACGCCAAGTTCCTGGAAAAGGCCGCGACCTCCAACGCCGATATCGTCTTCCTCGACCTGGAGGACGCGGTGGCGCCCGACGACAAGGCGCAGGCGCGCAAGAACATCATCGCGGCCCTGAACGACATCGACTGGGGCGACAAGACCGTCTCTCTGCGCATCAACGGCCTCGACACCCACTACATGTACCGCGATGTAGTGGACGTGCTGGAGCAGACCGGCGAGCGCCTTGACCTCATCATGATCCCGAAGGTGGGCACGGCGGCCGACATCTACGCCGTCGACATGCTGGTCACCCAGGTCGAGCAGGCGATGAACCGCAAGAAGCGCATCGGCTTCGAGATGCTCATCGAGACGGCGCTGGGCATGGCCAACGTCAACGAGATCGCCGCCGCCAGCCCGCGCAACGAGAGCCTGCACTTCGGCGTGGCGGACTACGCCGCCTCCACCAAGATGCGGATCACCACCATCGGCGGCCCGAACCCGGCCTACGGCGTGCTGACCGACACCCTGGACGATGGCAGCCGCGCCTACCACTGGGGCGACATGTGGCACTACGCCATCGCCCGCATGGTGGTGGCCGCGCGCGCCAACGGCCTGCGCCCGATCGACGGGCCGTTCGGCGACGTGCAGGACCCCGAGGGCTACAAGGCGCAGGCGAACCGCGCCTCGGTGCTGGGCTGCGAGGGCAAGTGGGCGATCCACCCCTCGCAGGTCGACCTCGCCAACGAGATCAACACGCCCTCGGAGAAGGACGTCGCCCAGGCGCGGCGCATCCTGGAGGCGATGGAGCAGGCCCAGAAGGAGGGCAAGGGCGCGGTCACCCTGGACGGCAGGCTGATCGACATCGCCTCGATCCGCCAGGCGCAGGCGCTGGTCGACAAGGCCGACCAGATCGCTTCCAAAGGCTGAGGCCGGACGGGGTCTTTCCACGGCAAGGCGCGGCCCTCATCCTCCGACAGGCTCAGGATGAGGGGCGCTGTGCTCAAGACGAGGTCCAGACTCAGAATGAGGACCGAACCCTCGTGTGGTCACCCTCATCCCGAGCTTGTCGAAGTCTCATCCTGGGCTTGTCGAGGGATGATACCGCGCGACGAATGAAATCGTACATCTGGAGGGTCCTCATGTATGGACCTTCCCGGTTTTGCAAGGATGATCGGAGCTGGGCCTTTGGCGAGCGCTCATGTATACGGCCTTTGGTTGGGCGGCGTTGTTTGGCGGCCCTGGCCACGATCCGGCTCGTCGTCGACCAGTTCCGCCGGATAGCCCGCGGCCCGCAGGTCGCAGCCGCAGGCCTCCTCCAGCCGCTTGACGATCATCGACGACCAGGCCCGCGCGCCATAACGCGCCTGCCCGTCGCGGAAGATTTCGTGAACCAGCGGCGCCAGCCCGACCGGGACGCCGCCGCGCTCGGCGAGGTCCAGGGACACGCCGGCGTCCTTCATCACCAGGTCCATGGTGAAATTGATGTTGTAGCTGCCGTTCAGGATGACCTGCGTCTCGGTCTCGTTCACGAAGGAATTGCCGGAAGACATCCTGATCGCCTCGAAGGCGACGCGGGGATCCATGCCCGCCCGTCTGGCCGTGGTCAGCGCCTCGCCCAGCGCGACCAGGTGGGCCGAGGCCAGGTAATTGGTCACCACCTTGATCGACGAGGCCGAGCCCAGCGGACCGGTGTGCAGGATGCGCCGGCCCAGGACCGTCAGCAGCGGTAGCGCGCGTTCGAAGGTCGCCCGCTCGCCGCCGGCGAAGATCGAGATGTTGCCCGTCGCCGCCCGATGGCAGCCGCCGGAGACCGGCGCGTCCAGCACGCCGGCGCCGCGCTCGCGCACCGCCGCGCCCAGGCGCAACACTTCCTCTCCTCGGCGTGCGTGGTGCCCATCTCCAGCCAGATGCTGTCCGGTCCCAGCCCGGCCAGGACGCCGTCCGGGGCTTCCATGACCTCGGCGCTGATCGCCGGCGCGGGCAGACAGGTGATGACCACGTCGCTGGCCTCGGCCAGCGCGCGGTCGGTCTCGGCCCAGCGCGCGCCCCGATCGAGCGGGCGTTGCACGGCCGCCGGGTCGAGATCGCGCACGACCAGATCGTAGCCGGCGCGCAGCAGGCTGCTTGCCAGCTTGCCGCCGACGTTGCCCAGACCGACAAAGCCGACCGTGCGGATGGGGGACTCGGGGCGGGGCAGGGTCCTGGGGCAGGGTCCTCCCGCATGTTCGGATGGAGCACGACAACCACGCAGGGATAAACAATGGCGAGATGCGCGTCCAGTTCACCGTCAAACTCGGCGCCTGGCATGCCCGGCAATCGGACTACAGGCCGAGATCGGACAGACCCGGATGCTCCGGAGGACGGGGGCCGAGCGGCCAGTGGAACTTGCGTTCCGACGCGGCGATCGGCAGGTCGTTGATGCTGGCCAGGCGCCGGCGCATCAGGCCGTTCTCGTCGAACTCCCAGTTCTCGTTGCCGTAGGCGCGGAACCACTGGCCGGCGTCGTCGCGGAATTCGTAGGCGAAGCGCACGGCGATGCGCTCCGCGCCGAAGGTCCAGAGTTCCTTGATCAGACGGTAGTCGAGCTCGCGCGTCCACTTGCGTCTCAGGAAGGCGGCGATCTCTTCCCGGCCGACGGGGAACTCGGCGCGGTTGCGCCAGCGGCTGTCCGGCGTGTAGGCGAGGACGACACGCTCGGGATCGCGGGTGTTCCAGGCGTCCTCGGCCATGCGGACCTTCTGGACCGCGGTTTCCTGCGTGAACGGCGGGACGGGGGGCTTGGCGTTCATGAGGGCCGCTCCTTGCTTTCGGGGTGCGCTCGGCGGTTGTGCCCGGCCTGGGCCAGGGCGGCCTCAAGCTCGGCGATTCGCCGGTGCAGCGGGGCGGTCGCCGCCTCGATCTCCGCCTCGGTGTAGCGCGGGACGATGTGCCGCGGGCAGTTGATGTCCCAGGCCGCCACCTCGAAGACGATGGCCTGCTCGGGCCGGGCGGCGTCGTCGGGTCCGGTCAGCCGGGCGAGCAGCTCGGCGTCGTCCTCCACGACGCTGGCGCGGCCCCAGATCTTGATGCGACGCTGGTTCGCGTAGTCCATCAGGAAGATGAAGGCCTTGTCGTTCTCGCTGAGATTGCCCGCGGTGATGTACTGCCGGTTGCCGCGGAAGTCGGCGAAGGCGAGGGTCCGTCCGTCCAGCACCTTGAGGAACCCTGGCCGGCCGCCCCGGTGCTGGACATAGGGCTGGCCGTCGGCGCTCGCGGTGGCGAGGTAGAAGAAGTCGCGGGCCGCGATGAAGGCCGCCAGCTCCTCGGTGACGGTGTCCCGCCAGCCGCCCTTCTGCTCCATCCGGGCATAGGCCTCGCGGGAGCCCTTGCGCGCCTGCAGGCGCTTGACGGCGGGCGTGAAGGCCACGTCGCTCACGGGTCGGGTCATCGGGAATCTCTCCGTGTCGCCTTGGGGCGGCCGCGGGCCCGCCTGCCCGGCCGTGCCCCGGATCGGGGCAGGCGCCGGAGGCTTGCGAGCCCCACGGCCGTGTTCGTGGCCGCCGCGCTCATCGAGGCGCGGTTCACAAGCTCGGGCAGCCGCGGGCGAGGCGCCGCCGGCCCAGTGCGGGCCGCGCCGCGACGCTCGCCAGGGCGCGCCGGGCGGCGGCGAGGGTGTCGGCGAACGCCTGGGCCCGCGCCTGCCGCGCCCGCTGTTCGTAGGTCCGGAATTGGGGGTCGCCGCTCCAGATCATGGCGTTTTCCTTTCGTGATAGCGTGGACCGGTCGGCGGCGGAGGCATCGCCGGGCCGCCAAGACGTTGAATAACAGATAGACCGATCCGTCTATATTGTCAACCACTTATTTGCCCGACATACCAGCGACCAGGCGCCGACAGACGGCCGGGACACGCATTCAGCGACGGGAAACAGGGCCTTGAACGCAAACCTCAAGGCATGCAGATAATGTAGGGAACGTTCCACATATCCCGGCGAAAGGCGACCATGACATCGGCCAAGCGCGAGCACCTGATCGATACGGCGCTGGAGGTGTTCTACCGGCACGGCTTCCACGCCACCGGCGTCGACCGCATCATCGCGGAATCGGGCGTGGCCCGCATGACCCTCTACAAGCACTTCAAGTCGAAGGACGACCTGATCCTCGCCGCCCTGCGACGGCGCGACGAGCGGTTCCGGAACTGGTTCGCGCGCGCCGTGGAGCGCCGGGCCGACACGCCGAGGGCCCGGCTGCTCGCCATCTTCGACGCGCTTGAGGAGTGGTTTGCCAGCAAGAGCTTTTCCGGCTGCATGTTCATCAACGCATCGGCCGAGTTCGCCGACCCCGACGACCCCGTCCATCGGACAGCCGCCGAACACAAGAACCTGATGCTGCGCCACGTCCGGGAGCTTGCCGAGGCGGCGGGCGCGGCCGATCCGGAACAGCTCGCTCACGGTGTGATGCTGCTGATGGAGGGCGCCATCGTCATGCGCTACGTGGCGGGCGAAAAGACGGCCGCCGCTCACGCCAAGACGGCCGCCGAGACGCTTCTTCGCCAGGCCGATCTTTAGGGCTTAGGCTTCAAGAGACAATTTTCGACAGAACCCTGGTCGCCGCGCGCGTGAGAACAGGCCCGGCGCCACCCGCCCGACCCGCGTTCGCCAAAATGCGCCGTGCTGGCGCCGTGCCGGCTTTGCCGGTCATTGCGTTTCCATTAGGATGCCCTTGGGTTTCCATTATCTACAGCATACGAAAACCGACAGGGGGCCAGGGATGAAGGCAAACCGCAACTTATCCGCGACACGCCGTCGACTTCTTCAGGCGGCGGGGGCGGGCGCCGCCGTGCTGGCCGTCGCGCCGTGGTGGCCGCGGGCCGCGCGGGCCGCGACGACGGTGACGCTGGCCGACATCGGCGTCGGCGACACCGGCGACTGGAGCAAGTTCACCCAGGCGACCGGGCACGAGGTCGACGTCGTCTCGATGGGCAACGCCCCGTCGGCCGTGGTCAACCAGCTTCTGGCCGGCGGCGGACGGTCGCGCTTCGACATCATCAACATCGTCGGCGGCATGCAGGAGCCGCTGGTGCAGAACGACCTGATCCGACGGCTCGATACGGGGCGGATGCCGAACTGGGCGCAGAACAGCTACATCGAGGACTACCTGGCCAAGGGCACGCCCGGCTTCCAGTTCATCGGCCACGCGGGCGAGGTCTACGGCGTGCCGACGGTGTTGCAGGGCGACTCCTTCGCCTTCCTCCCGGAGGAGACCGGCACGCTCGACTCCTTTGGCGCGCTGTTCGATCGCAGGTTCAAGGGCTATGTGTCGATCGAGGACAACTACACCACCGCCGGCCAGAAGACGGCGCTGTTCCTGAACCGCACCGGCCAGGCGCGGATCGCCGACCCGGCCGACATGACGCCGGAGGAGGTCAAGACGGTCGTCGACTTCCTGATCGAGCACAAGAAGGCCGGGCAGTTCCGCGTCATCTGGTCCAGCTTCGAGCAGGCGGTGAACCTCCTGACCTCCAAGGAGGTGCACGTCATGGACTGCTGGGAGCCGATGGTCTTCGTCGCCCGCGACAAGGGCGTGAACGCGGTCTACGCCGACCCGAAGGAGGGCTACCTGCTGTGGGCGATGGCGGCCTACATCGTGAACAATCCCACGATGAGCGAGGCCGACCTGGAGGCGACCTACCAGCTTCTCGACTTCATGCTGGGCGGCTGGTACGGCGCGACGATCACCTTGATGCGCGGCTACATGACCAACCCGCTGGCCGCCGACTATGCCGAAAGCCATCCCGAGGAGTTCAGCGAGGCGGAGGCCCGGCGGGTGCGCGAGATCACCGACGGCGTGAAGGCGAAGTTCGAGAAGGGCGGCACCTGGCAGAACCGCTGGCCCACCCACGTCGACGTCTACGAGGAGGAGTGGCAGCGCTTCAAGGCGGCCTGAGCCCGGCATGCAGCTCACCCGAGGCGGAACCCTGATCCGGGCGGCGGTCCTCGGACTGCCGCTCGCCGCGATCGCGGCGCTGATCCTGGGGCCGCTGGTCATCACCTTCGCGATCAGCTTCTGGGAAAAGCAGGGCTTCGGCATGGCCCCGGCGCTCACGCTGGAGAACTACGGCGACTTCTTCTCCGGGGCGCGGCTGGAAGTGTTGCGGCGCAGCCTCTGGGTGGCGGCCAGCGCGACGGCGATCATGCTCGCCCTGGCCTATCCGATCGCCTACATCGTCGCGACCCGCCTCCCCGAGGCGCTGGTGCGGCCGGTGCTGTTCCTCTTCGCCGTGCCCTTCCTGGTGAACTACATCGTCCGCACCTTCGCCTGGTCGGACATCCTGTCGCGCAACGGCCCGGTGAACGACGCGCTGATCGCGCTGGGCGTGGTGTCGTCTCCGGTGGACTGGCTGTTGTACTCCGACTTCGCGGTCTACCTGGGCCTGGTCACGGCCTACATGCCGTTCATGGTGTTCCCGATCTGGCTGTCGCTGAGCGGCATCGACCGGCGGCTGGTGGAGGCGAGCTGGATGCTGGGCGAGCCGCCGGCCGTCACCTTCTGGCGGGTGGTCTTTCCGCTGTCGCTGCCCGGCGTGTTCGCGGCGGCGATCTTCGGCTTCGTCGGCGCCTTCGGCGAGGTGGCGGTGTCGCTGATCCTGGGCGGCACCGGCTATCAGCTCCTGGGCAACGCGATCCAGAGCGCGCTGAACGTGCTGCACTATCCGCTGGCCGGGGCGATCTCCTCGGTGGCGACGGGGCTGATGCTGGTGCTGATCGGGGCCTGGTACAACCTCTTCGACATCCGGCTGTTCCTGGGCAAGCTGATGGGGCGGGGCTGATGCGGGCGCGCGTCTGGCTGGGGCCGGCGGGCGCCTGGGCGTTCATCGGGGTGTCGCTGGTCTTCCTGTACGCGCCCCTGGTGCCGCCGGCGATCAACTCCTTCAGCGGCCTGTCGCCCGACGGCGGCTGGTTCCAGCACTATGCCGCGATCCTGGCCGACGCGCGCCTGCTGGCGGCGGCGCGGGTCTCGGCCGTCGTGGGCCTGCTGGTGGCCCTGATCACGCCGGTCCTGGCGTTGCTCGCCGCCGAGGCGGTGCGGGTGTGGCGCGTGCCCAAGGCGATCATCGGGCTGATCCTGATCCCGCTGTTCGTGCCCGGCATCTCGATGGGCGTGGCGACGGCGCTGTTCTTCCAGGTGCTGGGGCTGCCGCCGTCGATCCTGACCATCACCATGGTCCAGGTGATCTGGGCGCTGCCCTTCGCCTTCCTGATCATTCTGACGGTGCTGGCCGGCTTCGATCCGGTGTACCTGGAGGCGGCCTATATGTCCGGCGCCAACCGGATGCAGGCCTTTTTCGAGGTGGAGCTGCCGCAGATCCATCCCGGCGTGCTGGGCGCGGCGGTGTTCTCGCTGATCCTGTCGTTCAACGAGACCATCCGCACGGCCGTGGTGCAGGGCGGCCAGAACACCGTGCAGACCTACATGTGGTCGCAGTACCAGCAGGTGGGGCTGTCGCCCAACCTCTTCGCCCTGATGACCGTGCTGATCGCGGCGACGCTGCTGCTGATCGCCGCCCTGGCCGCCCTCGACCGCCGCCGGGCGCGGCGCGAAGGGTGAGGCGGCCTCGGTGTGGCGGGCACGCTTCGGCGTGCCGAAATCCGAGCGATGTCAGGCTGAAGCCTGACCTGCGGGTCCGTGCCACGGTGGAACGGCACTCACCCTTCTTCCAGCACGACGATGTCGCGGGCGTCGATGCCGGCGGTCACGCGGCTGCCGGGCACCAGGCCGAGGTCGCGGCCGAGCATGGCCGAGATCGCCTGGCCGTCGTCCAGCACCAGCCGGTAGTCCGTGTAGATGCCGCGGTAGACCGCCTCCCGCAGCGTCGCTTCCAGGACCAGATCGCGCTCCCGCGCCGCCTCGCCCAGGTGCACGTTCTCGCCCCGGATCGCGATGGCCGTGTCGCCGGCGGGATGCGGCTCCGCCAGCGCGACGCGATGGCCTGCCAGGCGCAGCTCGCTGCCGCCCCCGGCCGGGGCGAGCGCGGCCTCCAGCACGTTGCAGCCGCGGAAGAACCGCGCGACGAAGCGCGTCCTCGGCCGGCGGAAGATGCGCTCCGGGGCGTCGCACTGGACGCAGTGGCCCAGGTTCAGCACCGCGATGCGATCGCTCATCGTCAGCGCCTCTTCCTGGTCGTGGGTGACGTAGACGAAGGTGGTGCCGGTGGTCTGCTGGATGCGCCGCAGCTCGCCCTGCATCTCGCGGCGGATCTTCTCGTCCAGCGCCGACAGCGGCTCGTCCAGCAGCAGGATCTCCGGGTGCGGCGCCAGCGCGCGGGCGATTGCGACGCGCTGCTGCTCGCCGCCGGAGAGCTGCGTCACCCGCCGCCGCTCGAAGCCGGACAGGCCCACCAGCTCCAGCAGCTCCGAAACGCGGGCGCGCACCCGTTCCCTGGGCAGCTTCTGGCGGCGCAGGCCGTAGGCCACGTTGCCGGCCACGTCCAGGTGCGGGAAGTTGGCGTACTGCTGGAACACCATCGCCAGTCCGCGTCGCCAGGGCGGCAGGCCGGTGATGTCCCCGCCGTCGACGCGGACGCGCCCGGCGTCCGGCGTCTCCAGCCCGGCGATCATGCGCAGGATCGTGGACTTGCCGGAGCCGGACGGCCCCAGCAGGGTGAAGAACTCGCCGCGCGCCAGCGCCAGGGAAATCCCGGCCGCGGTGACGGTGGCGCCGAAGCGCTTCTCGACGCCCTCGAGCGCCAGCACGGTGTCGGTCATGCGCCGTCCCGCAGTGTCGCCTCGATGGCCAGGCGTACCGCCGCGATCTGGGTGGGCAGCGCCATCGACGCCAGGTCGGCGCGCTGATGCAGCTCCAGGTCGCGGGCCTCGCGAAGCTGCCGCAAAAGCTCGGCCACCTGTTCGGGCAGGTAGGGCAGGTGGATGAAGCCGCAGGGCGTCTCCGTTTCCGGGCGCTGCTGGGCGACCGCCTCCAGCGCGCGGAACATCAGGGCGTTGCACAGGAAATTGCCGGCGCTGCTCGACAGCCGCGCGGGAATGCCGGCGTCCAGCAGGCGGGACCGGATCGCCTCGACCGGCAGCGTGGATCGCAGGGCGAGCGGCACCCCCTCGGCGATCGCGCCGCCGTGCAGGGCGCCGCGGTTGTCGGGAATCTCGAAGTCGTTGAGGTTCACCGCGATCCGCTCCAGCCGGATCATCGGCTCGCCCGGCCAGAGGCCCAGGGCGATCACCGCCCGCGGCGCCGTCTCGGCGATCAGCTCGCGAATGCGCGTCGCCAGCCTTTCGTAGTCGACGGGGAGGATGCGGCCGGTCACCGTCTCCCCGCCGATCGTCTCGCCATCCAGGGCGCGGACGACCTCCGCGGCCGGGTTCAGCCCGCGCCCGCCGTATCCCTCGAAACCGGTCAGCAGCATGCCACCTCCGCTCGGCGCGACGGGCCCGAAGGCCTCGGGGCCCGCCGCTGTCGTCGCGAACGGTAGTGCAGTCAGGGCCCCGGGTCCACGGTCTTGCGCCCGAGGCCTTGGTGGCTGGAGGCGGGCCGGCCGGCGGCGGTCACGGCCGTCAGCTATCGGGGCCGTGGGGCTCGCCGTAGACGTTGAAATCGAAGTATTTGTCCTGGATGCGGCGATAGGTGCCGTTTTCAAGAATGGCATCGAGGGCCGCGTCGAACTGGGCTTGCAAATCATCGTCTTCCTCACGCACGGCGATAGCCGCCCCTTCCCCAAAGTACTTTGGGTCGCGGTACAAAGGACCGACCAGTTGCCAGTCCTTTCCCTCCTCCGTTTCCAGAAAGTTCTCCCTCATCACGGCCAGCGCCGTAAGAACGAGGTCGAGACGACCCGCGGCAGCGTCAAGAAAAGCATCCATCTGGGTGTTGTATCGCTTGATAATGGCGACATCGCCAAATTTGTCCGTCACAAATTCGTCTTCGAGGGAAGCGCGAAGAACGCCGATCCTTTTGTCTTTGACGCCTTGCTTCGATATTTCAATATGTTCGGATTTTGGAGCTGCGAATTGCAATGGCATCCTGTAATATACATCTGTGAAGTCGACTTTTCGGTCCCTGTCTTCGCTTATGTACATTGAAGCAATAATTGCATCATATTTTCTCGTTAATAGCCCAGGTATGATACCATCCCAGTCTTGTTGGACAAAAGTGCATTCGGCATTCATTTCTTGACACAAGGCGCGAGCGATATCCACATCGAACCCCACCAAAACACCGTTTTCATCGATTCGTGAAAACGGTGGATAAGCGCCATCGACCCCGATACGGATACGCTCCCACTCCTTCGCTGCCGCAGGGCTCAATGTGGCGAGAAGGGCCATCGTCATTCCAAGCGTCACGATGATGCGTTTCATCTCGCGTCTCCCTTGGTCCGGGCGATCCGATCGGTCGGGGCGGGCAGGTTACGCGGCCGCGGGAGGGGGATCTCGAACCGCCTCGACGTTGCCCTTTTAGCCCCTGACTCTTGCTGCGCCGGAGAGTCGTACCCGCATACCGCGTATTCATGTATCGCCTGAAAGGCGTTCAAATTTCAAGACAAAAATTTTGTTAACGCGCTCATTTTAGTGAAATTGAGGCAAGTCCAAATTGTTGCCAGAGCAAGTATCGCTTGTACGTGATCACCAAGAAACAAGCGCCGCGTGCAATCAAACCGGGACAGGCCCCCGCGACGGCCGACCGGCCGGACGTGTCCAGCGTGGAAGACCTTGTTTCCCGTCATGAAAAGGTGAAGCGGTGGGGGGCTGGGCGCGCCTCCGGCAAACCGCGCGACGGCCCCGGACACGGGCCGCCGCGTGCGTTCGCGTGCGGGATGTCGTCGCTCACGCCTCGCGCGGACGCAGGTGGGCGTGCCAGCGCTTCTCGAGGCGCTTGAAGAGGTAGACGATGGCGAAGGTGAGGACGAGGTAGAACAGCCCGGCGGTGATGTAGGCCTCCCAGGGGGAGAAGTAGCGGGCGTTGACGATGCGCGCCGCGCCCAGGATGTCGACGATGGTCACCACGCTGGCCACCACCGAGCCGTGCAGCATGAAGATCACCTCGTTGCCGTAGGCCGGCAGCGCGCGGCGGAAGGCGCCGGGCAGGACGATGCGTCGATAGCGGGTGAACTTGTTCATGCCCACGGCCTTGGCCGCCTCGACCTCGCCCCAGGGCGTCTGCTCGATGGCGCCGCGCAGGATCTCGGCGGTGTACGCGCCGGTGTTCAGGGAAAAGGCGATCAGGGCGCACCAGTAGGCTTCCTTCAGGATTATCCAGGCGCCGCTTTCGCGGATGAACTCGAATTGCCCAAAGCCGTGGTAGATCATGAAAAGCTGCACCAGCAGCGGCGTGCCGCGGAAGAAGTAGGTGTACAGCCAGGGGATGGTGTTCACCACGGGATTGCGCGATGTGCGCAGCAGCGCCACCGGCACCGCGATGACCAGGCCGGCCACGAGGGCGAGGAAGACGAGCTGCACGGTCATCACCGCGCCCTCGAGGTAGAGGTCGATGTTCTCGATGATGGGGGCGAAATCCATCGGCCTACTCCTGGCGCACGCCGACGCTGGCCTTGCGCTCGGCCCAGCTCAGGCCGCCCTGCGAGACGGCGGTGATGGCGAGATAGATGAGCGCGACCACGAAATAAAACGTGAAGGGCTGGCGCGTGCTGCCGCCGGCCTGGCCGGCGCGGAACACCATGTCCTGCAGCCCGATGACCGAGACCAGGGCCGTGGCCTTCACCAGCACCAGCCAGTTGTTGCCGAAGCCGGGCAGGGCGTGGCGGATCATCTGCGGCAGCGTGATGCGCCGGAACGCCTGGCGCGCCGTCATGCCGAAGGCGTAGCCCGCCTCGATCTCGCCGCGCGGGACGGCGAGAATGGCGCCGCGAAAGGTCTCCGCCATGTACGCGCCGAAGATGAAGCCGATGGTGATCGAGCCCGCGATGAAGGGATCGATGTCGATGTAGGGCAGGCCCAGCTTGTGGCCGATGTTGTTCACCGCGACCTGGCCGCCGAAGAAGATCAGCAGCATCAGCACCAGGTCGGGAATGCCGCGAATGATCGTGGTGTACAGTTGCGCGATGCTGCGCGCCAGGATCGACTGCGAGAGCTTGGCCGTGGCCCCCAGCATCCCGAGGATGACCGAAAGTGCCAGCGACAGCAGCGCCAGCTCGATCGTCAGAATCGCCCCTTCAAGGATGAAGGGCATGAACTTGATGGCGTTCTCCACGGACTTCACCCTTCGCCAGATCGAGGCCGCTCGCGCGGCATGGCATGAGGCCGCCGCCCGCTGTCGCCATCACGCGCGCGGGCGCGACGACGACAGCGGCGCGACGCAACCCATTCGCAAGGCGCGCTCAGCTTTCCTTGCCGTAGGGCTCGCCGTAGACGTTGAAGTCGAAGTACTGGTTCTGGATCTTGCGGTAGGTGCCATTCTCGAGAATGGCGTCGATGGCCGCGTTGAGCTGTTCCTTCAGGTCGTCGTCGCCCGGCCGCACGGCGATGCCGGCACCGACGCCGAAGTACTTGGGATCGGTGAAGTCCGGGCCCACGAACTCCCAGTCCTGGCCGGCCTCGGTGTCGAGGAAGCCGCCCTTCATGGCGATGGAGTCGGCCAGCAGCAGGTCGACGCGGCCCGCCTGGGCGTCGAGGTAGGCTTCGTCCTGGGTGGCGTAGCGCTTGATGTCGACCGTGTCGCCGAACTCCTCGGTGATGAAGCGGTCGTGGATGGTCGCGCGCTGCACGCCGACGGTCTTGCCCTTCAGGCCTTCCTCGCTGACCTCGATGTCGGCGTCCTTGGGGGCGGCGAACTTGGCCGGGGTCTGGTAATACTTGTTCGTGAAGTCCACCTTCTTCTGGCGCTCCGGCGTGATCGACATCGAGGCGATGATGGCGTCGTACTTGCGCGCCAGCAGCGCCGGGATGATGCCGTCCCAGTCCTGCTGCACCAGGGTGCATTCCGCGTTCATCTGCTCGCACAGCGCGCGGGCGATGTCGATGTCGAAGCCGGCCAGCTCGCCGGTCTCGTCGATCTCGGAGAACGGCGGGTAGGCGCCCTCGACGCCGATGCGGATCTGCTTCCACTCCTTGGCCGCGGCGCCGCCGGCGCCGGCGGTGGCCAGGGCCGCGACCGTGAAGACCGCCGCTGCGAGTTTCCTCATTCTTCTGCCTCCTCTGCTCGTTGCGTGCGCCTGTCGACGCGCGTGGATGCCGGGGCAGGCCCCGGCGCTATTGCAGCATGCCCGAGATGAACTGCCGGAAGCGCTCGGACCTCGGGTTGCTGAACACCTCCTCAGGCGGGCCGTATTCCTCGACCTGACCCTGATGGAGAAACATAACCTGATCGGAGACGTCGCGCGCAAACCCCATTTCGTGGGTGACGACAAGCATCGTCCGCCCCTCCTCGGCCAGCGAGCGCATGACCCGCAGGACCTCGCCCACCAGCTCGGGGTCGAGGGCGGAGGTCGGCTCGTCGAACAGCATCATCATGGGCTCGACCGCCAGGGCGCGGGCGATGGCCGCGCGCTGCTGCTGGCCGCCGGAGATGTGCGCGGGATAGTAGTCCTTGCGCTCGTACATCCCGACCTTTTCCAGCACGGCCTCGCCGCGCTCGATGGCCTCCTTGCGCGGCACGCCGAGGACGTGGATCGGCGCCTCGATCACGTTTTCCAGCACGGTCATGTGCGACCAGAGATTGAAGCTCTGGAAGACGAAACCGAGACGCGAGCGGATGCGGTCCACCTGCTTCTGGTCGGCCGGCATCGGCCGGCCGCGCTTTTCCGTCATGCGGATCAGCTCGCCGTGGACCTTGACCGTGCCCGCGTTGGGCACCTCCAGCAGGTTGATGCAGCGCAGGAAAGTCGACTTGCCCGAGCCGCTGGAGCCCAGGATGGAGATGACGTCCTGCTCGTTTGCGGTGAGCGAGATGCCCTTCAGCACCTCCACCGATCCGAAGCTCTTGTGGAGATCTTCGACTTCAAGCGCGACTTCGGCCAAGGCAACACCGTCCCTGTTCGGCGTTTTCGTTGTATGTCAGCCTTATAACAGGCTCCCGCGGGGGAGTCAGCACGCCCGTGCACGCCGCCCGCGAGAAAGCTTCATTTCAGAACCTCGCCCAGGCGGTCGGCCAGCCAGTCCAGTTCCTCCCGCTCGATGACCAGCGGCGGCGCCAGGCGGATGACCTGCTCGTGGGTCTCCTTGCACAGCACGCCGCGGCGCATCAGGGCCTCGCAGAAGGGGCGGGCGGGACCGTGCGCGGGGTCGATCTCGATGCCGATCATCAGGCCGCGACCCCGGACCTCCCGGACCTTGGGGCTGTCGAGGGCGCGCAGGCGGCGCATCAGGTGCCCGCCCAGCTCGGCCGCGCGCTCGGGCAGCCGCTCGTCGAGGATGACCTTGAGCGCGGCGCGCGCCACCTCGCTGCCCAGGGGATTGCCGCCGAAGGTGCTGCCGTGGTCGCCGGGACGGAAGACGCCCAGCACCTCGCGCGAGGCCGCCACGGCGGAGACCGGATAGACCCCGCCGCCCAGCGCCTTGCCGAGGATCAGCATGTCCGGCGCGGCGTCCGTTTCGTGTTCGTAACAGAACAGCTTGCCGGTGCGCCCCAGACCGGTCTGGATCTCGTCCAGGATGAAGAGAACGTTGCGCTCCCGGCACAGCTTCCGGACGTCGGCCAGGTAGCCCGCCGGCGGCACGAAGATGCCGGCCTCGCCCTGGATCGGCTCGAAGATCACCGCGACGGTGTTCGCCGTCACGGCCTCGGCCATTGCCTCGGCGTCGCCGAAGGGCACCAGCTTGAAGCCGGGCGTCAGCGGCCCGAAGTCGCCGCCCGCCGCCACGTCGCCCGACATGCTGACGGCGGTGGTGGTGCGGCCGTGGAAGTTGCGGCTGCAGACGATGATCTCCGCCTGTCCGCGCGGCACGCCCTTGACGGTGTAGCCCCACTTGCGCGCCGCCTTGACGGCCGTCTCCACCGCCTCGGCGCCGGTGTTCATCGGCAGCGCCATCTCCATCCCGGTCGTGCGGCACAGCAGTTCCAGGAAGGCGCCCATGCGGTCGTTGTGGAAGGCGCGCGAGCTCAGCGTCAGCCGCGACGCCTGCTCGTGCAGCGCGCCGACGATGGCGGGATGGCAATGGCCCTGGTTCAGCGCCGAATAGGCCGACAGGCAGTCCAGGTACTTGCGCCCCTCGACGTCCCAGACCCACACACCCTCGCCGCGGGCCAGCACCACCGGCAGGGGATGGTAGTTGTGGGCGCTGTAGGCGTCGGTGCGGCTGATGATGGCGTGTTCCTGGTTCATGGTCGGTTCCTCCATGTCACAGCACCCGCGCCAGGATCTGCTCGCCGAACAGGCTCTCGACCAGCTCGACGGCCAGTTCGGCGGTGCGGTTGCGGTTGTCCAGCGCGGGGTTGACCTCGACGACATCCAGCGAGCCGAGCAGCCCGCTGTCGTGGATCATCTCCATGCAAAGCTGCGCCTCGCGGTAGTTCAGCCCGCCCGGCACCGGGGTGCCGACGCCGGGCGCCTCGGCCGGGTCGACCACGTCCAGGTCGAAGCTGACGTGCAGGTGGCCGCCGCGCCGCGCCACGGCCTCCAGAGCGCGCTCCATCTCCGTCCGCATGCCGTTCTCGTCGATGCGGCGCATGTCGTGCACGGCGATGCCGCGCTCGACGACCTCGCGCTTTTCCACGGCGTCGACCGAGCGCACGCCCACCTGCACGACCTGGGCCGGGTCCAGGATCGGCCGCGCATGGCCCAGGTCGAGCAGCTCGTCCGGCCCCTCGCCGCAGAGGACCGCGACCGGCATGCCGTGGATGTTCCCGGAGGGCGAGCTCTCGGCGGTGTTGAAGTCGGCGTGGGCGTCGATCCAGAGGACCGACAGGGGGATGTCCCGCGTGGCGCAGTGCCGTGCCGCCGCCGCCACCGAGCCGATGCTGAGCGCGTGGTCGCCGCCCATCACCACCGGCAGCTCGCCGGCCGCCAGCATCGCCGCGCAGGCGTCGCGGGCGGCGCGCACCCAGGCGACGGTCTCCGGCAGATGGCGATAGCCGTTCTCCCGCGTGCGTTCCGGGTTGCGCGGCCCGGCCAGGTTGCCGTGGTCGTGCACGCTGTAGCCCAGGCCGGCCAGCGCCCGCGGCAGCCCGGCCACGCGCAGCGCCTCCGGCCCCATCGTGGCGCCGCGGGTGCCCGCGGCGACGTCGCAGGGCGCGCCGATCAGCCCGATCGGCCGCGCCTCCGGCCCCGCCGGCTTGTCGGCTTCGCGCGCCTGGCTCGTGCTCGGCATGGTTTCGAGACTCCGTCCGTTTGGTTCGTCCTCATTCGCGGAGGGTGGCACAGCCGCCGCCGAATGTGCTGTGAGATTGCCGGCCGCGTGCCGCAGGTCGTGCAGCACAGGACCCTCGCAATCGCACGGTCTTCGGAGGCCTGCGGGAGGAGTGGGTTTTGACAAGCTCATGCTTCGACAAGCTCATGCTTCGACAAGCTCATGCTTCGACAAGC
>CAZLNO010000040.1:0-30087 GCA_964561005.1 uncultured Rhodovibrionaceae bacterium | reverse complement strand
CCCCCTGGCTCTGCTATAGCCCTCGCCAGAGACACCCAAGCCCTCGACCAACCCAGGAGCCATCCCATGCCCGAACCCGGCGTCCGCGTGCGGCGCGCGCTGCTGTCGGTCTCCGACAAGCGCGGCCTGAGCGACTTCGCCCGCTTCCTCGCCGAGCGGGGCGTCGAGCTGCTGTCCACCGGCGGCTCGGCCCGCACGCTGCGCGAGGCCGGGCTGCGCGTGAGCGAGGTCGGCGAGGTGACCGGTTTTCCCGAGATCATGGACGGCCGGGTGAAGACGCTGCATCCCCTGATCCACGGCGGCCTGCTGGCCCGGCGCGACCTGGCGAGCCACCGCGCCGCGCTGGCCGAGCACGGCATTCCCGAGATCGACCTGCTGGTGGTGAACCTCTATCCCTTCCGCGAGACCCTCGCCTCCGGCGCCGATCGCGCGACCTGCGTGGAGAACATCGACATCGGCGGCCCGGCCATGCTGCGCGCGGCGGCCAAGAACCACGGCTTCGTCGCCGTCGTCACCGATCCGGACGATTATCCGGCCGTGATGGACGACCTGCGCGCCCACGACGGCACGGTGTCCGAGGCGCTGCGCCGCCGTCTCGCGGCCGACGCCTTCGCCCACACCGCCGCCTACGACGCCGCCGTGGCGCGCTGGATGGCCGATCAGGAGGGCGAGCCCTTCCCGAAGGAAACCGCCCTGGCCGGCCGGCGCAGGCAGACGCTGCGCTATGGCGAGAACCCGCACCAGGCGGCGGCGCTCTACGTCAGCGGAGAGCCTCGGCCGGGCGTGGCGACGGCCCAGCAGCTCCAGGGCAAGGAACTCAGCTACAACAACCTGAACGACACCGACGCCGCGTTCGAGGCGGTGGCCGAGTTCGACGACCCGGCGGTGGTCATCGTCAAGCACGCCAATCCCTGCGGCGTCGCCGTGGCGGACGACATCGCCGCGGCCTACCGCAAGGCCCTGGCCTGCGATCCGGTGAGCGCCTTCGGCGGCATCATCGCCAGCAACCGCCCGATCGACCGCGCCGCCGCCGAGGCCATCGCCGGGATCTTCGCCGAGGTCGTCATCGCCCCCGAGGTGGACGAGGAGGCTCGCGAGGTCTTCGGGCGCAAGACGAACCTGCGGGTGCTGACGACCGGCGCGCTGCCCGACCCGGCGGCCGAAGGCATGACGGCGAAGACCATCGCCGGCGGCCTGCTGCTGCAGTCGCGCGACGCCGGCCGCATCCAGGCGGCGGACCTCGAGGTCGTGACCAGGCGCGCACCGGACGACCGCGAGCTGGCCGACCTGCTGTTCGCCTTCCGCGTGGCCAAGCACGTGAAGTCCAACGCCATCGTCTACGCCAGGGACGGCGCGACGGTCGGCGTCGGCGCGGGTCAGATGAGCCGCGTCGACTCCGCGCGCATCGCCGCGCAAAAGGCGCGCGACGCCGCCGAGGCGGCGGGCGAGAAGGCGCCGCGCACCCGGGGCGCGGTGGTCGCCTCCGACGCCTTCTTCCCCTTCGCCGACGGCCTGCTGGCGGCGGCGGAGGCGGGCGTGACGGCGGTCATCCAGCCCGGCGGGTCGAAGCGCGACGACGAGGTCGTCGCCGCCGCCGACGACAAGGGGCTGGCGATGGTCATGACCGGCCTGCGCCACTTCCGGCATTAGCGCCGATCCGGGCGTTTGCGCCGTCTTGCGTCGCGGCGCGCGGCGTGTAGGCTCGCGGCGCCTTCCGGCGGCAAAGCTTTTCAGGCGGGGACAGTCATGGCGGAATTCAGGACGCTGGACGATCTGGACGTGCGGGGCCGGACCGTGCTGGTCCGGGTGGACTTCAACGTGCCGGTCAAGGACGGCCGGGTCACCGACGCCAGCCGCATCGAGCGCGCGGCGCGCACCCTTCGCGAGCTGGCCGGCAACGGCGCGAAGGTGGTGCTGCTCTCCCACTTCGGCCGGCCCAAGGGCCAGGTGGTGCCGGAGATGTCGCTGAAGCCGGCCCTCGAGCCGCTGCGCGCCGCGCTGGGCGGGGCCGAGGCGGCCTTTGCGGAGGACTGCGTCGGCGCGGCGGCCGAGGATGCGGTGGCGGGGCTTGCGCCCGGCCAGGTGCTGCTGCTGGAAAACCTGCGATTCCACGCCGGCGAGGAGAAGGACGACCCGGCCTTTGCCGACGCGCTGGCGAAGCTGGGCGACCTCTACGTGAACGACGCCTTCTCGGCGGCGCACCGGGCGCACGCCTCGGTCTCGGGTCTGGCCCGGCGGCTGCCGGCGGCGGCCGGGCGGCTGATGCAGGAGGAGCTGGAGCACCTGGAGAAGGCGCTGGAGAACCCGGCCCGCCCGCTGATGGCGGTCGTCGGCGGCGCCAAGGTGTCGACCAAGCTGGACCTGCTGACCAACCTGGTGGCCAAGGTGGACGTGCTGGCCATCGGCGGCGGCATGGCCAACACCTTCCTTTACGCCGTGGGCCGGGAAGTCGGCGCCTCGCTGTGCGAGAAGGACATGGCGGAAACCGCGCGCGACATCCTGAAGCGCGCCCAGGCCGGCGGCTGCGACATCGTGCTGCCCACCGACGTCGTGGTGGCCGACCGCCTGGCCGAGGGCGCGGCCGGCGAGACGGTCTCCGTCAAGGCCGTGCCGGGGGACAGGATGATCCTGGATCTCGGCCCCGACAGCGCCGAACATCTGGCGCGGCGCCTGGGGGACTGCCGCTCGCTGGTCTGGAACGGGCCGCTGGGCGCCTTCGAAACGCCGCCGTTCGACGCCGCCACCAACCGGGTGGCGCGTGCCGCGGCCGAGCTGACCGACGCCGGCGGGCTGCTCTCGGTGGCCGGCGGCGGCGACACCGTGGCGGCGCTGAGCCACGCCGGGGTGCTGGACCGCTTCTCCTATGTCTCCGCCGCCGGCGGCGCCTTCCTGGAGTGGCTGGAGGGCAGGGAGCTGCCGGGCGTGGCGGCGTTGCGCAGCGGTGGCTGAAGCGGATCTACGAGCTACCCACCGCGCAGCCAGGTGAGGGCGACCAGGCTCGCCGCGCCGGCCAGCACGCCCAGCAGCATGTTGCGACGACTGAGCAGGAAGAACACCGCCAGCGTCGCCGCCACCGCCAGCAGACGGTCCATGAGCGCCGTCTCCGCCAGGCCGCCGCGCGGCAGGATGACCAGGCGTGCGATGAGGCCGGCCATCAGGGCATGGGTGATGCAGGCCGCCCACTCGAACACCGGCCCCTCGGGGTCGATGCGGCCGGACAGCAGCACGCCCAGCGCCCGCCAGGCGTAGGTCACCGCCGCGCCGGCGGCCAGCACCGCGACGGGCCACAGCACCTCCGGGTCGAGCAGCGCCTCAGCCACGCCGACGCTCCCACCAGCGGGCGAGCGCATAGCCGGCGCTGCCGGCCGCCACGCCGGTGACCAGCAGTCCCCAGGTCGGCGTCAGCAGGTGCAGCGGCGGTCCCAGCACGGCGCCGAACGCCAGCGACAGCCCCCGCGTCAGCCGCCGCACGTCGCCGGCGAACACCAGCATGAAGTAGATCGGATTCACGAACACCAGCCCCAGGCTGACCACCGTGGGCACGCTGCCGGCCAGCAGGAAGCCCGCCGCCGTCGCCGCCAGGGAGAAGGCATAGAGCGTCCCGGCGAAGGCGAAGTAGAACGGCAGCCGCGCCGGCGCCGGCATGCGCGGGCAGTCGCGCATCGCCGCCGCCCAGCCGGTCACCGCCACCAGGTGCGCGGCGGCGTAGTAGCGCCAGCGCGGCGTCCCGCGCGCCCGCAACAGCGGCAGCAGCGTCACCGTCATCGGCAGCAGCCGCGCGTTCACCAACGCCACCGCCAGCGCGATCGCCAGGATCGACGCCCCCGCGGCGTACAGCTCGACCAGCGCCACCTGCCCCGGCAGCGCCCAGCCGCTGGCCGTGGACAGCAGGGCGTGGCCCAGCAGCAGGTCGCTTTGCCTCGCCAGCGCGCCGAAGCCGACGAAGCTCGCCGCCATCACCACCGCCGGCGCGCCGCAGGCCTGCGCGATTCCAAAACGCACCGCCCGCGCCGGCGTCATCGTGCGAGCGGAATCGACGGTCGACGACTGGTGCATGAAAGCTCGGGACAGGTCGCGGGGGACAAGGGCTGGTTAACCCTTATCCAAGCGAGGAAAGCGCCCGCCGTCAATGCGGCTCCGCCGGGTCGTTGCCCAAGGGCGCTGGATTGAGACGCCGAGGAAGGGGCGCGCGGACGGAGCCTTATGGGCGTTGCGGTCGGGCCGCTCGCCGGTCGGGAGCTCGCTTCCGACCGGAGCGTTTCCGAATCCGGCACGTGCCCTGAGCCGTCGGGGCGCGGCGGACACGAAGTGGACGCGGAAGCCTCCAGGCCGCCCCGCCAGGCGCGGCGGGCAGGGCGGCACGTTCCGTTCCATATTCTTGATATGTTCTTCCCGGTGTGGTAAGCTTCGAGATCGCTCTTGGACATTGTGGATGGCGGTGCCCCGGTTGACGGGCGGGACGACGGCCGCTGCGTGCAGGCGTCAACATGCGTCATCATCGGGGCGCTGAATTGCGCAGAGAACCGCGATTCGCGGATGGGGACGGGCGCGAACATTCGCCCGCCTGCGTGGCCACGCCACGGCTGGCCCCGGTTGACGGGCGGGACGACGGCCGCTGCGTGCAGGCGTCAACATGCGTCATCATCGGGGCGCTGAACTGCGCAGAGAACCGCGATTCGCGGATGAGGACGGGCGTGGGCGCCGGGGCTGACGGGCGCGGACACCCCTCCCCCTGCGTGGACACGCCGCGAGCCGGCCTTCGTCCCGGCCCTTCCCGCGACAGGTTGATCGGCGCCGGAGCTTGCCAGCAGGGGGAGGCGCCTCTTCCTTATCCCTGCTTGCGGGGCTTGCGGGCGGCGTTCGTCTCCGCGTCCTCGATCGCCTCGATGGCGTCGAGATAGTCGGGGTCGCGCTGCCAGCGGCGCAGGATGCGCACCGCGTCCTCGCGGCCCACCCGCTCGAAGAGGTCCAGCACGCGCCACAATTCGCGCGGGTCGACCTTCTGCTCGCCGCCGCGGCCCTTGCGACTCAGCAGAAAGATGGGCGCGAAGTCGACCTTCTCGATGCCGACCGCCTTGCAGGCCACGGCGAGCCCCCTGCCCTCCCGTTGATAGAGGATGTGCTGCAGACGGGGCGGGCGGATGCCCGTCATCTGGCCGAACAGCGCCTCGAACAGCGGGATCTCGCCGCGACGCAGCACCTTGAGCACCAGCCGCGCGTCGATGACGCGCTCCTCGGCGATGCGCTCGGCCAGGGTCCAGGCCGGCGACTCGCCGGCGTTCGCGGGCCGGGTCCCGTCCGGATCCAATGCCCGCGTCGACACGTCCTTGGCCGCGGCCTCCAGCGCGTCGTCCAGCTCCACCTCGGAAATGTCGAAGCGGCGCAGGATCTCCGCGCGCAGCGCCGCGGCGACGTACCAGTACAGCCGCTTCGCCAGCTCGGGTCCCAGCTCATTGCGGGCGACCAGCGGGCGCTGCAGGCTGTCCACCCGCCGCGCCTGCTCCACCAGATAGGCGGCGGCGGCGCGCGAGATCGGCGCGCTCTGGTTTTCCAGCAGGGTGCGCAGCACGTCGCTATCGCCGTTCTCGACCAGCGCGTCGCTGACCGGCTCGCTGAGGTCCTCGCGCATGGCGACGGCAAGCTGGTGCTCGCGCGTGCGGTTGGCGACGATCTCGATCAGTTCGTGCTCGCGCAGCACCGGGCTTTTCATCAGCACCGGCCGCGCCACTTCCGCCTCGTCGTTGGCCAGCAGCCGGATCAGCTCCGGCGGGGCGCCGGGCGTCTCGGCCAATCGATCCGCCAGCGCGCGGCGAATCGGGCGCTCGAACTCGGCCAGCAGCTTGGCCAGGATGTCTGTCATCAGCGCCTGTTCGCGGGCGTTCAGCGTCGTCTCGCGCTGGGTATAGAGATCGCCGATCGCGTCCACCAGGCGGGCCCGCGCCTGACGCGAGGGGTCCCGGGCCAGCGCCAAAAGCTCGTCAATGTCCTGGGGATCGCCCATGGGCGATGGCCTCCTGCCCGTTCCGTCATGCCATGACCGCATCGCCAGCTCGCGCGCCGCGCGAGCCTCCTGCGCGCGCGACGACATATTTGCAACAATGATACATCTCACAAGTCTTAATTTTTGGATAAAGTCACGAGTGCGAAACACAGAACGAAAAAAAGCGGGTAATGTGGAAGAAAGGGTTGTATTAACCGCGATTTCCGCTCTCTCGGAACCGTGCCAACACATGCTAGTCAACGACAATTGAGTCGCGCCAAGGTTGATTAACGCTCCGCGAACTTCGACAACCGAGAGGCTTGCGCGAACCTTCGCAAGGTCGCGACAACAGACCCAGCCGACGGATCGAACGGGCAGAGCATGCACGGCGGGCTTGCCGCGCCCCGGCGCCGACGCCAAACTCCCGCCAGATTTTCCCGTCAAAGCACGAATCTGGCAGTCCGATTGATCGTCTTGCAACGAGGTTTGAAACGGTGGAGACGGTCCTCGCCATCGAGGCCCTGACAAAGCGGTTCGCCCGGACCCCGGCGGTCGACGGCGTGAGCTTCACGCTGCGCCGTGGGGAGGTGCTGGGCTTTCTCGGGCCGAACGGCGCCGGCAAGTCGACGACAATGCGCATGATCACCGGCTTCCTGCCGCCCAGTGCGGGCCGTGTCGCCATCTGCGGCCACGACGTCGCGACCGAGCCGCTGGCCGCGCGCCGCCGCCTGGGCTACCTGCCGGAGGGGGCGCCGCTGTACGGCGAGATGACGCCGGCCGGACTGCTGGACTTCGTCGCGCGCGTGCACGGCTTCCGGGGCCGGGAGAAGTCAAGGCGCATCGCCGTCGCGGCCGAGCGGCTGGAGCTGGCGCCCGCCCTGCGGCAGCCGATCGAGACGCTGTCCAAGGGGTTCCGCCGGCGCCTCGGCCTGGCGCAGGCCATCCTGCACGATCCCGTGCTGCTGATCCTGGACGAGCCCACCGACGGCCTGGACCCGAACCAGAAACAGCAGGTGCGCGCCCTGCTGCGCGAGCTGGCCGCCGACAAGGCCATCGTCGTCTCCACCCACATCCTGGAGGAGGTGGAGCCGGTGTGCAGCCGCGCCATGATTATCTCCCACGGCCGGGTGGTGGCCGACACGACGCCGCTGGAGCTGCTGGCGCGCTCGCGCCGGCACGGCGCGGTGACGGTGGCGCTGGACGCGCCGCCGACGGAGTCGCTGCTGGCGGGCCTGCGCGCGCTGCCCGGAGTCGGCGAGGTGGAGCCTCTGGCCGGCGACGCGCCGTCGATGGGGGTGCGGATGCTGCCGCGCGACGGGGCCGAGCTGGCGGGGCCGGTGCGCGAGCTGCTGGCGCGCCACGCCATCCAGCCGCGCGGCTTCTGGACCGAGCGCGGCGAGCTGGACGAGGTGTTCCGCGAACTGACGCGCGGCGCCCCGGCAACCGGCACCCCGGCGGCGGGGGGCGCGGCATGAGCCAGATGCTGACGGTCTGCCGGCGCGAACTCGCGGCCTACTTCGCCAGTCCGCTGGCCTACGTCTTCATCACCATCTTCCTGGCGCTGTCGGCGGCCCTGACCTTTCATCTCGGCAACTTCTTCGCGCGCGGCCAGGCCGACCTGCGGCCGTTCTTCGACTTCCATCCCTGGCTCTATCTCTTCCTGATCCCGGCCATCGGCATGCGGCTGTGGGCGGAGGAGCGGCGCAGCGGCACCATCGAGCTGCTGGCCGCGCTGCCGCTGTCCACGGCGGCGGCGGTGACGGGGAAGTTCCTGGCCGCCTGGCTGTTCGCCGGGGCGGCGCTGGCGCTGACCTTTCCGATGTGGGTCACCGTCGCGGTGCTGGGCGACCCGGATCACGGCGCCATCCTGGCCGCCTATCTCGGCTCCTGGCTGATGGCCGGCGGCTACCTGGCGGTCAGCGCCTGCGTCTCGGCGCTGACCCGCAACCACGTGGTGGCCTTCATCCTGGCGGCGGCGGCCTGTTTCGTGCTGCTGACGGCCGGGACGCAGATGGTCCAGGGGGTGCTGCGCGCCTGGGCGCCCGACGCCCTGGCGCAGGCGGTGGCCGCGCTGTCCTTCCTGACCAACTTCCAGGCGATCGCCCGCGGGGTCATCGAGCTGCGCGATCTGGTGTTCTTCATCTCGCTGATCGCCGTGGCGCTGTTCGTGAACACCCTGCTCGTCGAGCTGAAGCGCGCGGATTGACGCCATGATCGGACGCCCGACCGCCCGCAAGAGCAACACCCTCGCCGTCGCCGGCATCGCCCTGGCGCTGGTGCTGTTCCTCGCCGTCAACCTGCTCGCCAGCACGACGCTGGGCCGCGTCCGCCTCGACATGACGGAGGGAAAGCTCCACACGCTGTCCGAAGCGACGCGGGGGACCCTGGCCGACATCCGGGAGCCAATCACGCTGCGGCTCTACGTCTCGGACGCCCTGACCGAGGGCAATCCGACGTTCGCCGACCACGCCCGGCGGGTGCGCGAGCTGCTGGGCCACTACGTCGACCTGGCCGAGGGCATGTTGCGGCTCAAGGTGCTGCGGCCGGAGCCCTATTCCGAGGTGGAGGACCAGGCGCTGGCCGACGGGCTGCGGCCGGTGCCGCTGGGCGACGGCAGCCAGAGCGCCTATTTCGGCCTGGCGGGCACGAACAGCACCGACGACCGGGAAGCCGTCCCCTTCTTCGCGCCCGAGCGCGCGACCTTCCTGGAGTACGACCTGACCCGCCTGATCCACGACCTCGCCCACCCGGTGAAGCCAGTGGTGGGGGTCATCGGGAGCCTGCCCATGCTGGGCGACCCGATGCGCGGTCGCCCCGCCTGGCGGGTGGTCGAGCTGATGAAGGAGAGCTACGAGGTCCGCGCGCTGCCGGCGGAGCCCAGGCGCATCGACCCGGCGGAGGTCGACGTCCTGCTGCTGGCGCAGCCGGCCGGACTGTCCGAGGCGGCGCGCTACGCCATCGACCAGTACGTCCAGCGCGGCGGCCGCGTTCTGGCCTTCCTCGACCCCTTCTCCGAGCTTCAGGCCGCCCGCCAGCGCCGGCGGGGCGAGGCGGTGGCCGGGGTGACGATGGACACGGGACTGGCGCCGCTGTTGGCGGCCTGGGGGGTCCGCATCGATCCGGAGAGTGCCATCGGCGACCGCGGCAACGCCCAGCGGGTGCGGGCGCGCGTCGGGGGGCGCAGCACCGTGGTGGACTTCCTCGCCTGGCTGTCGCTCGACGGCCAGGACCTGGCGGGCGGCGACCCGGTCACCGCCCAGATCAGCCAGCTCGACCTGCGCTCCGTCGGGGCGATCGAAGGACTGCCGGAGTCGGGAACCGAGGTGACGCCGCTGGCGACCGCGAGCGATCAGGCGATGCGGCTGGAGGTGGCGCGGCTGCGCGACTTCCCCAATCCGGCCAAGCTGCTGTCGGAGTTCTGGGACAGCGACGAGGACTACACCTACGCCGCGCGCCTGGCGGGGCCGACGCGCAGCGCCTTTCCCGACGGCCCGCCCGAGAGCGTCGACGACTCCCGGCTCCGCGCCGCCCATCTCGGTGAAAGCGAGGCCGATTCGCACATCATCCTGGTGGCCGACAGCGACATGCTGGCCGACGACACCTGGACGCGGGCACGCGAACTGGGCGGCCAGAGTGTCAGCGTGCCCGTCGCCAACAACGGCGACTTCGTGGTCAACGCGCTGGACAGCCTCACCGGCGGCGCCGGCCTGATCGACCTGCGCGGGCGGGGGCTGGTGCGCCGGCCGTTCACCCTGATCGAGAACATGCGCCGCGAGGCCGAGGCCAAGTACCGCGCCCGCGAGCAGGCGCTGCAGCAGCGCATCGACGACGCGCGCGAGCGCATGCGCGAGCTGCGGCTGCGGGAAGCGCGCACCGGCGTGGTCATGACCGCCGAGCAGAAGCGGGAGATGAAGAGGCTGCGCGACGACCTGCTGGCCGCCCGGCGGGAGCTGCGCGAGGTCCGGCACAAGCTGCGCGCCGAGGTGGAGCGCGTGCAGACGCTGGTGCGCGCCGGCAACATCTGGGGCATGCCGGCGCTGGTGGCGCTGGTGGCCGTCGGGCTCGGCCTGGCGCGGCGGCTGCGCCGCCGCCGGCGGCCGGCGGCGGCGGGCTGAGACGCGGCGGGAGGACACGCGACATGCGCCCGGCATCCTTCCTGATCCTGCTGGTGGCGACCCTGGCCGTCGGGGCGGCGGCAGTGGCGAGCTATCTGGCCGAGCGGCGAAGCGACACCCTCGACCTCGCGGGCGAGCCGCTGTTCCCCGAGCTGGCCGAGCGGCTGGAGACGGTGCGCAGCGTCGAGGTGGTCTCGCCGGGCGGCGGCTACGAACTGCGCCGGCGCGGCGACGGCTGGGTGGCGGCCAGCAGGCACGGCTACCCGGTCAAGGCCGAGCGGGTGAACCGGACCCTGGTCGCCCTGGCACGCATGGAAAAGCTCGAGCCCAAGACGCGGCGCGCCGAGCTGTACCACCGCATCCACGTCGGCGACCCGGAGGCCGAGGGCGCGAAGTCGCGGCTGCTGCGCCTGAAGGCGCGGGGCGGCGAGGTGCTCGCGGAGGTGATCGTCGGCAAGCAGCGCCATGGCAAGACCGGGCGGGCGGACAGCGGCACCTACGTGCGCCGGCCCGGTGCCGCGCGGGCGTGGCTGGCCACGGGGCTGCTGGACCTCTCCGACGAGGTCTACCCGTGGCTGCGCAACGAGGTCGTCGACCTGAAGGCGGAAGCCGTGAAACGGGTGGACCTGCGGCCACGCGACGGCCGCCGGCTGCTGGCGGTGCGCCCGGAGCGCGGCGCCCAGGCGATGGGCGTCGCCGACGTTCCCGAGGGGCGGCAGCCGGACGTCGCCCAGGTGCGTCGGCTGGGCTCGGTGCTCGCGGCCGTCAAGTTCGACGACGTGCGCCCCGAGAACGAGCTGGACTTCCGGGACCCGCTCGCCCGGGCCGAGGTGGCCACCTTCGACGGCCTGGAGGTAAGCACCGCGGTCATCCGGGCCGGCGACGCCTACTGGCTAGAGGTGGCGGCGGACGCCGGACCTGACGCCACGCAGGCCGCGCGGGAGAAGGCCGAAGCCATCAACGAACGGGTCGACGGCTGGACCTACAAGGTGCAGGCCTACATCGGCGAGCGGCTGTCGCAGTCCCTGGACGACATGCTGACGCCGGCGGGGGAGCCGCAAGGCTGAAGCCGTCGCCGCGCCCCGGCTCGCCGGACATGGCGGCCATGCGGGCGGGGCGCTTCGGGCGGGGCATCGTGGCTGCTAGTGTGCCCGCATGCAGCCGCGCCACCTCCTCGCCGTCCTCGCCATCATGGTGCTGTTCGGCAGCGCCTATGCCGTCGGCAAGCTGGGCGTCGACCACTTCCCGCCGTTCTTCTTCGCCGCCGTGCGCAGCGCCATCCTGGCGGCGGCGCTATTGGCGGTGTGGCGGCCCCGGCCGGTGCCGCGCGCGCAGTGGGGCGCGCTGGCCGGCTTCTGCCTGGCGATGGGCACCGGGGTCTACGCCGCGATGTACCTGGCGCTCGCGTGGGCCGACACGGTCGCGCCGATCGTCATCGGCACGCAGCTCAGCGTGCCCTTCGCCGTCATCCTGGGCCGCGTCGTCCTCGGCGAGCGGGTCCGCCTCGCCACCTGGGTCGCCATCGCCGCGGCCTTCGGCGGCGTGGTGGTCATCGCATTCGATCCGGTCCTTCTGCACGATGTGCCGGCGCTGCTGATGATCGCCGCCAGCGCGTTTTGTTACGCCGTCGCCACGATGTGCGCCCGATCGCTGCGGACGCTGCACGCCTTCGACATGCACGGCTGGATGGCGCTCAGCGCGGTTCCGCTCCTGGGGCTGCTGTCGCTCGCCTTCGAGACGGGGCAGTGGCGGGCGGCGGCGGCCGCCGGCCCGCTGGCCTGGGGCGTGCTGCTGCACTCGGCGCTGGCCGTATCGCTGGTCGCGCACATGTGGATGTTCTCGCTCTACCGCCACTATCCGGTCGCGACGGTCATTCCCTATTACGTGCTGATGCCGGTGTTCGGCATCGCCATGTCGTTGGTGATCTTTCAGGAGGTGCCGACCCTCCAAGCGGCCATCGGCGGCGCCATCGTCATCGCGGCCACCTATGCCGTGAACCGCACCACGCGCCGGCAGGCGCGGCACGCCAAGGCCGCCGCGGCGACGCCGCGTGCCGCCCGCGCCCCTGCCGAGTGAACGCGCGCGTCCTCAGTCCGAGCCGGCGCCGGTCAGGCCGGACAGCCGCTCCCGCTGCCGGCCCGAGGCATCGAAGTTGTCGGGCGCCAGCCAGCGATCGAAGGCGTTCCGCAGCGCCGGCCAGTCGCGGTCCACGATGGCGTGCCACGCGGTGTCGCGGTTGCGGCCCTTGTAGACCACCGCCTGGCGGAAGATCCCCTCGAAGGTGAAGCCCAGCCGGAGCGCCGCCCGCCGCGAGGCGGCGTTGAGCGCGTCGCACTTCCACTCGTAGCGGCGATAGCCCAGCTCGTCGAAGGCGCGGCGCATCATCAGGGCCATCGCCTCGGTGGCCGCCACCGTTCGCTGCAAGGCCGGGCTGTAGGCGATGTGGCCGACCTCGATCACGCCGTTGGCCGGGTCGATCCGCAGATAGGTCGCCACACCCAGGGCCTGGCCGCTGACGGCATCCACGACGGCGAAGTACAGCGGGTCGCCGCCGGCGGCGGCGTCCTCGACCCAGGCCCGGTAGCCCTCCAGCGAGTTGAAGGGGCCGTATGGCATGTAGGTCCACATGCGCCCTTCCCGGTCCGCGCTGTTGGCGGCGAAGAGCGCGGCGGCGTGGCGGTCGGGATCCAGCGGCTCGACCCGGCAGAAGCGGCCGGCCATCGGCGTGCGCGGCGGAAGCGGGCGCGGCGTCCAGTCGGGCACCGGAAAGCCGATGGGCTGACCCAGGCTGTTGGTGCGCTCGCCCACGGCTGCCGGCCCGCCGCCCTCAGAACCGCTCCAGCAGGCGCTCGATGTAGTCGAGCTCCAGCTCCGGCCGGTTCCGCTGGCCGGAGCGGCGGCGCAGCTCGTCCAGGATCTCGCGGGCGCGCTGCAACTCGGCCTCGCTGGGAATCTTCACGTCGCCGGTGTCGACGTGGCCCTGCCCCGGCTGCTCGCGCGAGCGGCCCAGGGGATCGCGAAGCTGGTCGCCCTGCCAGCCCAGCGGCCCCTGCCCCTGGCCGCCCATGCGCGGTTGCTGGCCCATCATCTGCTGCTGGAGCGCCTGCTGCATCGCCTGCATCCCCTGGCGCAGGCTGTCGAGCGCGTTCGTCTGCGGCTGCACGGCCTGTCCCGGCTGCTCGTTCTCCAACGCCCGCGTGGCGCCGCGCATCTCCTGCTCGGCCTCGCCCAGGGGGCGCGGGATCTGTCCCATCATGTTGCCGAGCTGGCGCATGAGCTGGCCCAGGCCCCGGCGCAGCGCCTCCTGACGCTCGGCCGGGGACATGCTGGGCTGCTGCGGGCCGGGCTGCTGCGGGCGCTGGCCCTGGCGGCCCCGTTGCCCCTGCTGGCCCTGCCGCCCCTGCTGCTGGCGCTGCCACTGCGGCAGGCCGTCCTCGCCGCGCATACCCTGTTGCTGCTGCGAACGACGGAAAGTTTCGTCCAGCAGCCGTTGCTGCTCGCGGGTCAGGTTCTGCAGATCCCGCATCATCTGCATCGCCTGGCGGCCCTGCTCGCTCATGCGGCCGGTCATCGGGTTCATGCGCAGATTCTCCAGGATGTTCTGGAGCTGCGAGAGCATCTGCCGGGCGGCGTCGCGCGCGCCCGACTGCGCCATCTCGCGCATGCGCTGGAGCATCTCCTGCAGGTCCCGGCTTTCCAGGAGCTGGGCGTCGGGCGGCAGCGGCTGCGGCTCCTGGCCCTCGGCGAGCTGCTGGCGCATCTGCTCCTTCAGCGCTTCCAGAAAGCGGTTCATTGCCTGCTCGAGCTGGTCCATCAGGCGCTGCAGCTCCGCCTCGGAGACGTCGTCGCGCGACAGCGCCTCCATCAGCTCTTCCTGCGCGCGGCGCAGGTCGCGCTCGGCCACCGCCAGCTCGCCTTCCTCGATGCGCAGCGCGGTGCGCCACATCAGCTCCTGCACCTCGGCGATGCCGCCCTCGCCCTTGTCGTAGATCAGCCTTCGCTCCGCCGCGCGCAGCGACAGCGCCACCACGACGTCGCCGTAGAAGTGATGCGGCCGGCGCTGCAGGTCGGCCAGGCCCTGCACGATCGGGAGCCGATCCTGCGGCTTGCGGGTGAGCTGCTTGCGCAGCTCGACCAGCCGGCGCGCCACGGGGTGCTGGAACGTCCGCTCGGGCAGAACGGTGGTCACGGCCTCGCTTTCGCCCGTCTGGCCGATGGCGTCCTCGGCGATCAGACGGACCTGCACCTCCAGGCCGGCCCAGACGTGCGCGGTGAGATCGTGATAGCTGCCGCTCTCCGCCTCCCGCGCACCGGCTTCGGGCAGCGGCAGCTCGCGGACGATCGGCTCGATGCGCGCGTCGCCCTCGCGGGTGATGCGCAGCCGCACGCTCTCCAGCCCATAGTCGTCCGAGGCCTTGTAGGTGACATGCAGGGCGTTGCGCTCCCCGCGCTGCGGCGGCGCGGGGAAGTCGATCCGCGGCGCGTGGTCCGGCCGGATATCCAGCGGCCAGCGCACCAGCGTCGTCTCGTCCTGGACGACGGCCAGGGCAGGGGCGGCATCGCCCGGTGCCGCCTCGCTCGGCGCGGCGCCGGGCTTGCCCAGGGTCGCCTCGGCCTTCCAGGCGCCCTGCGCCACCTGCTCGAACGAAATTTCCTCGCTGCCGGCCTGCAGCGTCGGCGGCGCGCCGCCGCCCTGCACCTGGGCCAGCACCCGGCTGCCCGCCGGCGCCGTCAGCACCTTCGGCGCCTCCGGCCCCTCGGTCTTCAAGAAACGCGGCGCCTGGCCGGTGTAGGACGGCGGGTCGAGCCAGACGTCCACCTGCGGCGGCGGCGCGGCGGCGGCCAGCACGGCCGGTGTCACCGCCCGCTCCAGCCGCTCCGGGACGGCGTGGCCGCCCACGATCAGGCCGGCGGCCAGCAGCAGCACCGGGATGGCCCGCAGCGCCCGCGGGTCGGCCTGGGCAACGTCCGGCCGCGGCCAGCGCACGCGCAGCCGGCCCAGCAGGCCCTCCAGCCGCCGGCGATGCGCCGCCCAGAGTGCCGCCGCGGCGGGGTCGTTCGCGCCGGCGGCCAGACTGTCCTCCAGTCCGGTCAGCGGCCGGTGCCGCAGCTCGCTGTCATGCTCCAGCCGCCGCCGCCCGGCCTCGCCGCCCGGCCAGGCGAGGTGGCTCACGCCGCGCCACAGCGCCACGCCGAAGCCCACGGCGAAGGCGACCAGCACCAGGAGGTGCAGCCAGCCGCCCAGCAGCGCCGGCAGGTCAAGCAGCGCGAAGGCGAGGAACAGCGCCGCCACCCCGGCGGCCGGCCACAGGCGGGGCCAGAGGTGCTCCCAGGCCACCGCCGCCCGGGCCAGCAGCACCAGGCGGCGCAGGCCGCGCGGCATCTCCCACGTCGGGGCGGCGCCCGCGTCTCGATCGGGTTGCTCGGCGTTTCGCGACATCGCGCACGGCCCTCCCAGGGCCTCCTCGGGGGCTCTCCCGCGCCGCCACGGGCCGCGAGGCGCTACCCCGCGCCGCGGGCGGCGGCGCCCGCGTCGGCCGGCGACCGGAGCCAGTCCGGAATGTGCTCGGCGGCCATCATCGCCTGATGCGTGGGCCGGTCGTGCACCACCGCGTACGCGCCGCCGCGGACCAGCACCTCCGGTGCCAACAATCTTGAATTATAGGCCGAGGCCATGGTCGCACCATAGGCCCCGGCGGAAAAAAACGCCACGAGGTCGCCGGCGGCCAGGCGCGGCAGCGGCCGTTCGGTGGCGAAGGTGTCCCCCGTCTCGCACACCGGGCCGACCACGTCGACGCGCTCGGTGGGCGTGGCGGGCGCGGGCGCGCGCACGGCGACGATCTCGTGCCAGGCGTCGTAGAGCGTGGGCCGGATCAGGTCGTTCATCGCCGCGTCCACGATGACGAAGCGGCGCGCCCGGCCCGCCTTGGCGTAGATGACGCGCGACAGCAGGATGCCGGCGTTCCCGACGAGATGCCGTCCCGGCTCGAAGGCCAGCTCGGCGCCCAGGTCGCCCACGGTCTCCGCCACCACGCGGGCATAGCCCTGGACGTCCGGCGGCGGCTCGTCGCGGTAGGCGATGCCCAGGCCGCCGCCGAGGTCCAGGCGCTCGACCGGCCAGTCCTGAAGGCGCAGCTCGCGGTACAGCTCCCCCAGCCGGCTGAAGGCCGTGCGGAAGGGCTGCAGCTCGCCCACCTGCGAGCCGATATGGACCGCGAGCCCTTTCAGGCTCAGGTTGGGACGCTGGCGCAGGCGGTCCAGCACCTCCGGCACCATGTCGATGTCGACGCCGAACTTGGTCTCCGCCCGTCCGGTGGCGATCTTGTGGTGCGTGCGCGCGTCGACGTCGGGGTTCACGCGCAGCGCGATCGGCGCCGTCACGCCCTGCTCGCCCGCCACGGCGCTCAGCGCCTCCAGCTCCGGCAGCGACTCCACGTTGATCTGGTGGATGCCCGAGCGCAGCGCGAAGGCCAGCTCGTCGCGCGTCTTGCCGACGCCGGCGAAGACGATCTTCCCCGCCGGCACGCCCGCCGCCAGCGCCCGGCGCAGCTCGCCCTCGCTGACCACGTCGGCGCCCGCGCCACGCGCGGCCAGGACGCGGGCGACCGCCAGATTGGGGTTGGCCTTCATGGCATAGCACACCAGGACCGGCACGCGCGGCCCCAGCGCATCGCCCAGCGCGCCGGCGAAGGCGTCATAGGCGGCCTCCATCGCGCCCTGCGAATAGACGTAGCAGGGCGTCCCCACCTCGTCCGCCAGACGCTCCAGCGGCACCTGTTCGGCGTGCATGCGGCCGTCGACATAGGGGAAGAAGGTCATCCGCCGTCCTCCTCGTCGGGGGGCGGCAAAACCGTCTCACCCGCGGGATAGCCCTGCTTGTACAGCGTGGCGCCCGGCGGCGGCTCCAGGTCGCCCTTCTTGCCGCAGGCGGCGGCCAGCAGCGGGAGGGCCAGCGCCAGGGCGAGCAGGCATCGTGACGCGCCTGTCGGCGCGTCCCCCTCCCTGGCCCTCCCCCAAGGGGGAGGGAACTGGCCTGAGCACTTCATGACATTCGCCACCACGTCGCTTCCCCCTTGGGGGAAGCTGCCCGAAGGGCTGAAGGGGGACGCGCCGGCAGGCGCGTCACGCGGCGTCCGACGCAAGGTGACCATCACAGGAACCGCTCCCGCGCCGCCTTCACGGCCGCGCGCACGTTCTCCGGGGCGGTGCCGCCGTGGGAGGTGCGGCTGGCCACCGCGCGGTCCACCGTCAGCACGTCGTACACCGAGGCGTCGATGCGCGCGTCGACCGCCTGCATCTCCGCCAGCGGCAGCCCGGCCAGGTCGCAGCCCTTCTCCTCCGCCAGGCGAACCAGGCGGCCGGTGACGTGGTGCGCCTCGCGGAACGGCAGGCCGCCGACGCGCACCAGCCAGTCGGCCAGGTCGGTGGCGGTCAGGAAGCCCTTCTCCGTGGCGGCGCGCAGCGCCTCGGCATTCGGGGTCATGTCGGCGATCATGCCGGCGGTGCAGGCCAGGCACAGTTCCAGCGTCTCGCAGGCGTCGAAGACCGGCTCCTTGTCCTCCTGCATGTCCTTGCCGTAGGTCATCGGCAGGCCCTTCATCACGGTCAGCAGGGTCACCAACGCCCCGATCACCCGCCCGGCCTTGCCGCGCACCAGCTCGGCGCCGTCGGGGTTCCTCTTCTGCGGCATGATCGAGCTGCCGGTGGTGAAGGCGTCGGACAGCGCGACGAAGGCGAAGCCCTCGTTGCACCAGAGAACCAGTTCCTCGGCCAGGCGCGAGAGGTGCATCGCCGCGATGCTCGCCGCGCCCAGCACCTCCAGCGCGAAGTCGCGGTCGGCCACGCTGTCCATCGAGTTCGCCGTCGGCCGGTCGAAGCCCAGGTCGCACGCCGTCATCTCCCGGTCGATCGGGAACGAGGTGCCGGCCAGCGCCGCCGCGCCCAGCGGGCACTCGTTCAGCCGCCGCCGCGCATCGGCCAGGCGCCCGCGGTCGCGGCCGAACATCTCGACATAGGCCATCAGGTGGTGGCCCAGGGTGACCGGCTGTGCGGCCTGCAGATGGGTGTAGCCGGGCATCACCAGGTCCGCCGCCGCCTCGGCCTGGTCCAGCAGCGCCGCCTGCACGGCGCGAAGCTGGGCGTCCAGGCGATCCACGGCGTCGCGCACCCACAGGCGCAGGTCGGTCGCCACCTGGTCGTTGCGCGAGCGCGCGGTGTGCAGCCGCCCCGCCGCCTCCCCGATCAGCTCGCGCAGCCGCGCCTCCACGTTCATGTGGATGTCCTCCAGCGCCGTGCTGAAGGAAAAGCGGCCCTCCTCGATCTCTCGCTCGATCGTGTCTAGACCGCCGGCGATGGCGTCGCCATCTTCCTGGGCGAGGATGCCCTGGCGGACCAGCATGGCGCAGTGGGCCTTGCTGGCGGCGATGTCCTGGCGGTACATCTTGCGGTCGAAGCCGATCGAGGGATTGATCGCCTCCATGGCGGCCGCGGGGCCGGTCGCGAAGCGCCCGCCCCACATCGTGTTGGCGGCGGGGGCCTCGGCGGCGGCCTTGGTCCGGTCGGTGTCGGATGTCCTGGTCATGGCTTGAAAGGGATAGCGAAAGCGATGCGGCAAGGAAAGACCTGGTTGATGGCCCTGGCGCTCGCGCTGGCCACGGGGCTCGTGCTGGCGGCGGCAAGCGGCGCGGCGCGCGCCGAGGGCCCGCCGCTGCAAGGCAAGTTCGGCGAGCGCTTCACCGTGAAGGAGTCGCCCAAGCCGGCGCCCGATGTGACCTTCCAGGACCGCGAGGGCAACCCGGTCAGCCTGGCGGACTTCAAGGGCCAGGTGGTCCTGGTGAACTTCTGGGCGACCTGGTGCGCGCCCTGCATCGAGGAAATGCCGACCCTGGACGCGCTGGAGGCGGAGCTCGGCGGACCGGGCTTCCGGGTCATCGCGGTCTCCCAGGACGTCGGCGGGCGCGAGCAGGTGGAGCCCTTCCTGCGCGAGAAGCTGGACCTCTCGCACCTGGGCATCTACCTCGACCCGCAGGGCGAGCTGGGACGCGCCTTCGGCATGCGCGGCCTGCCGACGACCTACCTGATCGACGCCGAGGGCCGCGTCGTCGGCGGCCTGGAGGGCCCGGCCGACTGGAACGGCCCGGCGGTGCACGCGCTGATCGAATACTATCTGGAGCAGGGCCGCGAGGCCGGGGTGATCGAGACCGGGGGCTAAAGCGGCAACACGGCGACGGTTAGGCCAAGTTGCCTCGCTTCCTCTGGATCGATTCGGGCTCGTCGTGGGGCGGGTTTCAGCCCGCCGCGGCCGGCCAAAGCGATGGGAAGCGGCACGCGGAAGCGTGCCCTACGGCCATGCAGACTGCCGTGTGCGATGCTGGATATCTTGACAACCTGGTCTCGCCGGGAAAAAATTGGCCAAATTTCTTGGCTGGAATTCGACAATCTCATGGATTGGTCAATCGAGAAGGCAAAAAACAGGTTCGGGTCGCTCGTCGATCAGGCCCTGAAGGGCGAGCCGCAGCTCGTAACCCGGCATGGCAAGCCGGCCGTCGTGGTGATATCCGCGACGGCCTATGCCGAGATGCAGCGCCGGGAACGGGCTGACGCGCCTTCGCTTGGCGAACTCCTTCTGGCTATGCCGCAGGACGACGAAGCCTTTGCACGAGAGGAAATCGCGCCGCGCGACGTGGATTTCGAATGTTCCTGATCGATACGGACGTCCTTTCGCATTTGCGCAAGCGCAAGCGAAACGAGCGAGTCGTCCACTGGCTCGCGACCCAGCGGTCCAGCGATATATTCATCAGCACCGTCACGCTTGGTGAAATCGAGCGGGGCCTCGCACGCAAACGGGAAACGGATCCCGCATTCGCCCGACGACTGGGCGCTTGGTTGGATCGGCTCGTCACCATCTATGGCGATCGCATTCTGGACTTCGACCTCGCTGCCGCCCTGAGGTGGGGACGTTTGAGCGCGCGAATTGGCAACAGCAGCGCGGACTTGATGATTGCGGCCATGGCCTTGGAACGGGGCCTGGTGGTCGTCACGTTCAACACACGGCACTTCTTGCCCACAGGCGTCGAAACCCTTGATCCGACTCAGCCTTGAGCGATTGTGGCTCGTCGATCGACCCCGCGAGGGCATGAGGTCACGGGGCGGCGGCATCGCCGTACCGGACGACGGCAACGTCGCTCGCTCGCTTCCCCCAGCACTCGCAAACTGCAACCCTGACCCGCTGAAATAGCAGGATTCGCTCTGCTGTGGCCGGGGTCTATTCGGCGAAGGCCGTCCCTATCTAGGCCGTGCCGGAGAGCGCCGCCGCCTCAAGCGCGCGGCGCCGATATTTCCTGAACAATGAGGTTCGGCCATGACGGCGGCGTTTCGGACGACCTGGGCGCTGTTTCTCGGGGTCGCGTTGATGATGCTGGGCAGCGGGCTGCAGAACTCGCTGCTGGGCGTGCGCGCGGAGATCGAGTCCTTCCCCACCACGGCGATCGGCGCCATCATGTCGGGGTTCTACGCGGGCTTTCTCAGCGGCTCCGTCATCGTCCCGCGGATCGTGCAGTCCGTGGGCCACGTCCGCGCCTTCGCCGCCCTCGCCTCGCTGGCGTCCTCGGCGGCGCTCGTCCATGTCGTCTTCGTCGAGCCCGTGACCTGGGCGGGCATGCGCATGGTCTCGGGGTTCGCTTACGCCGGGCTCTACATCATCGCGGAAAGCTGGCTGAACGACCGCGCGACCAACGAGTCGCGCGGCCAGCTTCTGGCGGCCTACATGGTCATCGGGCTGGGCGGGCAGGGGCTGGGGCAGCTCCTGCTCAACGTGGAGTCGCCCGCCGGCTTCCAGCTCTTCATCCTGGTGTCGGTGCTGATTTCACTGGCGCTGATGCCGATCCTGCTGTCGACCGCGCCCGCCCCGGCCATCGAGGCGCCGGAGAAAGTCTCGATCGGGCAGCTCTACCGCATCTCGCCGCTGGGGGTCGTGGGCTGCCTCGGCGCCGGCGCGGCGCACGGCGCGTTGCTGGGCATGGGCGCGGTGTTCGGCCGCTCGGCCGGGCTGTCGGTGGCCGAGGTGTCGGCCTTCATGGGCGCGGTCTATCTGGGCGCCGTGCTCATGCAGTGGCCGGTCGGCCACCTTTCCGACCGCTTCGACCGCCGCCAGGTATTGACCGTCGTAAGCCTGCTCGCCAGCGCCTGCGCCCTGGGCGGCTTGCTGACGGTCGAGGGGCCGCGCCTCACGCTGATGGCGCTGGCGGCGGTCTTCGGCGGTCTGAGTTTCCCGCTCTACGCACTGAGCGTCTCGCACACCAACGACTACCTGACCCCGCGCCAGATGGTGGCGGCCAGCGCGAGCCTGTACTTCGTGCTGGGCATCGGCGCCATGCTGGGCCCGCTCGCCGTCTCCTGGACGATGAGCGCCGCGGGTCCGGCCGGCTTCTTCGCCTTCCTGGCCGGCGTGCACGGGGCGGTCGGCCTGTTCGCGCTGTGGCGGATGACCCGCCGCGCCGCGCGGCCGGTGGAAGAGCAGGGCCAGGTCGCGCCCGTGGCCGCGGGCGGCGGCGCGCTCGCCACGGTCATGGCGGCCGAGGCGCGGGCGGAGCACGACGAGGCCCCGGCGACCGACGGCGCAGGCTTTGCCGAACCGCGCCCCGAGCCGGGCATTCCGCCGCTGCCGGAGCCGGCGAATACCGACCTGCCGCCGGGCGGGACGGCGCGCGCCGCGAAGTAAGGCCGCCCGTCATGCGTGGGCCGCGGGACGCGCATGCGTCCGGAGCCGCTGCCGGGAACGCCCGGCCCGTGACCAGCGAGGGCCTGGCTGAACGCGATCAAAAGAACGTCCCCGTCAGCCGGCCAGCCCGGCCGCGTGGTGGCGCAGGTGATCTTCGACGAAGGTCTGGATGAAATAGTAGGAGTGGTCGTAGCCCGGCTGCCAGCGCAGTTCGTAGGCCTGGCCCGAGGCCCTGGCCGCCTCCTCGAAGCGGTGGGGCTGCAGTTCGCGCTCCAGGAACTGGTCCCGGTCGCCCTGGTCGATGAGGATCCTGGCCGGCGAGGGCGCGCTCTTGACCAGGACGCTGGCGTCGTAGGCCTGCCAGGTGGCGCGATCCTCTCCCAGGTAGCCGGTGAAGGCCTTGTGGCCCCAGGGCACCTGGGTCGGCGCCACGATCGGCGCGAAGGCCGAGCAGGTCTTGTAGACGTCCGGGTATTTCAGGTGCAGCGTCAGCGCGCCGTGACCGCCCATGGAATGGCCGAAGATGCCCTGTCGGCCCTCGTCCACCGGGAAGTTGGCGGCCACCGCCTCGGCCAGGTCGCGGGTCATGTAGGTCTGCATGTTGTAGTGCCGCGACCACGGCTCCTGCGTGGCGTCCAGATAGAAGCCGGCGCCGCTGCCGAAGTCGTAGGCATCGTCCTCGCCCGGCAGGTTACAGCCGCGCGGGCTGGTGTCCGGCATTACCAGGACCAGGCCCAGCTCGGCGGCGACGCGCTGCGCCCCGGCCTTGATGGTGAAGGTCTCCGGCGTGCAGGTCAGCCCGGCGAGGTAGGTCACCACCGGCAGCTTGGCGCCGCCCGTCGCCTGCGGCGGCTGGTAGACGGCAAAGGTCATCTCGCAGTCGCAGGCGGGCGACCAGTGCTTGTAGAAGCCCTGGAGGCCGCCGAAGCACTTCTGCTCGCTGACCGTCTCGATCTGGCTCATGGTGCCGCGGTCTCCGTTTGTCGGCAGGTTTCCTGGGGGTGGCGAGCGGCCTGATGGGCTCACGCGCGTCCCCCTCCCTGTCCCTCCCCCAAAGGGCGAGGGTACGCCTTCATGGACGCTTGTGTCTGCTCAGCAGCAGTCCCTTCCCCCTTGGGGGAAGGCCAGGATGGGGGACGCGGCGAAGCCGCGTCACGGTCCGCCGCCGCCCTCCTTAATGCCTTAGTACACCACCACCGAGCGGATCGACTTGCCCTCGTGCATCAGCTCGAAGCCGTGGTTGATCTCGTCGAGGGACAGCGTGTGGGTGATCATCGGGTCGATCTCGATCCTGCCGTCCATGTACCAGTCCACGATCCTCGGCACATCGGTGCGCCCGCGCGCGCCACCGAAGGCCGTGCCCTTCCACTTGCGGCCGGTGACGAGCTGCACCGGACGGGTCGAGATTTCCTCGCCGGCGCCGGCCACGCCGATGATGATGCTCTCGCCCCAGCCCTTGTGCGCGCATTCCAGCGCCTGGCGCATCAGCTTGACGTTGCCGACGCACTCGAAGCTGTAGTCGGCGCCGCCGCCGGTGAGGTCCACGAGGTACTTCACGATGTCCTCGCCGATCTCCTTCGGGTTGACGAAGTGGGTCATGCCGAAGCGCTCGCCCCAGGCCTTCTTCTCGTTGTTGAGGTCGACGCCCACGATCATGTTGGCGCCCACCAGGCGCGCGCCCTGAATCACGTTGAGGCCGATGCCGCCCAGGCCGAAGACCACCACGTTCGACCCCGGCTCCACCTGGGCGGTGTTGATGACCGCGCCGATGCCGGTGGTGACGCCGCAGCCGATGTAGCAGACCTTGTCGAAGGGCGCGTCCTCGCGGATCTTCGCGACCGCGATCTCCGGCAGCACGGTATAGTTCGAGAAGGTCGAGCAGCCCATGAAGTGGTGGAGCTTCCGGCCGCCGAGCGAGAACCGGCTGGAGCCGTCGGGCATCACGCCCTGGCCCTGGGTGGAGCGGATCGCCTGGCAGAGGTTCGTTTTCGGGTTCAGGCAGTACTCGCACTCCCGGCACTCGGGCGTGTAGAGCGGAATGACGTGGTCGCCCTTCTTCACCGAGCGCACCTCGGGGCCGACGTCGACCACCACGCCCGCGCCCTCGTGGCCCAGGATCGTGGGAAACTGCCCCTCCGGATCGGCGCCCGACAGCGTGAAGGCGTCGGTGTGGCACAGCCCGGTGGCCTTGATCTCCACCAGGACCTCGTTGCCCTTCGGGCCTTCCAGATCGACGGTGGTCACCTCCAGCGGCTTGCCCGCCTCGTGGGCGACCGCGGCACGTGTTTGCATGGCTTTACCTCCCCGGGACTGGTCGTTGCGAATCGGCCCCGCCCGCGATGGCGCGCCGCCGGCGCCCGTGCGCGACGAAAGACGCGGCGGACGCTAGCGCAGCGCGCGGCCCTTGGGAAGAGATCGCTCGCGGCTCCAATTCGCTATCGTCTCCGCGACGGTTTACGAGCGCAAGGCCATTGCGCATACTTAAGGTATCGACGATCATATCTTCCCGCGCGGCCCGGCAGGTCGCGAGGACGAAGAGGAGAAAAGTTTATGAAGAAGACCTGGTTCAGGCCGGAAGTTCGCGAAATCGCCGTCGGCATGGAAATCAACAGCTACGCCTGCGCCGAGCCGGCGAAGAAGTAACACCCCGGGATGCGGATCGTCGTCCTGGGCGCTGCCGCCGGCGGCGGCTTTCCGCAATGGAACTGCAACTGCGCGAATTGCCGCCGGGCGCGCACGGGCGACCCGACGGCAACGCCGCGTACTCAGTCCTCCGCGGCGGTCAGCGCGGATGGTGAACGCTGGCTGTTGCTGAACGCCTCGCCGGACCTGCGCCAACAGATCGCCCGGACGGCGGCGCTGCATCCGCGCGAAGGGGTGCGCGACAGTCCGATCAAGGCGGTGCTGCCGACCAACGCCGACGTCGACCACATCGGTGGCCTGATCAACCTGCGCGAGGGACAGCCCTTCGCCCTGCATGGGAGCGCACGGGTTCTGGAGGCCATCGCCGCCAACCCGGTGTTCGGCGTGCTGAATCCCGAGGTCGTGCCGCGGCGGGCGATCCGCCTGGACGAGGTCTTCCCGGTGGACGACGCCGAGGGCGCGCCGCTGGGCCTCCGGGCCGAGGTGTTTCCCGTTCCCGGCAAGGTCGCGCTGTACCTGGAGGACGCCGCGGCCGGCGCGGATTTCGGCACGCGGGAGGGCGACAGCGTCGGGGTGCGGCTGATCGACGAAGCCAGCGGGGCCGAAGCCTTCTACCTGCCCAACTGCGCGGCCGTGGACGCCGCCCTGGCGGACCGCCTCCGCGGCGCCCGGCTGGTGTTCTTCGACGGCACGCTGTATCGCGACGACGAGATGATCCGCGCCGGGCTGGGCCACAAGACCGGCACCCGGATGGGCCACATGAACGTCTCCGGCCCCGAGGGATCGCTGGCTGTCTTCGCGGAGCTGGGCGTGGCGCGCAAGATCTACGTCCACATCAACAACTCCAATCCCATCCTGCTGGCCGACTCGCCGGAGCGGCGGGAGGTCGAGGCGGCGGGCTGGGAGGTCGCCCACGATGGGATGGACGTGACGGCATGGAGGTGACGCGATGAGCGCGCCGCAACCGCCTTACGCCCTGCTGGCGGAGCTCACGCACCGCTGTCCGCTGCAGTGCCCCTACTGCTCCAACCCCCTGCACCTGGAAAAGGCCGCGGGCGAGCTGTCCACGGCGGAATGGCGGCGGGTGATTTGCGAGGCGGCGGACCTCGGCGTGCTGCAAATCCACTTTTCCGGCGGCGAGCCGAGCGTGCGCCGCGATCTGGCCGAGCTGATCGCCGCCGCCGCGGCGCACGACCTCTACACCAACCTGATCACCGCCGGCGTGCTGCTGGACCACGACCGCCTGGCCGACCTGGTCGAGGCCGGTCTCGACCACGTCCAGCTCTCGGTGCAGGACAGCCGCGCGGCGGGCGCCGACCGCATCGGCGGCTATCGCGGGGGCCACGCGAGGAAGCTGGCCGTCGCCGGGCTGGTCCGCGAGGCCGGGCTGCCGCTGACGCTGAACGCCGTGGTGCACCGCCAGAACCTGGACCACCTGGAGGAACTGATCGACCTCGCCGTCGCGCTGGACGCGGCGCGGCTGGAGGTGGCGCACGTCCAGTACTACGGCTGGGCGCTCGCGAACCGCGCCGCGCTGATGCCCAGCTTCGAACAGCTCGAGCGCGCCACCGTGGTGGTGGAGGCGGCGCGCGAGCGCCTGAAGGGGATCCTGACCATCGATTACGTGGTGCCGGACTACTACGCCCGGCGGCCGAAAGCCTGCATGGGCGGCTGGGGTCGGCAGTTCCTGAACGTCACCCCGGTGGGCAAGGTGCTGCCCTGCCACGCCGCCGAGAGCATCGCCGGGCTGCGCTTCGACAGCGTTCGGGAGATGCCGCTGGCGGAGATCTGGGAAAGGTCCGAGGCCTTCGAGTTGTACCGCGGCACCGCCTGGATGCCCGAGCCCTGCCGGTCCTGCGACCGGCGGGAGGCGGACTGGGGCGGCTGCCGCTGCCAGGCCTTCGCGCTGACCGGCGACGCGGCGGCGACCGATCCGGCCTGCGGCCTGTCGCCAGAGCACGAGGCGATGGTGTCCTTGGCGACACAAGAGTCCGCGGCCGAGCCGCCCGATTTCGTCTACCGCCGCATCGGCGGCACTCCAGCCCGGAAGCGCGCGACGGAGGACGTTTGAGGGGCGGCGCAACCATCTTCCTTCGAGGCCTCGCCGCCAGCCTCCTCCTGGCCGCCGCGCTGGCCGGCTGTGCCAACCTGGCGGCGCGGCGGGAGGCGCGGCAAATGGACAGCGCGGCCATCGAGCGCCTGTCCGACGCCGAGGTCTGCCGCTACCTGCGCGCCTTCGGCGACACCGAGTCGGGCGCCCTGCCGCCACGCTGGCAGGCGGCCGGCGAGGCGCGCGGCCTCCTGCACTGCTGGCGCGAAGGCCATGCCTTCTGGGCGCGGAAGAAAGAGGACATCCAGGAGGCGGGACGCCGCCTCGACCCCTGACGCCGCCATCCTTGACGCCACGACCGCATGACCCAGGAAACCACGGGATATGTCGCGCCCGCCGGGCTGGAAGGCGTGCTGCGGGCGGACCTGCAGCGCGCCGGCATCCGGATCCGGGCGGAGCGCGGCCGTCTCTTCCTGGCCGAGGGGCCGGCCCACCCCATGCCCTGGGCACAGAACGTCTGGCACGCGCCGCGCCCCCTGCCCGCGCCCTCGATCAAGCAGGCCGCGCAGCGGCTGCGCGACATCCAGCGCAACTGGGCGCTGCTGCCCACCGGCCCCTACCGCCGGGCCCGCCTGATCGCCGAGCGGCTGCCGCACGTCTCTTTCCGGCCCCTGCGCTTTCCCGAGCCGCCGCCGCAGGCGCCGCTGGGCGGCTGGACGCTGCTGACTCCCGGGGAAATGCTGGCCGCCCCGGTGACCGCCAGCCCCTTTCCGCACGGCGAGGTGGCTTTCGTCGAGGACCGCGAGACCCCGCCCAGCCGCGCCTACCTCAAGCTCTGGGAGACCTTCACCCTGCTGGGCACGCATCCCGGTCCCGGCAACCTCTGCCTCGACCTGGGCGCGGCGCCGGGCGGCTGGAGCTGGGTGCTGCACGAACTGGGCGCGCGGGTCATTGCGGTGGACAAGGCGCCATTGGCCGCCGGGCTGGCCGACCTGCCGCGCATGGACTACCGCCGCGACAGCGCTTTCGGCCTGCGGCCGGGGCATCTGGAGACAGTGGACTGGCTATGCTCGGATGTCGTCTGCTACCCGCACAAGCTGCTGGAGCTGGTGCATCGCTGGCTGGACGCCGGCAAGGCCCGCAACCTCGTCTGCACCATCAAGTTCCAGGGGGAGACCGACTTCGCCACGCAGGACGCCTTCGCCGCGATTCCGGGCAGCCGCCTCCTGCACCTGCACCACAACAAGCACGAGCTGACCTGGGTCAACCTGGAGGGGGAGCGGGGGACCTAGGCCGTGCGCCTCCGCTCAGATTCCCTGCCCGGCCAGCTTTTCCGCCCGGTGACGCACGAACCACCAGGCCGCGCGGGCGGCCAGGCTGGCAGCCCGGCTCTGCGGGTTGAAGCCGCTGGCCTTCCAGGTCATCGACACCGCGCGTTCCACCTGCTTGGGGTGGTAGAACTGAAAGGCCCGCCGCATGTACGCTTGGTTGTACATCTTGCGGTCGTAGAGCGCATCTTCCGGCGCGTTCGCGGCGTAGTACGCGTACGACAGCTCGTCGTCCTCGGTCTCCAGCACGCGCCCGATGGCCACGCGGAAGCGCCGCCACTTGGAGGGGTGCTCCACTTCCAGGTAGCGCTTCATGTGGGCGTAGAACATCTTGTAGTGGCGCAACTCGTCCGCGGCGATGCGCTTGCAGATTTCCTTCAGCGCGGGCTCCTCGGTCGCCGCGCCCATCGAGCCGTAGTAGGAGGAGGTGCCGACCTCCACCATGCAGCGCGAGACCAGCTCGGCGGCGCGGCCGCCGCGGATCGATTCGGTGGCGCTGATGTCGGGCCGGAAGCCGGCGACAAAGCGCTCGAAGTGGGCGTCGTGGTCCCAGTCGGGATCGGCCAGCATGCACCACTTGCCCAGCGCGGCGCCGTGCTGCACCTCCTCGTGCGCCCAGGCCTTGGCGGCCTCCTGGAATTCCGGATCGTCGTGGAAGACGTTGCAGAGGTAGGCGGCATAGTCGCGCGCATTGTACTCGACCATGCTCGCCGCCTTGAGGATCTTCAGCAACTCGGGGTCGACCTTGGAGCGGTCGAATTTGTCCCACGGGATATCGGTCTCCAAATCCCAGTGGCGTTCCCCGGTCACGGGCTGCCTGCCCCCCTGCCCGGCCGTCTTGGCCGGCTTTGCGTTCCCGGCGACGCCGGCAGCGCCGCTTGCCGCCTCGCCGTTCGCAGTCGCTTTCCCGTTCGCCATCGCTTCACGCCTCGCCCTCTATTCTCTCGTGTCGACGGCTGGAAACAGGCGTTATTTTGCCACGCGTCGCGAGCTGTTCAAGGTGCCGCGGCGCGTATGCCTGCGCGATTGGCTGCCTGGCCTGCTTACCGATGCCGCGCCTTGGCCGCCGGCGCGGCACCGACGGCGCCGGGATATCAGGCCCGAAGCGCCCGCCGTTTGGCCTCGTTCAGCTTGATGCGACGGTCCGCGTCCGCGCGCGCCTTGTCGTCCTTGGCGTCGGCGTAGTCCTCGCGTGCGTTCTTGAGTTCCTGCTCGACCTCCTCGCGGTCGATCGTGCTGACGTCGGTGGGGTGTTCCGCCAGCACGGTGCAGCGCTCGCCGGTCACCTCGGCGAAGCCGCCGGCGACGAAGTAGCGCTCGTCCGGCTGCCGTCCCTGCCGGCAGATGCCCACCACGCCGGGCCGCAGCGAGGAAATGAGCGGCGCGTGGCGGGCCAGCACGCCGAACTCGCCCTCGGCGCCGGGGACGATCACCATCTCCACGTCCTCCGACACCATCAGCTTTTCGGGCGAGACCAGTTCGAAGGACACTTTGCCTGCTTCGGCCATCCGCTTACGACTCCCCGGCCCGCTCTAGGCCGCTTCCTGGGCCATCTTCTCCGCCTTCTCGACCGCCTCGTCGATGTTGCCGACAAGGTAGAAGGCGTTCTCGGGCAGGTGGTCGTACTTGCCCTCGCAGATGCCCTTGAAGCCCTTCACGGTGTCCTCCACCGAGACCAGCTTGCCGGGCAGGCCGGTGAAGACCTCGGCGACATGGAAGGGCTGCGACAGGAAGCGCTGGATCTTGCGCGCCCGGGCGACGGTGAGCTTGTCCTCCTCCGACAGCTCCTCCATGCCCAGGATGGCGATGATGTCCTGCAGCGACTTGTACTGCTGCAGAATGCGCTGCACCTCGCGCGCGGTGTTGTAGTGCTCCTCGCCGAGCACCCGGCTGTCCAGGATGCGGCTGGTGGAATCCAGCGGGTCCACCGCCGGATAGATGCCCAGCTCCGCGATCGAGCGCGACAGCACCGTGGTGGCGTCCAGGTGGGCGAAGGTCGAGGCCGGCGCCGGGTCGGTGAGGTCGTCGGCCGGCACGTAGACCGCCTGCACCGAGGTGATGGAGCCCTTCTTGGTGGTGGTGATGCGCTCCTGCAGGCCGCCCATGTCGGTGCCCAGCGTCGGCTGGTAGCCCACCGCCGAGGGAATGCGGCCCAGCAGCGCCGAGACTTCCTGGCCCGCCTGGGTGAAGCGGAAGATGTTGTCGATAAACAGCAGAACGTCCTGACCCTCCTCGTCGCGGAAGTACTCCGC
>CAZLNO010000039.1:4404-30816 GCA_964561005.1 uncultured Rhodovibrionaceae bacterium | reverse complement strand
GCCCGTCGAAGCCTCATCCTGAGCCCGTCGAAGCCTCATCCTGAGCCCGTCGAAGGAGAGGCGTCGCGCCGAAGGCGCGAAACGGCGTCAGCGCCAGGCCCCACGAATGCCATCCATCACACGGCGCGCACGCCCATCGCCGCCTTGACCATGTGGTAGGCCAGCAGGAGCTGGGTGAGCGCCAGCGGGTGGCTGATGGCGCGGTGGTCGCGCTCGTCGACGAACTCGCCCACGTTGGCGCGCAGGTGGCCGGCCTCGGGGATCAGCTCCCACAGCAGGTCCTCCAGCACCTTGGCGCGCCCGTCGTCGATGCAGCCCGGAATTTCGACGACGTCCACCGGCTTGCCGTCGGCGTCGCGCGCCAGTTCCAGGCGCAGGCCCTTGGCCTGGCGCGGCTCCAGGATCGGCGTCAGGTCGGGGTGCGGCAGTGTCGGGCGCAGGATGTGCCGGGCGTTCAGGTGCGCGCCGGTCTCCTCCGCCCGGTCGCTGGGCGGGTAGAACGAGACGACGATGTCCGCGAAGGTGCGCTGCGGCTGGATGAAGCGCACCCGGTCGTTTTGCCGCCGGGAAAGCTGCTCCAGCACCTGCTCGCGGGTGTAGCCGCGCTCGGCGACGTCGCGGTGCAGCTTCCAGCGCACCCGCAGGTCCTCGTCGGGCTCCACGTAGACCTTGGCGTCGAAGCAGTCGCGCATGCGGCGCGTGAGATAGGCCAGCAGGCCCTCGACCAGGATGTAGGGCCGCGGCCTGACGTACTCGGGCGCACCGAAGGAGCCGGTGTCGTGGTTGTAGACGGGCTTCAGCACCGGCTCGCCCCGGCGCAGGAGCTGCAGGTGCTGCTCCAGGATGTCGACGTGGTTGCTGGCCGGGTCCAGGGCGGAGATGCCGCGCGCCCGGCGCTCGGCGCGGGTGTACTTGTGATAGTCGTCGGCGCAGATCGTGGTGACTTGCCCCGGTCCCAGGATCTTGGACACGCCGCGGGTCAGCGTCGTCTTGCCGGTCCCGGAGTCGCCGACGATTCCCAGGATGATCGGATGGTCCACCTGGCGGTTATGCGGCATCGGGCGGGCCCTTTTCGTGATGCCCGGCGGCCGGCCGGCGATAGGCGGTCAGGACCTGGCGCTCGCCGCTGCCGCCGGCGATCAGCAGGGTCTGCACGCGGTCCTCGCCGTCCCGCCGCGCGACGCCGTCCAGCAGCCGCCCGGTGGTGATGCCGGTGGCGGCGAAGTAGACCTGCTCGGCGCGGACCAGCTCGCCGACATCGTACCAGCGCGCCGTGTCGAGCCCGGCGTCGCGCACCGCCCAGGCCTCGCCCTGGAGCTGCGGATCGATCCGCCCCTGGAACTCGGCGCCCAGGGCGCGCAGCGCGCAGGCCGAGATGACGCCCTCCAGCGTCCCGCCCGTGCCCATCAGGGCATCGATGCCGGAGCCGGGAACCGCGGCCAGCACCGCCCCGGCCACGTCGCCCGCCGGGTACAGGGCCACCCGCGCCCCGCTGTCGTGGATCGCCGCGACGAGTTCGCGGTGGCGCGGCTTCTCCAGCACGAAGACGGTCAGCTCCGACACCGGCTTGTCCAGGATCCCCGCCAGCGCGCGCAGCTTGCGCTCGACCGGCCAGTCGGGCGGAATCCGCCCGCGCGCGGCCGGCGGCGCGGCGAACTTTTCCATGTAGAAGGCCGGCGCCGGGTCGAACATCGTGCCCCGCGGTGCCATGCCCAGCACCGCCATCGCGTTGGTCAGCCCCTTGGCGAGATACGATGTCCCTTCCACGGGGTCGGCGGCGATATCCATCGCCGGGCCGCCGGCGCCCAGCTCCTCGCCGACGTAGAGGTGGGCGACCTCGCCGGCCGTGCCCTCGCCCACCAGGACGCGGCCGGACATGGGCAGACGGTCGAGTTCCCGCCACATGGCGGCGATGGCCGCCGCGTCGCCTTCCTGCTTGCGTCCGCGCCCGATCCAGTCGAACGCCGCCAGGGCCGCGGCCTCGCAGGCATGGCGCAGGGCGTACAGCAGGGAATCGGTCATGCCTCACGGACTCCGGTTTGGCGCTGGCCGGGCCGGACTCGCCGCGCGCGGCCGTCAAGCGTCGAGAATGTCACAATCGCCGGCCCGCCGCAGGCCTCAAGACGAGACGGCAAGGTCGTCCAGGCGCGCCGCCACCTCGTCGCGGTAGCTCGCCAGGGCGGCCTGCAAGGGGTCGAGCGACAACTCCGCCACCCGGCCCGGCGTCTGCTGCGCCACCGCCTGCAGTTGCGCGGCCTCGTCGCGAACCCGCGCCGCGCCGACGTTGCCCGCCGCGCTCTTGATGGCGTGCGCCGCCTCGTGAAAGCCCGGCGCATCGCCGGCCGCGCGCGCCGCGCGAAGCTCCCGCAGCAGTTCCTCGGCCTCGGTCACGAAGGTTTGCACCACCTCCCGCACGAACGCCCTGTCGTCGTCGATCTCGCGCAAGGCCTGGATGGCCTGCAGGTCGACCACCTCGACCTCCCGGCGATCGCCCCCGGACCGTCCGATGGCCGCCGCCTGGTCGGACGGTCCGGGGGCGGCGCCCGGATCGGTGTGGCGGGCGATCGTGTCGAGCAGCCGGCCCGCGTCGATCGGCTTGGTGAGGAAGTCGGCCATGCCGGCGTCCAGGCAGGCCTGGCGGGTCTCCCTGGTCGCATCGGCGGAGACCGCGATGATGGGCGGCGGATGAGCCGCGTCCGCGTGCGCGAAGCGGAACATCTTCACGGTCTCGATGCCGGACTCTCCGGGCATGTTCACGTCCATCAGCACCACGTCGAAGGATTCCACCTCCAGCAGGTCGAGCGCCGCGTCCCCGGAATCGACCACGACCGGCTCGTGGCCGGCATTCTCCAGGATTCGCGCCAGTACCTTGCGGTTGACCGCATTGTCCTCGGCCACGAGGACGCGGCAGGCGCGGGCCGCGGGCTTGGGATCGGCCGGCGGCGCGACGGCCTCGCCATCCGGCGCGGGATCGGCCATGAGGTCCGTCAGCAGCGCGGCCGCGCCGGCGAGCTTTTGCCCCGTGGGCGATCCACGGACCCCGACGGCGCAGCCCACGGTGAACAGCAGCGCGTCGTCGATCGCGCCGTCGTGCAGGACGATGGCCCCCGCCGCGGCCTGGGCGGTCTGCACGCCGATCTCCTCGGCCAACCGCCCCGCCACGTCGCGCGAGGTGCCGCGCAGGTCAAGCAGCAGGCCGACCGACGCCTCCGGCCGCGCTGCCGCGTGGCTGTCCGCGTCGAGGGCCAGCCCGGCCGTCGTCAACGCGGTCCGCAGGTCCCCCGGCGGGGTTGTTGGGGCAACCAGTCGAAGCGCTTCCGCCGGCCCGGCCGTGTCCGGCGCGGGCGCGGTTTCCGCCAGGCCGAGAGGCAGCTCGACCGTGAAGCGGCTGCCGACCCCCGGCGTGCTGTCCAGGCGCACCCGACCGCCGTGCCGCTCGGCGAGCTGCTTGACGATGGCCAGGCCCAGCCCGGTGCCGCCGTGCCGCCGGGCGGCGTCGTCGTCGCTCTGGGTGAAAGCCTCGAAGATGCGCTCCCGGTCGGCCTCGGGAATCCCCGGACCGCTGTCCACGACGTCGAAGCGGACGCAGGCGGTGCCGTCGTCGGCGACGCCCCGCCCGACCGTCAGGACGACCCCGCCTTCCTCGGTAAACTTCACCGCGTTGGCCAGCAGGTTGAGCAGGATCTGGCGCAGGAGGCGGGGATCGCCCCGCACGTGGCGCGGCAGACCGGAATCGACGCGCAGCGCCATGCCCAGGCCCTTGTAGTCGGCCTGGGCGCGGGCGATGGCGATGGTGTCCGCCATTTCGCGGGGCAGCGAGAAGTCGCGCTCGACCAGCTCCAGCCGCCCCGACTCGATCTTGGAGAGGTCCAGGACGTCGTTGATCAGCGACAGCAGCGCCCGGCCCGAGGAACCGATGGTCGTCACCATCTCCGCCTGGCCGCGGTCGAGCTGCGTGCGCCGCAGCAGGTCGGACAGCCCGATGACCGCGTTCAGCGGCGTGCGCAGTTCGTGGCTCATGGTGGCGAGAAAGCGGCTCTTGGCGCGGCTGGCCTCCTCGGCCAGGCGCTTGGCCTCGGTCAGCTTGCGGATCAGGCTGGCGACATAGGCGGGCAGCGCCACCAGCCCGATCAGGAGACCGGCGGCGATGCCGGGGCTGTGCCGCCAGAAGGGCGTCAGCGCCATCGCCGTGCCGAACGCCAGCAGGCTGTAGACGGCCGAGGCCGCCAGGTAGGCATTGCCGTAGCGGAAGCCGTTGCCGAAGGTGATCCAGAGGAAGACCGGGTACAGCGGGCCGCCCCAGGGGCCGCTGAACACGATGGCCACGGACAGCATGGTGACGTCCATCACCATGCCCAGCAGCCGGCGGACCGGGGCCGGGCCCGGCCGGGCGCGGATCAGCGCGTAGAGCCCGGCCGCGGTGAGCAGGTAGGCGCCCGCCACGCCGGCCGGTATCGACAGGTCGCGGGAGGTTTCGAGGCCGATAACAAGGGGCGCCGTGAAATAGAGTCCCACCAGCGCCACGAGCAGAAAGCGCACCACCGCCTGCTCGCGCTCGCTGTCGTGGTCGGCCGGCGCGTCGCGCGGCAGGCGTTGCCAGAAGGACGTCCCGCGATCCGGTTCGGTCGCGCCCGCCCCCTTTGCTCGCGGCATTCGGGCATTCCTCGGCATGGGCCCCTCGTACGGTGTCACGAGGATACACGCCAGGGGCGAGGGGTGGCGAGTCAGCGGTTGTCGGTACGCCCGGCGGCGGAAGCCCCGGCGTTCGTCCCGATCTCGGCGGGCAGGCAAAGGGTCACCGTCGTGCCCTTGCCCGGCCGACTGTCGATATCCAGCCGCCCGCCGAGAAGCTTGGCCAGCTCGACCGCGATCGGCAGACCGAGCCCGACGCCGGACTTGCTCTGCGTGGCGGCGCTGGCCACGCGGCCGAACCGGGAGAGCGCCACGCGGACCTGCTCGGGCGTCATCCCTTCGCCGGTGTCCGTCACCGCGACGCGAATCGACGCGTCGGCCTGACGGACGGCCTCCACGCGCACCCGGCCGCCGCTCCCGGAGTACTTGAGACCGTTGCTGATCAGATTGCCCAGGATCTGGCGAAAGCGCGTGGGGTCGGTCGTGACCGCGTCCAGGCCGGCCCCCAGGTCATGCTCCAGCGACAGACCGGCCTTGCGGGCCGGCTCCAGAAAGCCGCGAACGTCCTGCTCGATGAGTTCGCCGAGGTCGACGCGCTGCGGATAGATCTCGACCCGGCCGAGCTCCAGCTTGGAGACGTCGAGCAGGTCCTCGATCAGGTCCAGCAACTGGCGCGCGCTGCCGTAGATATCGTCCTGGTACTCCCGGTACTTGTCGCAGCCAAGCGGCCCGAGCATTTCCCACCGGGTCATGTCGGCAAAGCCGATGATCGCGTTCAGCGGCGTGCGCAGCTCGTGACTGATGTTCGCCAGGAACTCGGTCTTGGCCTGGTTGGCGCGCTGCGCGGCCTCCTTGGCGGCGACCAGGTCGCGCTCGGAGCGCTTGCGCTCGCTGACGTCGACCGAGACCGTGACGACGTTCGCGATCTGCCCGGCGGCGTCGGGCAGCGGCGCCTTGGACGTCTGGAAGGTGCAGGCCGCTCCGTGCACCGTCGTCAGCACCTCCTCGAAGGTCACCGGCTCCCCGTCCCGAAACACCCGCCGGTTCGCCTCGATGTGGCGTTCGGCGTAGGATTGCGGCAGACGCTCGTCCAGCGGCGTGCCCACCGCCGCCACCGGATCGAGGCCGAAGACCCGCGCGTGGTAGGCGTTCAGAAAGACCAGACGCTGGTCGGAGTCGACCGCGTTGACCAGGGCCGGCACGGTGTCGATGACGGCGCGGAACTTCGCCTCGCTGTCCTGGTGCTCGCGCTCGCGCAGGGCGTTGGCGCGCTGCACCTGCTGCTCCAGGGCGTGGGCCTGGCGCTTCAGCAAGGCCTGCTGCCAGCGCAGCGTCAGCAGGTTGCGCGCCCGGTGGATGAACTCCAGCCGGTCCAGCGGTGTCAGCAGGAAGTCGCTCGCTCCGGCGCGCAGGGCGTCATACCGGTACGCCTTGTCCTCGTAGGCGGTCACGACGATCACAGGGATCTCCGCGCCGCCCGGGATCTTCGCAAGCTCGCGCACGAAGGCGGCGCCGTTCAGTTCCGGCATGTTGTAGTCGGTGACGACGAGGTCCGGCAGCTCGGTGCCGATCGCATCCAGCGCCGCCCGCGGCGTGGCGAAGCTCTCCACGCGGATTCGCGACCCGAGCTGCCGGGCCAGGCGCGCGAGGATGTTCCGGTTCGTCGACCGGTCGTCGATCACGAACACCGTGGTCGCGGCCGGGGCGTAGGAGGCGAAATGGTCGCTCGGCGCGGGCTGTACTGTCCCAGGTGCCATCGTGCTCCAATCGGTCCGCGCTGCATGCTCCAGCGGCGCGTCGGCAGGGCGACCGCCGCGATGCGCCGCCGATTTTCCAACCGCCGGCACCGCTGCGCAAGGTCACAACGCGTCATACTAGAGATAGCAGACGTATCGTTAATTAATAGTTAACACACTTCTCGTGATTCGCGATGTTCTGTAGCGAATGCATGATAATCTCGACGGGAATATTTAACAATAATTAGCATTTTGCGAAATGATTGCGGACACACTAATATCCGAATCTTACCAGATTACAAAAATGGCCGTGGTGGTTAATAAATCGTATACGACTTTCGCCGATCATTGAACCACCACACGCCATCCCGGCGATGGATCCGAGCAAATGCCTGAGGAAGGAGAACGCTGATGAACGCGACGCCGCAAATGCTGAACAAGCAGACCGTTCGCAATCGCGAAATGAATTTTTCGACTGAACTGTCACTCGCCGCCCAGAACTGCATGAGTCTGACAAGCGCGGCGGCCGGTCAGAAAAACGATACAAAGATTCTGGCCCCGCATTCCTATCTGAAAGCGTTGCCGGAACTCGATATACGTTTCGAACGGCAGCATGGAATCTACTGGCAGATCATGGCGCCGACGCGCCGCCCGAGCTGCACCCTCGAATTCCTCCAAAGTGTCCAGGCATCGCACGCGCAAGTCCGCGAACTGGCCAACCACCATCCGGGCGCCCTGCGCTATTTCGTGACCGCCTCGAACATGCCCGGCATCTTCAACCTGGGCGGGGACCTGCCGCATTTCGCGGAGTTGATCCGTCGCCGCGACCGCGCCGGGCTGCTGGAATACGCCATCACCTGCATCGACGTCCAGGCGGACCGCGCGACCAACATGAACCTGCCCTACATCAGCATCTCCCTGGTCCAGGGCGACGCGCTGGGCGGCGGTTTCGAGTGCGCCCTGGCCGACGACGTGATCGTCGCGGAGAAGGGCACGAAGTTCGGCCTGCCCGAGATCCTCTTCGGCCTGTTCCCGGGCATGGGCGCCTACAGCTTCCTCACCCGCAAGCTCGGCGGCGCGCAGGCGGAGCGCATGATCACCTCGGGGCGAATCTATCAGGCCGAGGAGCTGCATGAGATGGGGCTCGTGGAAGTGCTGGCCGAACCCGGCGAGGGGGTGGGCGCGGTCTACGACTTCGTGCGCCGCCAGGAACGGACTTTCGGTGCGCGCACCGCGCTGTCCCGCATCCGCCAGCGCGTGCAGCCGGTCACCCGCGAGGAGCTGCAGGACATCACCGAGATCTGGGTGGACACGGCGCTGCGCCTGGAGGAATCCGACCTGCGCAAGATGCAGCGCCTGGCCAAGGCCCAGGACCGGCGCCGCCAGAGCAGCGAGCCCGGCCCGGCCAGCTTGGCGGCATGAGGCCGGACGAGACCGGCCCGCGCCGGCAGGTACGGTCACGCAGACTCGTGCCCCGGCTCCGACCGGACCGTCCAGCCCTCAGCCCGTGCCGACGGCAGGCCGCCGTTACCAGGCCGAGGCCTTGTCGAACAGATGGTCGCCTTCCAGGTCGATCATCTGCTTGGCCTTGACCACGGTGAACTCGGCGGCCCCGTCGCGCGAGCTATAGCTGTCGGCGCGGATGAAGTGGTGTTCGCGCGTGCCGGCGTCGCCGGACTTGCGGATCGTGCCCGCGACGATCCACTGGCCGCCCTCGTGCCGCGGCGCGGCGACGATCTCGAAGTCCTTGTACGCCACCGGCGCGTCCGCGCGCGGCTCGCCGGAATCGGCGTCGTGCGCCTTGCCGCCGGAAACCAGGCGGCTCAGAAAGTTTCCCAGTCCTCCCGGTGCCATCGTCTGCTCCGAACGCTGTGTGGGCGATGCGCCGTCCCCGGCCTGCCCGGCAGCGGCGCGCTCGGCGCAATTTAAAGCCGGCGCGGCGAACAAGCCACCCTGCCGCCCGTTGTGCCGTGGCGCCCTATGGCTTCACCGCGACGCGGCCGGTGGTGTCGAGACGGGCCAGGAAGAGGGGCAGACCCTGCTCGGCCAGATACTGGTCCACCGCCGCCCGCGCCCCCTCGAAGGAGCCGTAGTCGTCCAGGATCAGCACGCCGCCGGAGGCGAGGCGCGGGTAGAGATGGCAAAGCTCGTGGTAGGTCGAGCGGTACCAGTCGGTGTCCAGGCGCAGCACCGCGACGCTCTCCGGCGCCCGCGCGGGCAGCGTGTGCTCCACCTCGCCCGGCACATACACGAGGTGGTCGGGCGGGAAGCCGGTGCGCGCCAGGTTGGCCCGCACCTCGTCCAGCGGCGCGTAGGTCCAGGCGTTGTGGTCGTCGCGCTGGAAGTGCCGCCAGCGCGTCAGCATCTCCGCGCCGTCGCGGGCCCGGCGGTCGATCGGCTCCGGCCGCGTCATGCCGGCAAAGGTATCGTAGAGCCAGATCCGCCGCGCGCCGTCGTCGAGCTGCCGCAGGGTCAGCGCCATCACCATCGCGCTGCCGCCCTTCCAGACCCCGCACTCCACCAGGTCGCCGGGAATGTCGTGGGCAACCACGTGGCGCACGGCGCTGAAAAGGCCGTACATCCGCTCGGCCGAGGTCATGGTGTAGGGCCTTGCCGCGCGGTAGACCTCGACGAAGGCCGGGTCCATGTCGCGCGGCAGGTCCAGGTCGCGGCGCTCGACATCGAACTGCGGCATGCGCCGCAGCGTGAAGTCGTAGCCGAAGCGGAAGGCGAGGCGGCGAAGCTGGCGGATCAGCATCGGGACTCCCCTTCGTCGGCCGGCACGCGGAGCCCGAAGGCCTGCGCCGCCGTCAGCCAGCGCGCCGCCGGCGCCTGCGTGGTGGCGGACAGCAGCCGCTCCAGGAAGGCCCAGCCGGCAGCATCGTGCACCAGGTGGTGGGTCAGCAGCCCCGTCGGCTCCGCCGCGTCCGCCTGGCCCAGCCGGCGCGCGCGCAGATGCTCGACCAGGGCGCCAAGCACGCCGCCCTCGCCGACGAATCCGCGGTCGCCGCGCCAGGCGATCGGATCGAGATGACAATTGACATTAACAACGTCTTGTAACTTCCTGCTATAACGCGGCCCGAAGGTGGACAGCCCCTTGTAGCCGAGCGCCGCCAGGCCGTCGGCGTGGACCGGCGCGAGACGGTTCCAGGGCGGCACCAGCACCGGCAAGGCCTGGGTGCCGAACAGCGCCGTGATCTGGCGCCAGCCGGCGCGCAGCTCCTCCGCGACGGCGGCGGCGGATCGGTCCTCCCCGAGTTCGGTTTTCCGGGCGCCGGCGGGAGCATGGCTGACGTGGGCATAGCCGTGCTGCAGGACGGTGACCGCGGTCTCCGGCGAAAGCCTCGCCGCCAGGCTCGCTTCCGCGCGCGCCGGCACCACCGCGATCGCCAGAGGCAGCCCCCAGCGCGCCGCCAGCCCGAGCAGACGGGCCAGCGCCGGCGTGGCCGCGACCGCGTCGTCGTCGCGCCACCACAGCGTGGCGGTGCGGCCGGCGGCGTGCCAGCGGTCCAGCTCGGCGTGCAGCGCCGCCCACGGCATCGCGCCTATCCCGCCGCCGCCCGGCGCGCCGACAGCCGCGCCAGGACGATGTCGGCGCTGGTCTCGGCGCCGCGCAGATCGAGGGTATGAGGGGCCGGGCCGCCGGCGCGGACCTGGCCGATGGCGCTGGCCAGGGTCGCGACGGCCAGGCTGTCCGGTTCGACGGCGACGGCGAGGCCCAGCGCGGCCAGGCGCCGCGCGCGGAAGGCCTGCTCCGTCTGGCCGCCCGCGGCGAAGGGCACGACCACGGCCGGGACCCCGGTCGCCAGCAGGTCCACCACGGTGTTGTAGCCGGCCTGCGAGATCGACAGCGCCGCCCCGCGCAGCAACGCCCGGAAGTCGGGCCGCGCGCGCGCCACCGTCGCGAGGCCGCCGGCCTTCGCCCGCAGATCCTGGAAGGCCGGCTCGGGCAGATCGCCGCCGACCAGGAGCCGCCACGGACGGTCGGCGGCCACGCCGGCCGCCCGCGCCTGGATCGCCGTCGCGAAGAGCTGTCGGCCGACCGCGCTCCCGCCGGCGGAAACGACCACCTCTCCCGCCCCCACCCCCGCCGTCGTCGACGGTCGACCTGTTTCCGGCGCGGTATCGACGAAGCCGGTATGGATACAGCGGTCGGCGATGGCCGGCGCGGGCGGAAAGGTCTCCTCCAGGCCGGCGAAGCGCGTGTCGCCATGCACCAGGACCAGGTCGTAGTCCCGCCGCACGCGCGCGACCGCCTCGGCCAGCCGCTCGGGCTTGCGGCCGGTCTGCAGGATGTCGCGCAGGGAGGCCACGATCAGCGCTCGCGGCCGCCGCGCGCGCGCCGCCTCGACCAGGGCCTCCAGCTCGCCGCGAAGCTGCCGCCGGCCGAAGGGATAGGTCTCGGTCACCAGGACGTCGGGCGCCGCGCGGTCAAAGGCGTCGCGGACCTGCCGCCTCCGCGCCGCCAGAAAGGCGGCATCGGCCGGCCGGCCCTCGCCGTCCACGAGCCCCGAGAACAACGCATCGGCGCTCTTCACCGCCGGAAGCTGGACCAGACACGCCCCGCCCGCATTCAGATCAGGGACGGGCATGCCCCCGGACAGCAGCGTCACCGTGCAGCCCCGCGCGGCCAGGGCGCGCGCCAGCGCCGCCGCCCGTTGCAGGTGGCCGATGCCCAGCAGGTGCTGCGCATGGATCAGGACGCGCGGGGCGGTCATGCCGGCTCCAGGGGGACGTTGAGAGCTTCCAGCGCCGGCGCGCCGTCCGGGCCGAGCGTGAAGACCTGCGCCGCCGCGCGCTGGAGCTTCACCGGCCTCGGTCCCGTGAGGTCCCAGCCGGTGGCCGCGGCGTAAAGCACGCGGATGACGCCGGCATGCGTCACCGCCACGCAGGAGCGCTCGGCCGCCGCCACCTCGGCCAGCCAGGCGCCCACGCGCGCCAGCAGCATGCGCGGGCTCTCCCCGCCCGGCGGGCGGAAGTCGAAGCCGCGCGCCTCGTTCGCCGCCATGTCGGGACCCAGGCGGGCCCGCAGCGCCTCGATTCGCTCGCCTTCCCAGGCGCCCCAGTCCATCTCCATCAGGCGATGGTCGCGGACGACGCCGGCGAGGCCGAGACCCGTGGCCGTGGCCACGGCCCGGCGCAGCGGGCTGCTGAACGCCGGCAGGTTCCCGAAGTCCGGCGGCATTCGCCAGCCGGCCAGGGCCGCCCGCCCCTCCGGGCTGAGGTCGACATCGGTCTGCCCCTGGATGCGCCCCTCGGCGTTCCAGGCGGTGGGGGCGTGGCGAATCAGCACGACGGTGGGTCGGGGCATGGGCTACTCCGCCGCGAGTGTGGCCGGGGCCGCATCCGCGCCGGCCAGGAAGCGGGCGGCCAGCGCGTCCAGGTTCGGTCCCGCCGAAAAGTCCCGGCGCAGCCGCGCCGCGCCGGCGCGGCCCAGCGCCTCACGCCGCGCCGGCTGCCCGATCAGCGTCGCCAGCGCGTCGGCCAGGGCAGCCGGGTCGTCGGGCGGCACCAGCACGCCGGTTTCGCCGTCGACGATCAGCTCGGGAATCCCCGAGACCGTCGTCGCCACGCAGGCCAGCGCCTGGCTCTGCGCCTCCAGCAGGACGTTCGGCAGGCCGTCGCGGTCGCCGTCGGGCGCGACCCGGCTGGCCAGCACGAAGAGGTCGGCGCGGCGGTAATGGTCGAGCACATCCGGCTGCGGCCGCGCGCCCAGCCAGTCGATGCGCGGCACCAGCCCCAGCTCGTCGGCCATGGCCTTGAGCGCGTCCAATTCCTCGCCGGCGCCGATGTGCACCAGCCGCCAGTGCAATCCCGCCGGCAGGCGCGCCAGCGTCCGCAGCAGCCCGTCAAGGCCCTTCTTCGCCACCGCCCGCCCGACGCACAGCAGCATCACCGGATCGTCGGGATCGCCGCCGTCGCGCGCCGGCCGGGCGCGGGTGGGCGGCGGGAAGCGCGAGAGGTCGAGGCCGTGATAGCACAGCGCGACCCGTCCCGGCTCCGCCGCCAGCTTTGCAAGATGGACGCGGCCGTGCGCGGTGCAGGTGACCAGCCAGTCCAGCCCGGCCAGCTTCTCGCGCGCCTCCCAGGCCGGGGTCGTCCAGATGTCCTTGGCATGCGCCGAGCAGCTCCACGGCAAATCGCGCAGCAGGGCCGCGTAGCGCGCGACCGAGGCCGGCGCGTGCAGGAAGTGCGCGTGCAGACGCACGGCGCCGGCCTCCGCCTCGACCGCCAGAACCAGCGCCTGGCCGAAACGGCGCAGGCGACTGGACGTCGGCTCGCGCCGCAGGTCGCGCAGGAAGGCCCGGCGCGCCGCGCCGTAGCCGGGCAGCCGGCGCGCCGCCCGCCAAGCATGCCATACCCGCAAAGGCGCCTCGTGCAGGTATTCCGGCAAGTAGCGCACGGGCGCCCGGATGGCGTCGTGCACCGGATGGCGCAGCGCCTCGCGCGGCCGGCGCAGCGAGACGATGCGGATATCCAGGCCGCGTTCCTCCAGGCCGTGGATCTCCTGGGCGATGAAGGTCTCCGACAGCCGGGGATAGCCCTTGAGCACGAAGACGATCGGACCGGGCATCGCGCGGACCTCCTCAGGCCTCCAGCACGGCCGGCGCGGCGTCCATCGCCCCCATGCGCGCCTTCAGCAGACCGTTCAGCGTCTCGAATCCGTGCAGCAGCCCTGGCGGCATGTGGCGCGAGGGCGGCGCCTGCTCCGCGAAGCCGCGCAAGGCCGCCGCCATCGTCGCCGGCGCCCGCACGCCGTCGTCCGCCAGCATGCGCGCCAGGCCCACCTCCTGCGCGCGGCGGGCGCGGATGTACTGCTCCAGGCGCGGCACCGTGCGCGGCACCAGCAGCGCCGGCTTGTCCAGCGACAGCAGCTCGCAGAAGGTGTTGTAGCCGCCCATCGCGACCACCCCCGCCGCGCCCCGCATCAACGGCTCGATGCGGGCGTCGAAGGTGATGACCCGGACCTTCGCCAGGCGCTCGGCGCGCGCGGCGAAGGCCTGGCGCGCCTCCAGCGGCATGAAGGGTCCCAGCACCACCAGCAAGCCGTAGCCGATGCCGGGGTCGTGCTCGTAGGCCGAGAGCACCCAGTCCACCATCTCGACGCCGTCGCCCCCGCCGCCCGGCGTGACCAGCAGATAGGGCTCCTGGTCCGCGGGCGCGGCATCCGTGGACTCCGCGCCCGGTCGGCCGAGATAGCCGGCGTAGGCGATCTTCTCCCGCACGCCGGGCGGCAGGGCGATGCCTTGCAGCGTCTCCCAGAAGGACTCGGCGCCGTAGACCCAAATGTCGTCGTAGAGGGTCTGCAGCGCCGGCAGCACCTTTTTGCGCTCCCACTCGGGGGCGATGGCCGCGGCGTCGTCGATGATGTCGCGCACGCCCAGCACCAGCCGGGTGCCCCGCGTCTTCAGCATGGTCAGTGTCTCGCGGATCTCGCCCATCAGGCCCAGCGGCTCCTTGTCCACCAGGAACATCTGCGGGGCGAAGGTCTCCGCCGTCTTGCGGATGATGGCCTCGCGGATCGCCAGGGTGTCCTCGACGTCGATATGCAGGGAGAGCGAGGTGTACTCGCCATTGCGCAGCTTGATGACCCCCGGCACGCGCACGAAGTCCACGCGGGCGCGGTAGTCGAAGCTGCCGACGATCGGCGAGCCCGAGAGGATGAGGACCGAGAGCCCCTTGAAGCGGTCGACGAAGCTGTGCGCGATGGCGCGGCAGCGCCGCAAATGGCCCAGGCCGAAGCTGTCGTGGCTGTAGATCAGCAGCCGCGCGTGGTCCAGGCGTTCCGGCATTTTGGCGTGTTCGCCCCAGAGTTTTGATCGTACCCCAGTATAGTCATTCGCGGGCCGGGACACGAATTCACGATTGTCAAGGTTTCGCATCGCGAACTTCTGTTCGCGCTGGTGCGTCGTGCCCAAGTCGGGAATACTGGGGGTCGACCGTTTCGCTTGCGACTGGGCCGGACGTGGACCGCTCGATCTACCGCTACATCTTCCGCAACAGCGCTCGCGGTCAGCTCTTCGTCGTCCTTTTGACGCTGGCCTCGCTGCCGCTGACCTACTACGCGCTGGATGTCCCCAAGCAGATCATCAACAAAGGCATCGAGGGGACGGACACGCCGGAGGCGGTGTTCGGCCAGCCGGTGACGCAGGTGCAGTACCTGCTGCTGCTCTGTTTGCTCTTTCTGGTGCTGGTCGTCGTCAACGGCGGCTTCAAGTACGCCATCAACGTCTACAAGGGCGTGCTGGGCGAGCGGCTGCTGCGCCAGCTCCGCCACGAGCTCTATCGCCGCGTGCTGCGCTTTCCCCTGCCCCACTTCCGGCGGCTGTCGCAGGGCGAGATCATCGCCATGACGACGGCCGAGACCGAGCCGCTGGGCGCCTTCATCGGCGACGCCATCGCGGAGCCGGCGCTGCAGGGCGGCATCCTGCTCACCTACCTCTTTTTCATCTTCAACCAGGACCCCTTCCTGGGCGCCGCCGCCATCGCGCTCTATCCGGTGCAGATGGTCCTGGTCCCGCGCCTGCAGCGACGGGTCAACGCGCTGTCGCGCCAGCGCGTGCGGACGGTGCGCGGCATGGCCGACCGCATCGGCGAGGGCGTCTCCGGCATCGCGGAGATCCACACCCACGGCACGGCGCGCTACGAGCTGGCCGACATCGGGGCGCGGCTGGACCGCATCCTCGACATCCGCTTCGAGATCTACAAGCGGAAGTACTTCATCAAGTTCCTGAACAGCTTCCTGTCCTCGGTCACGCCCTTCTTCTTCTATTCGGCCGGCGGTTACCTGGTCATCGTCGGCGAGCTGTCGATGGGCGCGCTGGTCGCGGTGCTGGCGGCCTACAAGGACCTCAACCCGCCGTGGAAGGCCCTGTTGAAATACTACCAGACCAAGGAGGACATGAAGGTCAAGTACGCGCAGATCGTCGAGCAGTTCAGCCTGCCGGACCTCCGCGACCCTGCGCTGATCGAGGCGGCGCCGGAGGCGGACGACCAACTGGACGGTCCGCTCGTGCTGAGCCGGGTCACGCTGAGCGAGGACGGCGCGTTCAACATGGTCGAGGCGGCAAGCGCGACGCTGGCGGCGGACGAAGGCGTCGCCGTCGTGGGGCCGGGCGGCAGCGGCAAGGGCGAACTGGCCCAGCTCCTCGCCCGCCTCGTGCTGCCCTCGGCGGGGCAGATCCGCTATGGCGAGCGCGATCTGGCCACCGTGCCTGACGCCACGCTGGCCCGCCACCTCGGCTATGTCGGGCAGGCCAGCTTCATCTTCGCCGGCAGCGTGCGCGGCAATCTGGTCTATGGCCTGAGACAGCGCGCCGCCCCGCGCGACGGCGACGAGAAGGACGGCGGTGGCGATTGGATCGACTATGCGCTGGCCGGGGTGTCCGACGACGCGGCGCTGCAGGCCCGCATGCTGGAGGTGTTGGCGGCGGTGGCCCTGGACGGCGACGTCTACCAGTTCGGCCTGCGTCAGTGCATCGACCCGGACGCCCACCCGACCCTCGCGGAGGCCGTCGTGGCCGCCCGGGCACGGCTGCGCGAGCGCCTGGCGCGGCAGGGGCTCACCGACCTGGTCGAGCCGTTCGACGAGTCGCGCTACAACACCAACGCCAACGTCGCCGAGAACCTGCTGTTCGGCACGCCGCTGGACGCGCGCTTCGCGATGGCGAACCTGGCCGATGACGCCCATGTGTTGCATGTGCTCCGTGCCACCGGGCTGCACGACGACATGGTCGAGATCGGCCGCAAACTGGCGGCGACCATGGTGGAGCTGTTCGCCGACCTGCCGCCCGACCACGAGTTCTTCGAGCAGTATGCCTTTGTCAGCGCCCGCGAGCTGCCGGACTACCGCGCGCTGCTGGCGCGCGTGGCCAAGCTGCCGGCCAGGCGCATGGCGGGACCGGACCAGCGGCGGCTGCTGGCGCTGGCCTTCCGGCTGATCCCCGCCCGCCATCGCCTCGACCTGCTCGACGCCGGGATGCAGACCCGGCTCCTGGAGGCGCGGCGGCGGTTCGCCCGCGAGCTGCCGGCCGCGCAGCGCGACGCCATCGCGTTCTTCGACTCCCGGCGCTACAATCCGGCGGCGACGCTGGAGGACAACATCCTCTTCGGCAAGCTGGTGCATGGCGCCGCGCAGGCGCGCGAGCGGGTCGGCCGCGAGATCGACGCCGTACTGGTCGAGGGCGGGCTGCGCGAGGACGTGATGCTGGCCGGGCTGGGCTACGAGGTGGGCATCGCCGGCGGCCGGCTGTCGTTCGTGCAGCGCCAGAAGCTGGCCATCGCCCGCGCCCTGCTCAAGACGCCGCGGACCCTGATCCTGAACGAGGCCACCGCCGGCTTCGACCCCGAGGAGGACCGCCAGCTGCGCGCGGCCGTGTTCGACTGGATGGCCGGCGGGCGGATCGTGTGGGTGCTGGGGCGCGAGCAGGATCTGCACGGCTTCGACCGGGTGCTGGAGATGGACGGCGGCCGCATCGTGGCCGATCGGCCCGGATCGGGCCGGAGCCCGGCGGCAACGGCGGCGGGAGGACGCTCGTGAGCCTCGACGACGAGATCAAGCACCTGCGCAACGTGCCGATGTTCGCCAACCTGGACCCGGCGAAGCTGAAGCTGCTGGCCTTCACCAGCGAGCGGCTGACCTTCCAGCCCGGCGACCGGCTGTTCCAGGAAGGCGAGCGTGGCGACGCCGCCTTCGTGATCCTGGAGGGCTCGGCGGCAGTCACCACGCGCGGCGGCAGCGGCGGCGAGCTGCACGTGGCGGACCTGGGCCGCAACGACATCGTGGGCGAGATCGCGATGCTCTGCGACGTGCCGCGCACGGCCACGGTGACCGCCACCTCGCGCCTGACGGCCCTGAAGGTTCGCCGCGAGGTGTTCTTCCGCCTTGTCCGGGACTTCCCCGACATGGCCATCGAGGTCATGCGCGAGCTGGCCCAGCGGCTCGACGCCACCACGCGGCAGCTCCGCGACAGCCAGGGCACGCGGGGCAAAACATCCCCGTAGGCGCCGTCACTTGTAGGGATCGGCCGCGTCGCGCAGCCCGTCGCCGAAGAAGTTGAAGGCCAGGATCACCACGATCACCGGCACCACCGGCAGCATCAGCCAGGGGTAGAGCGCCACCACGTTGATGTTCTGCGCCTCGTTCAGCAGCACGCCCCAGGACGTGATCGGCGGCCGCAGCCCCAGCCCCAGGAAGCTCAGCGCCGTCTCCCCCAGGATCATCGCCGGCACCGACAGCGTGGCCGAGGCGATGAGATGGCTCATCACGCCGGGCAGCAGGTGGCGGCCGATGATCCGCCGGGGCGAGGCCCCCAGCAGCGCGGCGGCCTCGACATAGTCCTCCTCGCGCAGGGCCAGGACCTTGGAGCGAACCGCCCGCGCCAGATTGGTCCAGTCGAGCAGCGCCAGGATGACCACGATGCCGAAGTAGACCAGCAGCGGGCTCCAGGTCACCGGCATGATGGCGGCCAGCGCCATCCACAGCGGCAACTCCGGGAAGGAGCGCACCACCTCGATCAGCCGCTGCACCAGGTTGTCGATCCAGCCGCCGTAGAACCCGGCGATGCCGCCGATGACCATCGCCATCGTGAAGCTCACAGCGATGCCGGCCAGCCCGATGGTGAGCGAAATGCGCGCGCCGTGGAGAATGCGCGAGAGCATGTCGCGCCCCAGGCGGTCGGTGCCGAGCAGGAACAGCGTGCCGCCCTCGGCCGGACACACGAGATGCAGCCGGCCCGGCACCAGCCCCCAGAATTCGTAGCCGTCGCCCCGGCAGAAGAAGCGCAGCGGCTGCACCTTGTCGGGGTTCGGGGTGTACTCGCGCTTCAGGTTTTCCATGTTCAGCCGGTAGTCGAGGCCATAGACGAAGGGACCCACGAATCGGCCCTCGTGGAAGAGATGGACCGCCTGCGGCGGGGCGTAGATGAAGTCGGTGTGCCGGGTGTGCAGGTTGTAGGGCGCCAGGAACTCCGCGATGACGATGGCGCCGTACATGAGCAGGAGCACCACGGCGCTGATCATCGCCAGGCGGTGGCGGCGCAGCTTCCACCACATGAGCCGCCACTGCGAGGCCAGGTAGACCCGCTCCTGCGCCGCCGTCAGCGCCTCTTCCTCGCGCGGGGCGAAGGGCACGTCGGAGACGTAGTGCGGCAGCCGCCCCTCGCCGCCCCGGCGCCGGTCGCGTCCCGCCCCCGTCATCGCCGCAGCCCCGATTCGTAGCGGATCCGCGGATCGAGCGCCGCCAGCGCCAGGTCCGAGACCAGCACGCCCACCACCGTCAAGGTCGCCAGGAACATGAGAAAGGAGCCAGCCAGATACATGTCCTGGCTCTGCAGCGCGTTGATCAGCATCGGCCCGGTTGTCGGCAGCGACATCACGATCGCCACCACCTCCGCGCCGGAGATCACGCTGGGCAGCAGCGCGCCGATGTCGGCGACGAAGAAGTTCAGCGCGATGCGCAGGGGATATTTCAGGAGCAGCCGCAGGCGCGGCAGCCCCTTGGCGCGCGCGGTGACGACGTACTGCTTGTGCAACTCGTCCAGCAGGTTGGCGCGCAGGCGCCGAATCATCCCGGCGGTGCCGGCGGTGCCGATGACGATCACCGGAATCCAGATGTGCTCCAGCACCGACAGCAGCTTGCCCCAGCTCCAGGGCGCGTCGATGTAGCGCGCGTCCATCAGCCCGCCGATGGAGGTGCCGAACCACACGTTGGCCAGGTACAGCAGCACCAGCGCCAGCAGGAAGTTCGGCGTCGCCAGGCCGATGAACCCGACCAGGGTCAGGAGGTAGTCGCCGAGACTGTACTGCCGCACCGCCGAGTAGATGCCGATGGGAAAGGCGACGATCCAGGTGAACAGGATCGTGGTCAGCGACAGCAGCACCGTCAGCGCCATGCGGTCGCCGACCACCGCCGAGACCGGCATGTTGTACTCGAAGGAATAGCCGAAGTCGCCCTGCAGCATCCCGAACAGCCAGGCCGCGTACTGCTCGTGGATCGGCCGGTCGAGGCCATAGTGCTCGCGCAGGAAGGCGATCTTCTGCGGATCGACGGACTCGCCCTGGGCCTGCAGCTCCGCGATGTGGCTTTCCAGGTAGTCGCCGGGCGGCAACTGGATGATGGCGAAGACGATGATCGAGATCGCGACCAGCGTGGGCACCATCAGGATCAGGCGATGCGCCACGTACCGCAGCATGCCGTCTCCCCCTGCCCGCGCTACCGCGCCCGCCGCCGGGCGTCGCCGAACCAGAAGGTGTCCGGCCGATAGACGCCGAAATAGGCCGTGGGCTCCCAGGTATAGTAGGCCTCGTCCGGCACGTTGCGCAGGTCGTTGTCGACCACCACGGGATGCGGCACGCCGTTGACCGTGCCGATGGAGAAGACCCGGTCGGCGTGGATCTCCAGCATCTCGTGCCAGATCTCCCGGGCGGCGGCGGCGCCGTCCGCCCGCGCCCAGGCGTCGTGCAGCTCGACCAGGCGCCGGGCCGCCGGCAGGGCCGGCGCCTCCCCCGCGGCGCCAGCCGTCTCCACGTAGCGTCCCCAGGCCGGCCACTGGTACTGGTACCGGCTCGACGGCGCCAGCTCCTTGGGGACCGTCTCGGCGGTCGGGATCGCGTTCACCAGCCCGGACCAGACCGACATGACGGCCTCGCCCGAGAAAACGCGGTTGCGGAACACCTCGCGCTGCGAGGGGCGGATGTGGAGCTTGATTCCAACCTTGCGCCAGGTGTCCTCGATCAGCTCCAGCACGTCGGTGGTCTCGGTGCTCTCGCCGGCGGTATCGACGATGATCTCGGCCGGTCGGCCGTCGGGCAGCAGGCGGATGCCGCGATGGTCGCGCTCGTCGAGGCCGATGTCGTCCAGCAAGGCGTTGGCCCGGTCCGGCTCGTAGGTTGCCCACGCCTCGGCATAGCGCGTCCTGTACAGCGGACTGCGCGGCAGGACGGTGTTGGCGCTCTCGTTGCCCAGGCCATAGTAGATCACCTGGTTCAGCTCGTAGCGGTGGATGGCCAGCGACAATGCGCGGCGGAAGCGGGCGTCGCGGTTCAGTTCGCGCCACACGGGATCGGCGGCGTTCAAGTTGGGATAGAGGGCGATCTCGGCGCCGCTGCCCGTGCGCCAGAGCCGCACGGTGTAGTCGTTGCGCTCTTCGGCTTCCTTCAGAAAGGTGTAGTCGGCGAGGCGCAGGTGGCGCGCCTGGAGGTCGGACTCCCCGGCCGCCGTCTTGGCGGCGATCAGGCGGTCGTCGGCCACCGCGATGGCCACGCGGTCGATGTAGGGAAGCTGCCGGCCCGCCGCGTCCACGCGATGATAGTAGGGGTTGCGCTCGAAGACGAAGCGCTCGGAGGGCGGCTCGGTGGTGTTGCGCCAGGGCTGGAGGACCGGCAGGTCGGGGTTGTCGGAGCGGTAGGGCCGTTCCCGCCGGCTGTGCAGCCCCGCCCAGTTGCGCGCGTCCGCCGCGGCGACGCGCCGGGCCAAGCGATCCGGATCGGCATAATCCTCGTGGAATTGCTTCAGATAGTGTGCCGGGGCGTAGATGAACAGCGGCCGCGCCCCGGCCAGGGCCGGCAGGAAGGCGGCGTTCGGCGCGTCCCAGGTGTAGCGCACCGTGGTCTCGTCCAGCACCTCGAAGGTCGGTGGCCGGCCGTCCACCATCATCGCCGCCGGCGGGCCCAGCGGCGAGAGCTCCCGGTTGTTGGCGATGTCGCGCCACCAGTAGGCGAAGTCGGCGGCCGTGAACGGATGGCCGTCGGACCAGCGGTGTCCCTCGCGCAGGTGCAGCGTGAAGCGGCGATTGTCCTCGACCTCGACCGCCTTCAGCAGGTCGGGCACCAGCTCCAGGTCCTCGTTGTAGGCCACCAGCCGCGCGTAGCCGTAGACGACCATCATGCGGATGTCCTTCTCGCGGCCCATCACCATGCGCAGCGTGCCGCCGTGCAGGCCGGGGCTGGTTGCCTGATCGGTGAAGCGGACCACCGCCGGCTCCGCCGGCAGCCGCTGGGCGACCGGCGGCAGCTCGCCGGCGGCGACGGCATGCGCCAGAAAGGGCGCCTCGATGAAGGGTCGCGGTTGCGCTTCCGCCGGTCCAGCCGCCAAAAGACACGCGATCAGGCCGATCCAGGCCATGCGGCTCATTCCGCCCCCTTGCGACACAGCGCGGCGTTGGCGGAAAGCGGCAGCACCTCGTAGCGCCCCGAGGCGAAGAGCGCCGCCAGCAGGCGGTTCGGCCCGCCCAGGTTGCCCTCGCGCGTCGCCAGCGTCCGCCCCACGTCGTCCAGCACCAGATAGCCGCCGGGCACGAGCAGGTTGTCCACCGCGATCACGTCCAGCAGCACGCTGGGAAAGTCGTGCGCGCCGTCCACCAGCGCCAGCTCGTAGCGCCGTCCCTCGCGGATCAGGTTCGGCAGAACCGCATTGGAATCGCCCGCCAGCAAGCGCACCTGCGCCGCCAGGCCGCTTTCCGCCAGCAGACGCTCCGCCACCTCGTGAACGTTCTCGATGGTCTGCGGCTCGCTCGCGCGATGGCGGTCCCAGTGCAATTGCGCGGGTCGGATGTCCACGGTGTCCACCTGGCCGCCGGTCGCCGCCACCGCCTCCGCCAGGAACAGCGTGGCGAAGCCGAACAGCGTCCCCACCTCCAGGCAGCTTTGCAGGCCCTGCGCCAGCACCAGGCGGCCCATGGTCTCGCAGACGAAGTCCTCCAGGCGGTGCGCCGCGCGATAGATCCGGCCGTTGTGGGTGAAGGTCCTGCGCTCGATCAGGTCGCGCAGGACGGGGTTGCCGGGATAGGCGCGTCCCGCCGTCGCCGCTTCCGCCGCCCGCAACGTCTGCGCGAGCGACGGCGGCGTGCCGGCATTCCCTGCCCCGGTCCGGCCCGGCGCCCGCGTCATCCCGCCCCCGCCAGGGCCGGCGCCGGGACGCTCCGGCGGACGTAGTGCCGCGCCGCCGCCTCCACGAGCTCCGTCGGCTGCTCCCCGTCCTCGGTGAACGGGCGCGGCCAGGCGGCGGGGTCCGAGAGTCCCGCGGCGGTCACGGCATCGAAGTCCAGGGGCCTGTCCAGGTCGGGGAACGGCACGGCGTCGAGCAGCGCGCGCGTATAGGGATGTTGCGGGCTGTCGAACAGCCGGTCGCGCGGCGCCACCTCCACCAGTCGGCCCTTGCACATCACGGCGATGCGGTCGGCCAGATAGTGAACCACGGCCAGGTTGTGGGAGATGAAGAGGTAGGTGAGCCCCAGCTCCTTCTGCAGGTCCTGCAGCAGGTTCAGGATCTGCGCCTGGATTGAGACGTCGAGGGCGGAGACCGGCTCGTCGCAGATCAGGAACTCGGGCTGCAGGGCGAGCGCGCGGGCGATGCCGATGCGCTGGCGCTGGCCGCCGGAGAAGCTGTGCGGGTAGCGCGTCAGGAAGCGCGGATCGAGGCCGACCAGCCGCATCAGCTCCTGGGCCGCCGCGCCGTGGTGGGCCCGGTCGCCGATGCCGTGGACGATCAGCGGCTCGCGCAGGATGTCGAACACCGTCATCCGCGGATTGAGCGCGCCGTAAGGGTCTTGAAAGACGAACTGCATCCGGCGGCGGAACGCCTGAAGGTCCTTGCCTTCCAGCGACAGCAGGTCCATCGATGCGCCGTCGTCGTTGTAAACCACCTCGCCGGCGTCGGGCGTCAGCGCGCGCATCAGCAGCTTGCCGGTCGTGGTCTTGCCGCAGCCGCTCTCCCCCACGAGGCCGAAGCAGCTTCCGCGCTCGACCATGAAGCTCACGTCCTGGACGGCGGTGTGCGCGGCCGGCGCCGCCTCGCCGAACAGTCCGCCGCGCGCGCGAAAGCGCTTCGTCAGGCCCCGCACGACCAGCAGCGGCTCGCCGGGCGCCCCCGACCGGCCCTCACGCGCGGCCGAGAGGATATGGCCCGGCCGCGTGGTGATCTGGCGGATCGGCCGCAGGCGCTCGCCGGGCTTCACATCGAAGTGCGGCACCGCGCGCAGCAGCGCCTGGAGATAAGGGTGGGCGGGCCGCTCGAAGATGTCCGCGACGCCGCCGGCCTCCACCACCCGCCCGTCGTAGAGCACGACGACCTCCTCGGCGAGGTTCGCGACCACGCCGAGGTCGTGCGTGATCATCAGCACCGCCATGCCCAGCTCGCCCTGCAGGTCGCGCAGCAGCTTGAGGATCTGCGCCTGGATGGTCACGTCCAGCGCCGTGGTGGGCTCGTCGGCGATCAGCAGCGCCGGGCGGCAGATCAGCGCCATGGCGATCATCGCCCGCTGACGCAGCCCGCCCGACAGCTCGAAAGGATACATCGTCATCGCCCGCGCCGGCTCCGGAAAGCCGACCAGGCCCAGCATCTCCCGCGTCAACCGCAGGCCCTCCCGGCGACCGACGTCGCGATGCAGGAACAGCGCCTCGCTGACCTGGTCGCCGATGGTGTGGACCGGTGACATCGAGACCATCGGCTCCTGGAAGATCATGGCGATGCGCCCGCCGCGGATGGCGCGCATGCGCGACCCGTTGGGGCGCAGCTTCTGGATGTCCGTCGGCTCGCCCGCGCCGTCCGTGGCCAGCAGGATCTCGCCCCGCGTGACGCGTGCCGCCTCGGGCAGGATGTTCAGGATGGCGCGCGCCGTGATCGACTTGCCGGAGCCGCTCTCCCCGACCAGCGCCACGGTCGCCCCCGGTCGGATGCCGAAACTGACGCCGTGCAGAACCGGGATGCGGTTGCCGTGCAGCTCGAACGCGATGGCCAGGTCCCGCACCTGCAGGAGGTCGCCGTCGAGGATTTCCGCGCGGTGGACCGGCTGCATGGCGGATCGGTCCGTTCGCGCGCCCTCAGCCCAGGGCGTGGGGATAGGCGTGGCCGGCGGGCGAGCCCTCGCGAACGCCCTCGTCGGCCGCGTCCGAGATGACGAGGTGCAGACGGTACTCCTTGCTGGCGTTGATGGCGGTGTGCGTGAGCCGCGCGTCCATCTCGTAGAGGTGGCCGTCGGCGGGAACGTGATGGAAATGCCCCACCTCCCCGTCAACGTGAATCAGGTAGCAGGCGGGGTTGGTGGTGATCGCGTAGTGCCAGCGCCGCGAGCTGTCCCAGTGGATCGACAGGCAGGACTTCGGCGCCATCTTCAACAGCCGCGTCCGGCCAAAGCGGAACGGCAGGGCGTTCAGCAGCGCCTCGACGGCGGTGCCGCGGAAGGGCTCGTTGACCACCGTGAACCGGCTTTCGCGCAGGTCCTCGGGCAGCCAGCCCGCGTGCTGGCGCAGCGGATCCTCGGCCTCGGGATAGGACGTCACGTTCAACACGCCGTGCCGGTCGAACAGATGGTCGACCGCCGCCGCCGCGGCACGCACGGGTTCCAGGGGAAAGGCGATGTCGGTGCGATGAACCATGCTCATCGGGCCCGGTCCTTTCGTCGATAGACGCGAAGGCTGCGGCGGCTGCGCGCGCCGAAGTCCAGATGGTCGATGTCGCAGCCGACCAGCCGCGCGTAGCGCTCCCCCAGCATCGCCTCCAGCGCCGGCCAGTGCGCCGTCACCAGCTCCAGCACCACGAGGCCGTCGGGGCTCAGCCACTGCTCGGCCCGCTCGAGGATGTCCAGCCAGTCGCGGCGGTCCCCGCCCTTTCCTTGCCGGGTCCAGGTCCGCCCGATGCCCGCCCAGACGACGGCGTCGACCGGCGTGGCCGGCGCCGCGATGGACCGGAAGTCGCCGACCAGAAAGGCCGTGTCCGGCCGGCCGCCGAAGCGCGCCCGCGCCTGTTCGACCGCGCTTCCGGCAATGTCCACGCCGATGTAGCCGATATCCTGGGGAAGCTGGGTCAGCAGCGGCCCGGAGCCGCAGCCGACATCGAGCACCCGCCGGGCGCCGTAGTGCTTAAGGTAGGCGGCGATGACCGCCATCCGCGCCATCATGCCGATGTCCAGGATGTAGTCGTAGGCGCCGCTGCGATAGGCCGCGTCCTGCGTCTCCGGGTTGTAGCGCAGGGCCTGCCCGTCATCGACCCAATTGGTTGTTTGCGTCACGATCCAACCCGAAATGAACAACTTGACGCCGGCCGAGACCGAGTGGGATCGCCCGACCTTTTTACATCATCGCCCAAAACAGCGCGGCAGCCAATGCTTTCTTGACAGCCCTGCCGCCGGCGCGCTGCCCTTGGCCTCGGACGGTACAAGAGGGATAGCATGCGTTCGCGCGATGCCGCACTGCGAAAGTCACGCATGTCGCGGCGGAAGAAGCGGGGTAGGACAGGGGCGTCAAGGGGGTGGACCCGCCCGCTCGGCGCCGGCCGTTGCGGCCGGGGCGGCAACGCGGTATGAAGTTTCGAGAACCGTCGCAACCTCGACCTGTGAAACGAGTTCAAGTATAAGAAAATGGTAAAAAAACCGACCGGGCCAAAGGGGCATCTCGTCGCCATTGGCGGCGCGGAGGACAAGTCGTCCGACCTGAAAATCCTGTCCCGCGTCGTCTCGCTGGCGCCCGCGGACAACAAGGAGGTCGTCGTGATCGCGACGGCCAGCGGCTACCCCGAGGAGGTCCTTCCAGCGTATGAGCAGGCCTTCCCGCGCGTCGGGGCCAGCACCGTCCACGCCCTCGACATTCGCGAGCGCAAGCAGGCGAGCGATCCGGACAGCGTCGCGCGAATCGAGCAGGCCGGCTGCGTTTTCTTCACCGGGGGCGATCAGCTTCGCCTGACCCACGTGTTCGGCGGCTCCCCCGTCCTCGCCGCCATTCGCAAGCGCTACGAGGCCGGCGCCGTGGTGGCCGGGACGAGCGCCGGGGCGGTGGCGCTGTCGGCGACGATGATCTATAATGGAGCGGCCGCCGATGCGCTGCGCAAGGGCGCGGTCAACATGACCACCGGCTTCGGATTCGTCGAGGACGTGGTCATTGACAGCCACTTCCTGGAGCGCGGCCGCTTCACGCGCCTGATGGAGGTCGGCGCGACGAACCCGGAGTTCCTGGGCCTCGGAATCGGCGAGGACGCCGGCGTGATCGTGCATCCCAACCGCATCCTGGAGGCGATCGGTCCCGGCCACGTGATCATCGTCGACAGCACCCA
>CAZLNO010000039.1:0-4304 GCA_964561005.1 uncultured Rhodovibrionaceae bacterium | reverse complement strand
TGGAGGAGCGGCCCAGCGACACCGTTCCCGGCATCGTCGACCGCATCACCGAGGTGATACCCAGCCTGCAGGCGCACCGCTGCTCCGTCGGCCGCCCCGGCGGCTTTCTGGAGCGGCTCGGCCGCGGCACCTGGGCCGGGCACGTGGTCGAGCACGTGGCCATCGAGCTGCAGAACCTGATCGGCTTTTCGGTAGGCTACGGCAAGACGCTGGATACCTACGAGACCGGCATCTACAACGTCGTCTACCGCTACCGCGACGAGGCCTGCGGCCTGGCCGCCGGCGTGGAGGCCGTGGACATCGTCGAGCGCCTGTTCAACGGCCAGGAGATCGACCTCGACGCCGCCATCGCCCGGCTGAAGGAGGTGCGCGACGCCCACATGCTGGGCCCCTCCACCGGCGCGATCGTGGAAGCGGCCACCGCGCGCGATATCCCCTATTACCGCCTGAGCGAGGAAAGCAGCTACATCCAGCTCGGCCACGGCTGCAAGCAGCAGCGGTTCCAGGCCACGGTGACCTGGAAGACCAACATCATCGGCCACGGCATTGCCGACGACAAGGACTGGACCAAGCAGATCCTGGCCGACGCCGGCATCCCCGTGCCCGGGGGTCGCACCTGCCACAGCTTCGAGGAGGCGCTGGCCGCCGCGCACAGGCTGGGCTACCCGGTCGTTACGAAGCCGCTGGTCGGCAACCACGGCCGCGGCGTGACCACCAACATCACCGACGACGCCGCGCTGCGCGAGGGCTACGACGCCGCCTACGCGCGCCATGAGACCGTCGTCGTCGAGCGCTACATCCGCGGCGAGGACCACCGCCTGCTGGTGATCGACGGCAAGCTGGTGGCCGCCGCCCGGCGCCGGCCGGCGCATGTCGTGGGCGACGGCAAGTCCACGATCCAGCAGCTCATCGACAAGGAGAACGCCGACCCGCGACGCGGCGTCGGCCACGAGAACCTGCTGACGCAGATCCACGTCGACCACCAGACCCTGCGGCTGCTGCACCAGGCCGGGCTGACGCTGGAGTCCGCGCCCGCGAAGGACGAGGTCGTTTTCCTGAAGTCGACGGCCAACCTCAGCACCGGCGGCACCGCCACCGACCTCACCGACGACGTCCACCCCGAGGTCAGATACGCCGCCGAGCGCACGGCGCGGCTGATCGGCCTGGACATCATCGGCATCGACCTGCTGTCCGAGACGCTGTCCCGCCCGCTGGAGGAGCAGTCCGCGGGCGTTGTGGAGGTGAACGCCGGCCCCGGCTTCCGCATGCACGTCTCGCCCACGCACGGCAAGGGGCGCGACGTCGGCAAGCACGTGGTCGACATGCTGTTTCCGGACCCGCAGGACGACGGCCGCGTGCCGATCACGGCCGTGACCGGCACGAACGGCAAGACCACGACCGTGCGCCTGATCGCCCACCTGCTGCGCCACGCGGGGCGCCAGGTCGGCATGGCCTGCACCGGCACCATCGAGATCGACAACCACGTCATCATGCGCGGCGACTACAGCGGGCCGCAGGCGGCCACCACGGTGCTGAAGGAGCCCACGGTGGAGAACGCCGTGCTGGAGGTCGCGCGCGGCGGCATCATGCGCCGCGGCCTGGGCTTCGACGAATGCGACGTCGGCGTGCTGCTGAACATCGACAGCGACCACCTGGGCGAGCGCGACATTCACACCCTGGACGAGCTGGCGCGCTGCAAGACGGTGGTGATCGACGCGGTGCGGCCCAGCGGCACGGCGGTGCTGAACGCCGACGACCCACGCGTGCTGGACCAGGGCACCACCTGGGCGCGCGGCAATATCATCTACTTCACGATGAACCCCAAGTCGCGGGCGGTGCGTCAGCACATCCACGACCACGGGGTGGCTTTCATCGTGTCCGAGGGCCGCATCGTCATGCGCCAGGGCCATGTCGAGGCCGAGGTGATCCCGGTCAACGACGTGCCGATTGCCTTCGAGGGGCACGCCCCGTTCAACGTCGCGAACGCGATGGCGGCGGCGGCGGCGGGCTATGCCCTCGGGCTCACGCTGGCGGACATCCGCATGGGGCTCCAGACCTTCCACCCCACGCCGGGCCAGCTTCCGGGCCGCACCAACCTGATCGAGGCCGAGGGCGTGCGGGCGCTGATCGACTACGGCCACAACGTGCCGGCGCTGGTGGCGCTGGAGAAGCTGGTCGGCAGCCTCACCGCCAACCGCCGCATCGCGGTGGCGAGCGCCCCCGGCAACCGCCGCGACGAGGACCTGATGGCGCTGGGCGAGCAGCTCGCCGGCATGCACGACGCGCTGTTCATCTGCGAGCCCGACCCGCGCGGCCGGGAGGTCGGCGAGGCCGCCGAGCTGTTGCGCCAAGGCGCGGAGTCGAACCCGGCGGCGCGCTGTGACGTCAAGGTCGTGCTGGACGAGCACGGGGCCGTGGAAGGCGCCTTCGACGCCGCGTCCGAGGGCGACTTGCTGGTGCTGCTGGTGGACGACACCGAGTTCGCGATCCAGCGCCTGAAGGGCCGCAGCTTCCGCAAGCCCGCCGCCATCGCCGCCAAGTGACCGGCGCGCCATCCCGCGCCGCCAGCGATCCCGCTACCCCATGACGCCCCAAGGAGGGGCAGGCAAGAGCCATGACGTCCAACATCTTCGTGGTCGGCCTGAACGACTTCAACCTCGCCAAGCTGAAGCGCATTCGCGGCGCCGAGGACATCGCCTTCCACGGCGTCATCGACCCCGCCGCCGTCTACGACACCGAGGAGTTCGACATCCCCGCCATGCTGAACGAGGCCGAGAGCCGCATCGGCGGCTTCGACGGCCAGGTCGACGCCATCATCGGCTACATGGACTTCCCGGTGTCGACCATGCTGCCGCTGCTGTGCGGGAAGTTCGGCACCCGCAACACCTCGCTGTCGAGCCTGCTGAAGTGCGAGCACAAGTACTGGAGCCGGACGGAGCAGCGCGAGGTCATTCCGGACTTCATCCCGAAGTTCACCGCCTTCGATCCCTTCGACGAGGCCGCGCTGGGGAAGATCGGCGACGCCGGGCTCTACTTCCCCTTCTTCGTCAAGCCGATCAAGTCCTCGGGCTCGCGCCTGGGGTTCCGCATCGACAGCCCGGAGGATTTCGCGCACGCCACGGAAAAGCTGCGCGCCGAGATCGGGCTGATCTCGGAGCCGTTCAACTATGTCCTCGACCAGGCCGAATTGCCCGAGAACATCCGGGTTGTCGACGGCGGCTACTGCATGGCCGAGGAGATCATCGGCGGCCACCAGTGCACCCTGGAGGGCTATGTCCACAAGGGCGAGGTCGTGCCCTATGCCATCGTGGACTCCATCCGCTACCCGCAGGTCCTGAGCTTCTTCCACTACCTCTATCCCTCGAAGCTGCCGGCGCGCATCCAGCGCAAGATGGAGGAGCTGACCAAAAGGATCATGGAGCACGTCGGCTATGACGACGCCGCGTTCAACATCGAGTACTTCTGGGACGAGGTGCAGGACCGCATCTGGCTGCTGGAGATCAACACCCGCATCGCCCAGTCGCACTGCGATCTGTTCGAGAAAGTCGACGGCGTCAGCCACCACCAGGTCACGGTCGACGTCGCGCTGGGCCGCAAGCCGCGCATGCCCCGGCGCGAGGGACGGTTTCCGCTGGCCGCCGAGTTCTTCCACCGCGTTTTCCTGGGCGACGCCCGCGTCAAGCGGGTGCCGAGCGCCGAGGACATCGCCGCGGTGGAGCGGGCCGTCCCCGGCACCATCGTCCGCTCCCAGGTCCGCGAGGGCATGATGCTGTCGGAGCTGCCGGAGCAGGACAGCTACAGCTACGCCATCGCCACGATCTACATGGGGGCGACGGACCACGCCACGCTGCTGCAGGACTACGACCGCGTGCTGAAGATGCTGCCGTTCGAATTCGACGAGATCGTCACCTGACACTCGCGCCGGCTTGGTCTCACGCGTTTTCCCGAATGCGATGCAGCCCGCCGTGCTGCATCGCCGGGCCTCGGCTGGTGGCTATCAAGGACATTTAAAGTCGTTCACCCGGCATCGTCGCGAACCATGAGTGCAAGCTCGTCCTCGTCCAGGGTTTTGGCAAAGTCATCCAGGAAGCGGTTCATCGCCTTGGTCGAGACTGTCGACAGGATCAGCGCGGCGAGCTTGCTTTCCAAGGAACCGCTCAGCCCGCAACAGGACAATAAGCCACAACACAATCACCGCGACCGTAACGACGAGCCAACCGGCGATAAAAACGATCGCTCCCGGAGGAACGTCCGGTAAATGCCGGACTCCGCTCTGAACCTTGCCGTAATATAGAATTTGTTCA
>CAZLNO010000038.1:0-31080 GCA_964561005.1 uncultured Rhodovibrionaceae bacterium | reverse complement strand
ATGGTGCCGCAGGAGAGACTCGAACTCCCGACCCACGCATTACGAATGCGTTGCTCTACCAACTGAGCTACTGCGGCAAACCAGGCGCGAAGGCCGACACGCCAGTTGGCGCGTCCAGTGCGGAACGTAATCGAGCCGGCAACCGCCGTCAACGTCGTGCGTGCCGCGAAACCACCTGAAGCGATGCTTTCCGCCACGACCGCGAGCGGCGCGCACGCTGGCGTTCCTCGCCGGCGGCTAGTGCGGCTGATCGGGGCCGCGCGCGGGGCCCGCGTCGGCGTCGGTGGCCTCGATCGTGGCCGGCAGATTGCCGTCCGCCGTGCCGCTGCCGGACTCCAGTCGGGCATGCGTGGCCGGCGCCCCCAGCTCGTCCAGGATGCGCGGCGGCGTCTGCCAGGCGAAGCTGTCGAAGGAGTTGCAGTGGTCGCAGCGGGCATGCCACTCCGCCGCCACGGCGCCGCAGGTGCCGCACACCCAGGCTGGCTCGCTCGGCGCGTCGGCGGCGCGGATCAGCCACCGCCGGGCCGTCTCGTGGTCGCCGTTCTCGCGCTCCGCCAGCTCGGCCATCAGGCGGCAGACGGCCTCGTTCGGGACCTCGCCGCCGGCCTTTTGCAGATGGCGTCGCGCCTCGCCCCAGAGTTCGGCCTCCAGCGCGGCCCGGCCCAGCGCCAGCTCGCTCTCGGGGTGCTCCGGGTTGTGCTCGGCAAGCTGCTGGAGCCGGCGGTAGCGGCCCAGCGCGTCGTCGCCCGGGCGCGCCCGCAGGTAGAGCGGCACCAGATCGGGGTGCGGCTGCTGCGCCCAGGTCTTCTCCAGCGTGCGCGCGGCGCCGCGCCGGTGCCCCTCGGCAAGCTGCACCTCGGCCCAGACCGCGGCGGCCGGCGGCAGCTCCGGCACCAGGGCGTGCGCCTCCTTGGCAATGGCGTGGGCGTCGCCCGGCCGGCCCTCGCGCCGCCGTCGCCGCGCCTGCTCGCTCAGCAGCACCCCGCGCCGGCGCTTGGCCTGGCCCTTGGTGAGGACGTTGTGGCGGCGCGATTCGTCGACGGCCTCCAGCGCCCGGTCCAGGTCGCCGGTCTGTACCGACAGCTCGAACAGCGCGTTCAGCACCCAGGGCGTCTGCGGCCGCAGCTCGTGCGCCTGGCGCACGTAGTCCAGCGCCGCCGTCAGGTCACCGTCGCGCTGCGCCTCGCGGAACAGCCCGCGCAGGCCAAGAAAGCGGGTCTCCGGGTCGTCCAGCATGGCGGTGAAGTAGCGCTTGGCCGCCCGGTCGTCGCCGTTGAGTTGCGCCGCCTGGGCGGACAGCAGCATGGTCAGCGGCGGCTCCTCCAGCAGGTGGTCGGCCTTGCGCGCGTAGCGCCGCGCCTCGTCCGCCTCGCCGGCGGCCACCGAGACCATGCCCTGGGTGAGCGCGTGGTAGCCCTTGCGCCGCCGGCGCGCCCGCAGGCCCTCGCCCAGCCAGCCCGGCAGCCGGCGCAGTCCGCCCCAGAAGCGCGCCAGCACGGCGGCCACGCCGGCCACGACGAGCCCCGCCAGCAGCAGGATGCCCACGGTCGTCTCGATGCGATAGCCCTGCCAGGTGATGCTCACCTCGCCCGGCCGCTCGGCGATCCAGACCGCGACGCCGACCAGGACCGCCAGTTTCAGGAAGAAGATCAGACCCCGCAGCATTCCCTAGGCCCCATTCCCCTCGCCTTTGGCCAGGCTCTGCATGAGCTGCGCGTTGAGCGTGCGCACCGCGTCCTCCGCCGCCAGCCGAACCCGCGCCTGGTCCAGCCAGGGCTGCATCACCTCGGCCGGCGGCCCCTGCAGGCCTTCCACCTGCTTGACGGCGCCGGCCAGATCGCCGCCTTGGAGCGCCGCCTCGGCCCGCGCCAGCACGGAGGCGGCATCCCCGCCCTTGGCGTCCGGGCCGACCCGGCGAACGCTCACGACATCGCCCAGCCGCCGCAGCACGCCGCTCACCAGGTCGCCCTGGCCCTCGCCGCCGGCGGAGACGGCCACCGCCTCGCCGGCCTTCCCGGAAAAGCTGTTGGCAAGCGCGCTCCGGGTGGGCACGCCGTCCGCGGCATGCGGCGCCAGGGTGTCGAGCGCCTGGGCGGTCGCCCCCTCGGCGCCCACTGCCTTGCGTGCCGTCGCCAGCGCGTCGGCAAAGGGTGCGCCGGTCTCCAGCGCCTCGCCGATTCGACTCACCGCCAGCGCCCGCGCCATCTGCCGCCCGGCGGCCTGGCGCGCCACGGCCTCGATGTGGGCGGTATCCGGCTGCGCCGCGCGCACGGCCTCCAGGTCCTCGCGGAGCTGCGTCAAGTCGCGGTTCAGCCCCTGAATGTCCGACGCGGTCGCCGCCGACTCCGACAGCCGGTTCATCTGGCTGCCGAGCCGCGTCACCTCCTGGCGCAGCGGCTGCAGCTCGTCGGCCGTGATGGCCGACTGCGCCAGGCCGTCCACCTCGCTGCCCAGGCCGTCCACTTCGTTGTTCAGTTCGGCGACCTGCTGATTGGCCTGTGCCAGCTTGTCGCCGAGTTCGTCCAGGCGCCCGGCCACGCCGTCCACCTGCTCCCCGGACTGGCTGACCCGCTGCCGCAGCGCCTCCTGCTGCTCGGCCAGGGCGTTCAGGCGCGCCGGGTCGACGCCGCCGGGCTCGGCCTCCAGCCCCGCCAGGCGGTCTTCGAGCGCGGCCACCTGGCCGCCGAGGTCGCGGACGGTGGTGCGCACGCCCCGCAGCTCGGCTACGCGCGTTTCCAGGGCCTCCAGTCGCGATGCGACCTCGGGCGCCACCACCGACGGCCGCTCGAAGGTCTTGTCGATGAAGGGCATCCAGTGGTCGCGCAGCACCACGGCCCCGCCGGCGCCGATCGCCAGCACCGCCGCGCCCAGCAGCATGCCCGGCACCCAGCCGGTGGCGCGCGGCGCGGCCGGTGGGGGTGGCGGCGGCGGTCCGGCTCCCGCCGCGGACGCTTCCTCGGCCGCGTGACCGCGCTCGCCGGTCCCGGGTTCGCGCCCCGGAGCGGCCCGTTCCGCGCCTTCGCCTTCGGTGGCCGCCGGTGCCGGTTCGACGACCTCGGCCTCGACGGCCGCCTCGGCGTGATGGTCGCCGCTGGCCCGCAGCAGCTCGGCGTCCAGCTCGATGCCGTGCTCGCGGGCGGCGGCGAGGATGTCCTCGTGGCGGGACTCGGGGATGGCGTTGCGGGTCTTCCAGCCCTGCACCGTGGAGACGGCGACGCCCAGCTTGTGGGCCATCGGCCGGATGCCGCCGAAGGTGGCGATGACCTTCTGCGCCGGGGACGGGGCGGCGGAGTCGTCCGGCCGCTGGTCGGTCGGGCCGTCCGTGTCCGCGTTCGCCGGATCGTTCGGGTCGTGCTGCATGGTGTCTTTCGCCGTCGCTTCGCTTGAGGATAACGCTCGGGACGGCGGACCGTCGCCGATCGTGTCCAGGGCCGCCAGCAGCGCCGTGCGCTCGGGCCGCTCGGCCGTACGTACTTCCCGCCAGGGCAGGGCCGCCGCCTTCGCCGCCACCGCCGACGACAGGCATACGGCCGACAGCCCCCGACAGGCTGCGCTCAAGTCCGCGCGCTGCGCAAGGGTAACAAAGGTCTCCGCCGTCCGGGGAGAAAAAAACAGCACGGCGTCGAAGCGTCGCTCGCGCAGACCCGCGCGTATGCCGGGCGGCAGCGCGTCCGCCGGCACCGCCTCGTACAGCGCGCGGCGGCGCACCTCGAAGCCGGCGCCCTCCACCGTCGCCTTCAGCGCGCCGGCGGTCACCGTGCCGGCGGCGTGGAACAGTGCGCCGTCGGCCGGCGAGAGGCGGTCCCGGACGAGCCGGGCCAGCGCCGCCGCATCGCCGTCCGCCGACTCCACCCGCGCGAAGCCGGCCGCGCGCGCCGCCTCCGCCGTCGCCTCGCCGACCGCGAAAGCGGGCAGATCGCGCCGTGCGTTTCGGGCGGAAAGTGCGCGTACGCCGTTGGCCGAGGTGAACAGCAGCGCCTGCACGCCCTCCAGGTCAACGGCGGCGTCGTCGCGCGGACGGACGCTCAGCATCGGCGCCAGCTCGGCCGTATGTCCGCGCGCGGCCAGCGACTCCACCAGCGGCTCGGCGTCGTCGCGGGGGCGCGTGACCAGGACGTGCAAGCTCTCTCTCCCGCCGGCTAGAACAGGTCGGCCAGGGCTTCGAAGAAGGCGTCGCCCGCGGCGGCGCGCAGCTCGCGCCCGGCGTCGCGCGCCAGGCCCTCCGCCTGGGTCGCCGGGCCGCGCCGCTCGGCGCGCCAGCAGCGGCTGCCGTCCGGGGCCGCGACCAGGGCGCGCAGGCGCACCTCCCGTATGTGATCGTCGCACGGCTCGCAGAGCACGCCGATCGGCGTGCGGCAGGAGCCGTCCAGGACGTCCAGGCAGGCCCGCTCGGCGTGCACGCAGAGCGCCGAGGGCGGGTCGTCGATCGTGGCGACCAGATCGCGCGCGCGGCTGTCGTCGGCCCGGACCTCCAGCCCGATGGCGCCTTGCCCCACGGCCGGCAGCATCTCCTCGGTCGCCAGGATCGCCGTCGCCCGCTCGACCATGCCCATGCGCTTCAGCCCCGCCAGCGCCAGCATCGTGGCGTCCACCTCGCCCTCGGCCAGCTTGCGCAGCCGCGTGCCCAGGTTGCCGCGGAAGTTCACCACCCTCAGGTCCGGACGGAGCGCCAGCACCTGCGCCTGGCGACGCAGGCTGGCCGTCCCCACCACCGCGCCCTCGGGCAGCCCGCGAATGCTGTCGCAGGCGGTGCAGAACCAGGCGTCGCGCGGGTCCTCGCGCGACAGAATCGCGGCGATGACCAGGCCCCCGGGCAGCCAGGTCGGCACGTCCTTCATGGAATGCACGGCGGCGTCGATGCGGCCGTCGGCGAGGGCGTCCTCCAGTTCCTTGGTGAACAGGCCCTTGCCGCCGATCTCGGCCAGGCGGCGCTTCTGCTCGATGTCGCCGGTGGTCTTGACGACGACGATCTCCACGGCATCCTCGGCCGCCAGCTCGGGATGGGCGGCGGCGAGGCGGGCCTTCGCCGACTCGGCCTGGGCGAGAGCGAGCGGGCTGCCGCGCGTGCCAAGGCGGAGCACTGGATGACGCGTGTTCATGACAGCCCCGTGTCTAGGACGCGTGCCGGTCCGGCGCAAGCGGTCCGCGCGGCGAAAGCCGCTGGGCAAGCGGGGCGGCGGCGCCTATCTTGCCGGCCATGATCGTACTGGGCATCGAGACCTCCTGCGACGAGACGGCGGCCGCCGTGGTCGACGACGACCGCCGCATCCGCGCCAGCCTCGTCCTGTCGCAGCTCGACGAGCACCGCCCCTTCGGCGGCGTGGTGCCGGAGATCGCCGCGCGCAGCCATCTGGACCACCTGGATTCGCTCATCGACCGGGCGATGCGCGAGAGCGGCCTGGGCTTCGGCGAGCTGGACGGCGTGGCGGCCACAGCGGGGCCCGGCCTGATCGGCGGCGTCTTCGTCGGGGTGATGATGGCCAAGGCGATCGCGGCGGCGCGCGGCCTGCCCTTCGTGGCGGTGAATCACCTGGAGGGCCACGCGCTCACCGCGCGGCTGACGGATGACGCGGCCTTTCCCTATCTGCTGCTGCTGGTCTCCGGCGGGCACTGCCAGCTCCTGGCGGTCGAGGGCGTGGGCCGCTACCGCTTCTATGGCGGCACGGTGGACGACGCCGTGGGCGAGGCCTTCGACAAGACGGCGAAGCTGCTCGACCTGGGCTATCCCGGCGGCCCGGCGGTGGAGCGGGCGGCACGGGACGGCGACCCCGAACGCTTCCGCCTGCCCCGGCCGATGCTGGGCCGCGCCGGGTGCGACTTCTCCTTTTCCGGGCTGAAGACGGCGGTGCGCCACGCGCGGCAGGGCCTCGACGCCTTCGCGGCGCGCGACGCGGCCGACCTGGCCGCCGGCTTCCAGGCGGCGGTCGCCGACGTCCTGGCCGACCGCTGCCGCCATGCCCTGGAGCGCTTCCGGGCCGAGCACGGCCGCGCCGGCCCCTTGGTGGTGGCGGGCGGAGTCGCGGCGAACCGGACGCTGCGCGCGCGCCTGCGATCCGTCGCCGCCGAGGATGGTGCCGCGATGCTGGCGCCGCCGCTGGGCCTCTGCACCGACAACGCGGCGATGATCGCCTGGGCCGGGATCGAGCGCCTGCGCCTTGGGCTCGACGACCCCCTGGACTTCCGGCCCCGGCCGCGGTGGCCGCTGGTGGAGCTGCGCCCGGCGCCGGATGCGGCAGGGCTGGAAGCCTGAGGCGGAGTGCTAGCGCCGCGCGACCGGCACGGCGACCTCGTTGCGGCGCAGGAAGGGGATGGTCCAGGGCGGGTCGTAGAACCAGGCCACGGCTTCTCCCGTGGGCCGCCAGTCCGTCCCGTCCAGCGCGGCGCGCAGGGCCTGCGTCTCGCGCGCGACCGCCCCGGCGTCCCGGCTGCCGGTAAAGCGCCGCACCGCCAGCGTCCGCGCCGGCAGCTCGACCAGCTTCACACGATCGTCGGTCGGCTTCGGCACGGTCTCCATCGTCCACTTGGGCGGCAGGAAGAATCGCATGCGCAGGCTTTCGCTTTCACCCTCGCCCCCGGCCACGGCGGTTTCCACGGGCGCGGTCATGGCGATTTCCGTGCCTTCGGCGTCCACCTCGACGGGCGCGGTCATGGCGATTTCCTTTTGCGGCGCGTTCTCGCCAAAGATGTAGTCCGCCAGAATGCGGAAGGCGTCGCCGCGCCCCTCGCCCTCGGCCGCGCGCGGCACGGTCACCTGCGCCGCCAGACGGGGCCCGTAGCGGCGAACTTCCACGCAGTCGCCGATCCGCTCGACCACGGTGTGGCCCGGCTGCTCCGTGCCGCCGCGAATTCCCACCAGCGAACAGCCGGTCGTCAAAAGCGCCGTCAGGGCGATCGCCATTGTTCGTCTCATGCTGCCGTCCTCCTCGCACTGGAAGATACGGCGCGGCGCGCCCTCTGGTTCATGGCGGTCATGCGGCAGCGTCTATTGTGATGCCGGGTCAGACGTCGTATCGCTGATCGAATGATCGCGCTGACCGCCCTGTTCTGCGCCGCCCAGGTGCTGGGGATGCTGTCCAACGCCACCTTCCCGGCGCTGATCCCGATTTTCGCGGAGACCTGGGGGCTGACGAACAGCGCCGCGGGCCTGATCTCCGGCGCCTACTACGCGGGCTACATCGCCGCCGTGCCGGTGCTGGTCAGCCTGACCGACCGGGCGGAGGCGCGGGGCATCTACCTCGGCTCGCAGGCGCTGGGCGGGCTGGCGGCGCTGGGGTTCGCGCTGCTGGCACAGGGGCTGTGGAGCGCCATGCTGTTCCGCGCCCTGGGCGGAATCGGCCTGGCCGGGACCTACATGGTCGGCGCGCGCATGCTGGCCGACCGCATCGAGGGCCCGGGGCAGAGCCGCGCGCTGACCTGGTACACCGCGCACTTCGCCATCGGCGTCAGCCTGTCCGTCCTGGCGGCGGGCGAGGTGGCCGCGCGCCTGGGCTGGGCCTGGGCCTACGGCGTGGCGGCCGGCGGGCACCTGGCGGCCTTCGCGCTGGTGGCGCTGGGGACGCGGCCGCGTCCCCGGAACGACGGGCCGCCGGCGGGCGCGGGCGACACCTCGGCGGCCAGCGCGCTGGACCTGAGGCCGGTGCTGCGCAACGGGCCGGCGATGGCCTACATCCTGGGCTATGCCGCGCATGTCTGGGAGTTGTTCGGCTTCCGCACCTGGATCGTCGCCTTCCTGACCTTCGCGCTGGCGGCGTCCGCCACGCCGGCGGACGCGCTGGGACTCACGCCGACGCAGCTCGCCACCGGCCTGCTGCTGCTCGGCATGCCGGCCAGCATCCTGGGCAACGAGGCGGCGGTGCGCTTTGGCCGCCGCCGCACGCTGGGCGTGGTGATGCTGGCCTCGGCCGCCGTGGCCTGCGGCCTCGGCTTCACCGCCGGGCTGTCGGTCTGGTGGGTGCTGGGCGTGCTGGTCGTCTATGGCCTTCTGGTGACCGCCGACTCGGGGGCGCTCACCGCCGGGACGGTCGCGGCGTCCGAGACGGGGCGCCGCGGCGCCACGATGGCCTTGCACACCCTGATCGGCTTTGGCGCCGGCGTCGTCGGCCCGCTGGCCGCCGGGGGCGTGCTCGACCTGGCGGGCGGCGTCGAAAGCGTGCTGGCCTGGGGCCTGACCTTCGCCAGCATGGGCCTGGGCGCGGCGCTGGGACCAGTGGCGCTGGCGACAGTGGGTCGTCGGGGCGGGCTTGTTGCCGAGAAGGGTCGCAAGACCAGCGCCCGCTAGGCGCGACTCGCCGAAGGGGATTCCCGTCTGAGCCGGTTCGTGATTCAAGATGGCCTCATACCGGCCGACCCATGAAATGACTTTCTTGACCCAGGGCTGGAGGCAGAGGGTCTGGATGCGTACGGGGTTATCGACGAGTGCATTCCAGGCGTCGCAACAGGCTTGCATGATGGCGTCCTTGTCTGGCCAAACCTGCAAGGCATGCCGGCCTTGCCGGGCAACTCCGCTTCGTATTTTGGAGTGCGGCCACGCCAAATCACGTGCTTGCAGATCTTTTCTCATAAAGCAGGTTCTCCGCTTCATCTCGACATTTTGCCATTTTCTGATATCGTTTCGCCTGCGATATTTTTATTGGGATGCATGGCGGGGCGCGCGGCAAGACCCGTCGAGTGGCCCGCCCCGGGCCGGCGGCGCACGCCGGATCGCGGCCGATCGCCCCACGAGCGAGGACGCACGCCATGGCGGACACGCAGACACCGATCGATCCTGAGCAGCTCCTCGCGTTGGCCGAGACCCGGTCGAAGGAGAGCCGCCAGGAGCTTTTCGACAATGTCAGCGAGCTGTTCATCGCCGAGGAGAACCGCCTGAGCGACCGCGAGCGGGCGCTTCTCCGGGGTATCCTGGAGAACCTGATCGCCGATGTGGAGTTCGCCGTGCGGGCCGCCCTGGCCGAGCGACTCAGCGAGATGGACGCGGCCCCGGCGGAGCTGGTGGAGATGGTCGCCAACGACGACATCGAGGTCGCGCGCCCGGTGCTCCTGCGCTCACGGCTGCTGCGCGATCCCCAGCTCATCGCCATCGTGCGCGAGCGTGGCCGCGAGCACGCGCTGGCGATCGCCGGGCGCGATCCCCTCTCCGCCGCCGTGGGCGACGCGCTGGTCGCCACCGAGGACGCCGACGTCATTCACAAGCTGCTGGACAACCCCAACGCCGAGCTGTCGCGCGCGGCGATGACCTACCTGGTCACGGAGGCGGAACGCGTCGACCGCTTTCGCGAACCGTTGGTCCGGCGCGCGGACCTGCCGCCGGACCTGGCGATGCGCCTGTACTGGTACGTCACGGCGGCCTGGCGTCGGCACATTCTCGGGACCCACGCGATCAGCGCGCACCAACTCGACCCCGCGATGCAGGCCGCCACCCGCGGCGCGGCGGACTCCGCCGGCCCGAGTTCGAGCGAGGCCGCGCGGGAGCTGGCGCGCCAGCTCGAGAACGACCGCCAGCTCACGCCCGAGCTGGTGGTCACGCTATTCCGCGAGCGACGAATCCTCGCGGCCATCGGCGGCCTGGCCCGGCTGGGGCGGCTGGACGAGCGAGTCGTGCGCCACATCCTGATTGACGGCGGCGGCGAGCCGCTGGCGGTGCTGGCCCGCGGCGCCGGCTTCGGGCGCGAGACCTTCGGGCGGCTGTACCTCGTCACCCGGGGCCTTGGCCGCCGCGGCCAGAACGCCGGCGAAATGAACGAGATGCTGGCGTACTACGACCGTGTCAGCGAGGACCAGGCCGAGGTGGTGCTGACCTACTGGCGCCGCGAGCCCGGCTACGTGGCGGCCATCGGGACGCTCGACCGCGCGCTCGCGGAACCGGACGGCGGCGCGCCCGGCCTGGTGCCCCCGACATGACCGCGGACCGTCTTGCATCGCGGCCTCCCCTGGCGCCCACGGGGGTCGACGCGGGATCGAACGCCGGCAAGGCGGATGACGCGTCGACGGCCATGCGACCCGAATTGACCTCCTGGCAACTGGCGGAGCTGCTGCGCGCCGGGGCAGACTGGCTCTGGGCCACCGACTGCGACGGCCGGGTTTCGCTCTTGACGGAGGGTTTGACCGCGATCCTGGGCACGCCCCCGCGCGGCTTCATCGGCCGGCATTTCACCGAGCTGTTCGCGCACGGGTCAGAGGCGACCGATCTGCCGTCACTTCTGGCGCACCTCGAACAGCGGCGGCCGTTCCGGGATCTGCAGGTCCCGCTACGGGCCTGCGCGAATGACCGCCTTCCGCAACGGCTGTGCGGCGTCCCGGTCTTTCACCCGGCGACAGGCGCCTTCACGGGCTTCCAGGGACTGGCCGTCGACCTCGGCGCGGCGGCGCGTCTCCGCCAGCGGTTGCAGACCTATCGTCAGGCGCTCGATGCGAGCGTGGCGGCGCTGCAAAGCCGGAATGCCGAACTGGAGGACGCGCTGCGGCGCGCCCGCGCCGCCGATCAGGCCAAGGCGCGGTTTCTCGGCGAGATGGGGCATCAGCTTCGCACGCCCTTGAACGGCATCATCGCCTACGCCGAGGCGGTGGAAACCGGCGCCGTGCCCGCCGGCGCGGACAGGTACGCCAGCGTCATCCAGGACATGGGCCAGGCCGGACGGCACCTGCTGGAGCTGGTCACGCGGGTGCTGGACCTCGCCGCCCTGGAGGCCGGCACGGTGACCGTGGCGCGGGAACCGGTCTCGCTGCGCGAGGCGGTGGCGGAGGCGTTTGCACACACGGCGGACGAGGCCGCGGCGCGCGGACTCGACACTTCGGCCGTCACCTTGTCGCGCGACCACCGTGTCCGGGCCGACCGGCAGCGCCTTGTTCGGGTGCTGGTGGAACTGCTGCAAAACGCGATCCGGCACAGCCCGGAGGGCACCGCCATCGGCCTGGCGACACGGAAGCGCCCGGCGGCCCCGTCCGATGGGGAGCCCGATCCCGGCGTTGAGCTGCTCGTGTGGGATAGCGGACCTGGCGTCGACCCCGCCTTGCGCGAACGGCTGTTCGAACCGTTCGCCCCGATCGAAATCCGGGATCCAGGGACCGCGAACGGTGGCGGCCTGGGGCTGGGGTTGGCGCTGGCCCATCGGCTGCTGCGCGAGATGGGGGGTGACCTGAGGATCGAAGACGATGCTGAGGGGCACGCGCGTTTCGTCGTCCAGCTTCTGAGCTGGGACTCGCAAGAAACGATTCCACCGTTCAGTGGGCAGTAAATATCTATTCGACCCACAGCCATGTTGACACTGAGTGAGCCGCAACCATTCCGAGGTTTGCGGAGGTCGCCAGGACGACTTTCGTGTGTTTTGTTTAGAGCGACTTTGTGATAAAGGCCGGGGGCTATCTGGCACGCATGCCCGATCGTGCAGGGAGTCGCCCTTGGCCATCATGGAGACTTTTCCAGCCTCCCCGGAGACCGCGACGGAGACCGAGGGTCCGGTTCCGCGGTGTGCCGATCTGCTCCGCGCCTGCGCGGACTGGGTCTGGCATGTGGATGGTGAAGGCCGCCTGACGGCCGTCGCCCAGGACCTGACCCGGCTTCTGGGTCGCCCGGCGCGGAGCTTCCTGGGCGCGCGGCTGGCCGATCTGGGGGTATGGCTTTCGCCCGAGGCCGAGGACCTCGCGCAGACGAAGGCGTTCCGGGAGCGCCGGCCCTTCCGGGGCTATGAGCTCGCGCTCGTCGACGCCACCGGCAAACAGCGGGTGCAAAGGCTGGCCGGCGCGCCGGTCTTCGATCCCCGCAGCGGCGCCTTCCAGGGCTTCGAGGGCACCGCGCAGGATCAGAGCGAGGACCGCCGCCTCGCCCATCACATGGCGCACCACCGCGCCCAGCTTGGCCACACTCTTGAATGCCTGCGCCAGCAAAAGGGCGACCTGCGCGGCGCGCTCGAGTCCGCGCGCGCCGCCGACGCCGGCAAGAGCCGCTTCCTGGCGCAGATGGCGCACGAGCTGCGCACGCCGCTGAACGGGATCATCGCCTATGCCGAGGCGGTGAACGCCGGGGCGATCCCGCCGAGCCGCGACAAATACCTCGAGATCATCCAGGACATGGGCGCGGCCGGCCGGCATCTGCTGGAAATGATCGGCGACGTGCTGGATCTGGCGGGCCTGGAGCAAGGGGCCCTGCGCGTCCAGGCGGAAGCCGTGCCCGTGGGCCCCGCGATCGCGGAGGCATTCGCGATGGTCCGCCCGGCCGCGGCGGACAAGTCGATCGAGACCGCGCGGGTCGCGACCGAGACCCCGGCCGCGGCGCGGGCCGAGCGGCGCCGGCTGGTACAGGTGCTGGTCAATTTGCTGCAGAACGCGGTCAAGTATTCCCCGGCCGGCAGCGAGATCGGCGTGGAGGTGCGCGCCGCCGCGCCACCCGACGGCACTCCGGGGGACGAACCGGCGGCGTGGTCGGGCGAAAGCGTCGATATCGTGGTCTGGGACACTGGTCCCGGCGTGCCGCCGGGCAAGCGCGAGGCGATCTTCGAGGCTTTCGCGCGGCTGCAGGACGAGGAAAGCCGGGCCAGGATCGAGGGCCTCGGCCTCGGCCTCGCGGTCTCGCGTCAGCTCGCGCGGGCCATGGGCGGCGATCTCTGGGTCGAGGACAGCGCCCAGGGCGGCGCCGCCTTCGTCGTGCGCCTGCCGGCGGCTAATCGCGACGCAAGCGAGAGCGCGCCGTCATCGGCGTGAGCGTGACCGGCCGGGCTTCCCGTCGCGTACCCGTTGGCGGACCACCTGCTGGAAGAGCCGATGATCGACGCTATCGAAATGGCGGGCGATGTCGAGCGACAACACCCAGCCACCGCCCATCGCCATCAACGCCTCGCGCGTGGCGTGGAGCGCGTCGTGCGCCGACCGGCCAGGCCGGAAACCGTACGAGCAGGCGTAGAAGTCCTGCTCGTACGGTTTCCGGCCTGGCGGACTGGCTGGCGGCGCGGTTTCGCCAGCATGCGGGCAACGCGGATGTGGTGCGCCAGGACCTGCTGCGCGAGCACGGCATCGCGGTGTCCCTGCGCACGGTGGAGCGGGCGGTGGCGCCGTTGCGGCGGGAACTGCGGGCTGAGGGCCTGGCGACCGTGCGCTTCGAGACGCCGCCGGGCAAGCAGCTGCAGATCGACTTCGGCGAGCGCCGTGTGCGGATCGCCGGCGTGTCGGTCAAGGTGTTCGTATTCGTGGCCACGCTTGGCTACTCGCGCTGTTCACGCGGTCGGAGGGGTGAGCGGGTAGCAAGCCGCCACCACCCGCCGCGCCGCCACCGCCGTTCGGCGGGTTGCCTACGGCGAACCCGCCCTACGCGGGCTGCTGCGCGGGCTGATTGCCAGGTTAGCCTGCAGGGCAACGTGTGCCTTCAAGCTGCCAAGTCGAAGCGCTCTCGGCGGAGGGTGAGGGGGTGTAGGGCGGCTTCGCGCAGCAAGCCGCCACCACCCGCCGCGCCGCCACCGCCGTTCGGCGGGTTGCCTACGGCGAACCCGCCCTACGCGTTGCGCGCTCGGAGATGCGCGGGTCGAGCCCGCGCATGACGTGACGGAGGGGACCGCCGCCCTCACGGCGGCCCGCTCCGTGCCGCTTGAGTCCGCCCCCCTACTCCGCCGGCGTCGCCCTGGCCTCCCGCGCCTCCAGGGTGATGGGGTGCTTCAGGTGGGGGATGATTTCCTTCGGCACCACCTGCCAGAAGCGCTCGCGCTCCACGTGCCAGTCGATCAGCAGGCGGTCGGCGAAGCGGGACTGGGTTTCGCGGGCGTGCTCGGCGACCAGGTCGCGCAGGACGCCCTCCCAGTGCTCGGTCTCCACCCGCTGCCAGATGACGGCGTCGGGGTTGATGCGCTCGGGCAGCACGCCGTCCATGTCATAGACGAAGGCCATGCCGCCGGTCATGCCGGCGCCGAAGTTGTCGCCCACCGGGCCCAGGATCACCGCCGTCCCGCCCGTCATGTACTCGCAGCCGTTGGCGCCGCAGCCCTCCACCACGGCCACCGCCGCCGAGTTGCGCACGCAAAAGCGCTCGCCCGCCTGCCCGGCCGCGAACAGCCGCCCGCCGGTGGCGCCGTAGAGCACGGTGTTGCCGATGATGACGTTGTCCGGGGTGGACAGCGGGCTGGCGGTCATCGGGCGGACCACGATGGTGCCGCCGGACAGCCCCTTGCCGACGTAGTCGTTGGCGTCGCCGAAGACCTCCAGCTTCAGCCCGCGCACGCCGAAGGCGCCCAGCGACTGCCCGGCCGAGCCGCGCAGGCGCACGGTGATGTGCCCCGGCTTCAGCCCGTCCATGCCGAAGCGGCGCACGATCATCGACGACATCTTGGTGCCGATGGCGCGCTGGGTGTTCCGGATGGTGTAGGCGAGCTGCATCTTCTCGCCGTGGCGGAACAGCGGCTCGGCGTCCTGGATCATCTGCGCGTCCAGGGTCTCGTCCACCTCGGTGCGGCCCTCGACCGTGCAGTGGGTGGGATAGCCGCCGGGGTCGGCGCGCACCAACAGTGGGTTGAGGTCCAGGTCGTCCAGGTGCGGCGCGCCGCGGCTGACCTGGTGCAGCAGGTCGGTGCGGCCGATCACCTCGTCCAGCCGGCGCACGCCCAGCGAGGCCAGAATCTCCCGCACCTCCTCGGCGATGAAGGAGAACAGGTTGATCACCTTCTGCGGCGTGCCGGTGAACTTGGCGCGCAGCTTCTCGTCCTGGGTGCACACGCCCACGGGACAGGTGTTGGAGTGGCACTGGCGCACCATGATGCAGCCCATCGCCACCAGCGAGGCGGTGCCCACGCCGTACTCCTCCGCGCCCAGGATGGCGGCGATCACCACGTCGCGCCCGGTCTTGACGCCGCCGTCGGTGCGCAGCTTCACCCGGTGGCGCAGGCGGTTGAGGGTGAGCACCTGGTGCACCTCCGACAGCCCCATCTCCCAGGGCACGCCGGCGTACTTGATGGAGGTCTGCGGGCTCGCCCCGGTGCCGCCGGCGTGGCCGGAGATCAGGATGACGTCGGCCTTGGCCTTGGCCACCCCGGCGGCGATGGTGCCGATGCCCGAGCGCGCCACCAGCTTCACGCAGACCTGGGCGTCGGGGTTGATCTGCTTCAGGTCGTAGATGAGCTGCGCCAGGTCCTCGATGGAGTAGATGTCGTGGTGCGGCGGCGGCGAGATCAGCATGACGCCCGGCGTGGCGTGGCGGCGCCTGGCGATCATCTCGGTCACCTTGAAGCCGGGAAGCTGCCCGCCCTCGCCGGGCTTGGCGCCCTGGGCGACCTTGATCTCGATCTCGCGGCACTGGTTCAGGTACTCCGCCGTGACGCCGAAGCGGCCGGAGGCCACCTGCTTGATGGCGCTGTTGGCGTTGTCGCCGTTGGGGTCCGGCTTGAAGTGCTCGGGGTTCTCGCCGCCCTCGCCGGAGTCCGACTTGGCGCCGATGGCGTTCATGGCGACGTTCAGCGTGCGGTGCGCCTCCGGCCCCAGGGCGCCCAGCGACATGCCGGGCGTGACGAAGCGCTTGCGGATGGCGGTGATGGACTCGACCTCCTCCACCGGCAGCGGCGTCACGTCGCGGGTCTTGAAGTCCAGCAGGTCGCGCAGCGTGGTCGGTGGCAGGCTGTTCACGCCCTCGGAGAACTTCTTGAAGGTCGAGTAGCTGTCGCTGGCGACGGCCGCCTGCATGGTGTGGATCAGGTTGCCTTCCCAGCTATGCGTCTCGCCGCTGCGCCGGTACTTGTAGAAGCCGCCCACGGGCAGCGCGACGAAGTCCTCCGCCCAGGCGCGGCGGTGCAGATCCAGCACCTTCGCCTGGATGCCGGTCAGGCCGATGCCGGAGATGCGGCTGGGCATGCCGGGGAAGAACTCGTCCACCAGGGTGCGCGACAGCCCCACGGCCTCGAAGTTGTAGCCGCCGCGGTAGGACGACAGCACGGAGATGCCCATCTTGGACATCACCTTCAGCAGGCCCTCGTCCACCGCCTTCTTGTAGCGGCGCAGGCAGTCCGCCAGCGACCAGTCGCCGAACAGCCCGCGCGCCTGGCGGTCGGCGATGGACTCCTGCGCCAGGTAGGCGTTGACCGTGGTGGCGCCGACGCCGATCAGCACGGCGAAATAGTGCACGTCCAGGCACTCGCCCGAGCGCACGTTGAGCGAGGTGAAGGTGCGCAGCTTCTGCTGCAGCAGGTGGGTGTGCACCGCGCCGGCGGCCAGGATCATCGGGATCGGCGCGCGATCCGTGCCGACCCGCTCGTCGGACAGGATGACGTGTTCGCAGCCGCCGCGCACGGCGTCCTCGGCCTCCTGCTGGATGCGGCTCAGCGCCCGGCGCAGGGCCGGGTCGCCGCCCTCGGGGTCGAAGGTGCAGTCGATCTCGGCCGCGCTGTCGCCCATGTAGGCGCGCATCGCCGCGAACTCGGCGTTGGTCAGCACCGGCGAGTCGAGCTGCAGCAGGCGGCACTGGCTCTCGTCCTCGTCCAGGATGTTGCCCAGGTTGCCCAGCCGCGTCTTCAGCGTCATCACCGACTTCTCGCGCAGGGAGTCGATGGCCGGGTTGGTGACCTGGCTGAAGTTCTGGCGGAAGAAGTGGTGCAGGCCGCGGTACTTCTCCGACAGCACCGCCAGCGGCGTGTCGTCGCCCATGGAGCCGACGGCCTCCTTCGCGTCCTCCACCATGGGATGGAGGATCATCTCCAGGTCCTCCATGGTCATGCCGTAGCCGTACTGCCGGCGGCGCAGCTCCTCCTTGTCGTAGGCGACGCTCTCGCCGTGGTTGCCGCGCACCAGGTCGTCGATGACGGTGATGTTCCCGACCCAGCGGCCCCAGGGCTTCTGGCCCGCCAGCGCCGCCTTGATCTCGGCGTCGCGATAGAGCCGGCCTTCCTCCAGGTCGACGGCGATCATCTGGCCGGGGCCGACGCGGCCCTTCTCGACGATGCGCTTTTCCTCCAGGCGCACCATGCCGGTCTCCGAGCCGACGAACAGCAGGTTGTCGTCGGTGAGCGTGTAGCGCATCGGCCGCAGGCCGTTGCGGTCCATGCCGCCCAGCACCCAGCGCCCGCCGTAGCCGCAGATCCCGGCCGGCCCGTCCCAGGGCTCCATCACCGCGTTGCAGTAGAGGTAGAGGTCCTTCAGCTCCCGCGGCATCGAGCGGTTTTCCGACCACGGCTCGGGGATCAGGATGGTCTTCACCATCGGCAGGTCGCGCCCGGCCCGAGCCATCAGCTCGAACACCGCGTCCAGCGCGGCGGAATCGGAGGAGCCCGGCTGCACCACCGGCTTGACGTCCTCGATGCGCGCGCCGAACAGGGGATGCTCCAGGCGGCACTCGTGCGCCTTCATCCAGTTGACGTTGCCGCGCAGGGTGTTGATCTCGCCGTTGTGCGCCAGCACCCGGAAGGGCTGCGCCAGCGACCAGGTCGGGAAGGTGTTGGTCGAGTAGCGCTGGTGGAAGATGGCGAAGGACGAGACGAAGCGCTCGTCCAGCAGGTCGGGGTAGAAGGCCGTGAGCTGCTCGGCCAGGAACATGCCCTTGTAGACGATCGAGCGACAGGACAGCGAGCAGCAGTAGAAGCCCTTGATCGCCTCGTTGTCCACGGCCTTCTCGATGCGCCGGCGGATGACGTAAAGGTCGACCTCGAACTCGGGCATGGAGACGCCGCGCGCGTTGGCGATCATGATCTGCTCGATCTCGGGGCGCGCGGCGTTGGCCTTTTCGCCGATGACCTCGGTGTCCACCGGCACCTGGCGCCAGCCGTAGGTGGTGTAGCCGGCGCGCAGGATCTCGCGCTCGACGATGACGCGGCAGCGCTCCTGGGCGTCGAGGTCGGTGCGCGGCAGGAACATCATGCCCACGGCGATGCGCTCCGCGCCCGGCTGGTGGCCGGCGGCGGCGACGTGCTCGCGGAAGAAGTCCTGCGGAATCTCGACGTGGATGCCGGCGCCGTCGCCGGTCTTGCCGTCGGCGTCGACGGCGCCGCGGTGCCAGACCGCCTTCAGCGCGTCGATGCCGGCCTGCACGACCTCGCGGCGCGGCTGGCCGTCCACCGCCGCCACGAAGCCGACGCCGCAGGCGTCGTGCTCCTGCGCCGGGTCGTAGAGGCCGCCGTCGGCGAGGGCGCGGGCGTTGTTCCGCCAGTCGGCGATGAAGCGCTGGCCGTGGGTGATGGTGTGGGTCATTGTCGTCACTCCTCGTCCGCCGGCCGGTTGTCCGGCAGAAAGTCCTGGTCGAGCGCCTGGTTCAGCGTGAACGGCGGCTCTTCGGGGAAGGTGCCGAGCGGCAGACCGCTCTCGTAATGGGCGAGTTCGCGGGCATCGCCGTAGGTTTCCGCGAACCAGCCCGGCAGCTTGGGTTTCATGCCGGGGCTCTGGGCGATCCTCCGCAAGATTTGCTTGCGCGCCTCGGCGATCGTGCCACGCCAGCTCCCCGAGCGGTGCTCCGGCTGACAGGACCATTTCAGCAGATGCATCAACAGGTTCGACAGATGGCTTTGCACGGCCGATTCGTCGCTCCGCCCCAAGTCCCCCAGCTCCTCCGCCACGTTGAACAGGTCGAGACCCGGCACCGCCGAGACCTCCAGCTTTGCCACCTGGTCGAAGATCCAGCCCACATAGTCGGTCTCGTAGCTCGTCGCGAGCCACACGCGGGTTTCGCGGTCCGTGCCCGCGTCCAGCCGCGCTTCGCTGGGGGTGACGAGGTGAACAGGCTCGTGATCGCCGGCAACACGCGTCAGCGCCTGCACCGCTTTCTCCAACGAGAGGCCGGTTGCGCCCGCCTCCTCGTCCAGGAAAACCGCCAGGGCACGGGCATGACGGCGCTCCGCGCGCATCCTGGACAGCAACGCGTCGAGCTTGCCGTGGTCCTCGGCGATCGCGAGCGCCACGTCCTCCGCGGGCCGCGCCGCCTCCTGGATCGTGTATCGCGCCGCGACCGACCCCGGCGGCTGCGCGCCGACCTCGACGGGAAAGGTCAGGCGCCCGGCCAGCCGGAACGCGGTCAGCAGGCGACGGAAGGCATAGTCCGCCGTTTGCTCCGGCCGCCTCCGCCACGCGGCCGCAGCGCTCAGGGCGTCGAGGTTCAGGCCGATCGGGTCCAGGTCCTGGCCGAACGTCCTCGCGCTTTCGAACCGGCGGTGCCAGCGCGGCTCGGGCGTCTTCCGTGCGGGTGCCACCATGCCGGCGTCTCCCTCTACTCCGCCGCCACGGCGTGGGCGGCGGGGGCCTCGGCGGTGGGTTGGACCTTGGCCCGCAGGTAGGCGTCGATCTGCTCGGCGGCGTCGCGGCCGTCGCGGATGGCCCAGACCACCAGCGAGGCGCCGCGCGCGATGTCGCCGGCGGCGAAGACGCCGTCCACGCTGGTCATCATGGAGCGGAAGTCGGTCTTCACCGTGCCCCAGCGCGTGGTCGCCAGGTCCGGGCAGTCGAACAGCGTCGGCAGGTCCTCCGGGTCGAAGCCCAGCGCCTTGATGACCATGTCCGCCGCGACGTCGTAGTCGGAGCCCTTGACGATCTGCGGGGTCTGCCGACCCGTGGCGTCCGGCACGCCCAGGTGGACGCGCGCGGCGCGCACCGCCCGCACGTGGTCGTCGCCCAGGAAGGCCTGCGGGGCGGAGAGCCAGACGAACTCGACGCCCTCCTCCTCCGCGTTGGCGACCTCGCGCTGCGAGCCCGGCATGTTCTGGCGGTTGCGGCGGTAGAGGCACTTCACAGACTTCGCGCCCTGGCGCACGGCGGTGCGCACGCAGTCCATCGCGGTGTCGCCGCCGCCGATGACGACGACGTTCTTGCCCTCGGCGTTCAGCGTGCCGTCGTCGAAGGCCGGCACGTCGTCGCCCAGGCCCTGGCGGTTGGAGGTGACCAGGTAGTCCAGCGCCGGGAAGACGTTGCCCAGGCCGACTCCCGGCACCTTGACGTCGCGCGCCTTGTAGACGCCCGTGGCCAGCAGCACGGCGTCGTGGCGCCGACGCAGCTCCTCCAGCGTGGCGTCGCGGCCGACCTCGAAGTTCAGGTGGAAGTGCACGCCGGAGTCGTAGAGCAGCCGGGCGCGGCGCTCGACCACGTACTTCTCCAGCTTGAAGTTGGGAATGCCGTAGATCAGCAGCCCGCCGACGCGGTCGTAGCGGTCGTAGACGTGCACCTGGTAGCCCTTGCGGCGAAGCTGCTCGGCCGCCGCCAGACCGGCCGGGCCGGCGCCAACGATGCCGACCTCCAGGTCCAGCTCGCGACGGGGCTTGACCGGCCTCACCCAGCCCTGGTCCCAGGCGGTCTCGGTGATGTAGGTCTCCACCGCGCCGATGGTGACCGTGCCGTGGCCGGCCTGCTCGATCACGCAGTTGCCCTCGCACAGGCGGTCCTGCGGGCAGATGCGGCCGCAGACCTCGGGCATGTTGTTGGTGGCCTGGGAGACCTCGTAGGCCTCCTCCAGCCGGCCCTCGGCGGTCAGCATCAGCCAGTCGGGGATGTTGTTGTGCAGCGGGCAGTGCACCTGGCAGAAGGGCACGCCGCACTGCGAGCACCGCCCCGCCTGCTCGCTCGCGCCGTCGGGATCGAAGCGCGCGTAGATCTCCTGAAAGTCCCGCCGGCGCGCCTCGGCGTCGCGCTTCTCCGGCATCTGCTTGGCCACGTTGACGAACTTCAGTGTCTTGCGCGCCATTCCCGATCTCTCCCCGTGGCGGTGTCGCGGCGGCGATCTCCCCTTGCCTCGGGGGAGGCCTTGCGCGGCGCACCGGCTTGTCCTGAAACCCCGTCGCGTCGGAGCCCGCCTCGCGGGCTCCGGGTCCTCGGCCGCCGGCGTGCGGGCCGGGGCGGCGACGCCGTCCAGGGCTCTCGCCTGGCGGCGTCGGGGCACCGGCAGCTATAACCCTCCTCGAGGCTGGAATCCAGAAAAAATTCAAAGATAGGGCAAATGTGCTGCCCTATACACTTCTGGAGTCGCAGGCGCGGCGCCTCGCAGGCACCGCCCGCCCAACTCGTATCTGCAAAAAAGGGCCGATATCGGACTATCTCCTTCGCTGGCGTGACTCCATGACGACCGCTATAACGTTCGCATCGTCCACAGCCCACCGCCGCGAGGCCCGCGTGCCGCTGTTCCACCTGATGATCCTGGCCCTGGTGCAGGGGCTGACCGAGTTCCTGCCGATCTCCTCCTCGGGCCACCTCGTGCTCACCTGGCAGGCCTTCGATGCCCTGGGCATGGACACGGCGCGGCACGGCCCCGCCGATCGCCTGATCCTGGACGTGGCCGTGCATCTCGGCACGCTTCTCGCCGTCTGCGGTTATTTCCGCGGCGACGTCGCGGCGATGGCGCGCGGCGTGGTCGGCCTCGCCGGTGGCCGGCGTGACGAGGGGGCGCGCATGGCCGGGCTGGTCATCGTGGCGACGCTGCCGGTGGTGGTCGCCGGCTTCGCCCTGAAGGACAGGATCGCCGAGCATCTGCGCGACGAGGTGGTGATCGCCTGGGCGACCATCGTCTTCGCCCTGGTGCTCTACGCCGCCGACCGCCTGGGCGGCCGGCTGCGCCGGCTGGAGCGGATGCAGGTGCCGGACGCCGTGCTGATCGGCTTCCTGCAGATCCTGGCGCTGATCCCCGGCACCAGCCGCGCCGGGATCACCATGGCGGCCGGCCGCTTCCTGGGCTTCGCCCGGCCGGAGGCGGCGCGCTTCTCCATGCTGCTGGCCATTCCGACCATTCTGGGCGCGGGCGTGCTGGCGGGCCTGGACGTCTATCGCAGCGGCAACCTGCGCCTCGGCCTGGACGCCCTCATCGCGGCCGGCTTCGCCTTCGCGGCGGCCTGGCTGGCCATCGCCCTGCTGATGCGCTGGCTGCAGCGCGCCGGCTTCACGCCCTTCGTGGTCTACCGCCTGGTGCTGAGCGCCGGGTTGCTGTGGCTGATTTACGGCTGAGGCGAGGCCCGACGCGGGGCGCGGGGCCGCCGTGCGCCGTTCAGAACCGGTAGCGCAGGCTCAGCTCGACGGCGTGGCTGGCGAACTCGGTCTCCACGGTGCCGGCCGGGCCGTCGAACTCGGGGTCGCTGACGGCGGTCTGGTAGCGGTAGGCGACACCCAGCGCCGTGCTGTCGGTGGCGTTCCAGTTCACGCCGGCGCGCGCTTGCACCGCCGGCACGGTGTCGGTGTCGTCCACCGTCAGCGCGTCGAAGCGGGTCTTGACGCGCAGCACGCCGCCGCCGGCCGCGATAAAGGGGCTGAACGGCGTGCCGGTGTCGAAGTCGTAGCCGACGTTGGCGAAGCCGCCATAGGCCACCACGTCGCCCAGGCGCTCCGCGCCCTGCGGCACGCCCTGGGGCAGCGGTTCCACCTCGTCGACGTCGTTGGTGCTGGCCGTGCCTTCCAACTCGATTCGCAGGTTCTCCAGCACGTAATACCCGAAGGACATGCCGCCCAGCAGGCCGATGTCGAAGGTGGCCTGCTCGCCGCTCAGCCCCGGCGCCTCGAAGTCCTGGTCGGTCAGGAAGCTGAGGCCGAATCGCGGCGTGATGTAGAACCGCCCCGGCCCGTCCCCGGCGTTCCCGCCCAGGCTGTAGCCGGACTCGCTGTCCTGTGCCTGGACGCCGGCGACAGGGAACAGCAGGGCCGCGATCAACCCCGCGCCCAAAAGTTTGCAGCGCATGCCACCTCCGAAAGAATGGACACCCGATCCTTACCTGCCGCGATGTGCCGGACGCAAGGGCGGAGGGTCAGGCGCGAGCGAAGGTCATGGTAACCTGTAAGCCCGCGAGCAGGCCTCTACCCAACGGAATCGACTTGTGTTGGGTCAGCTCACTCCCGTGATCCGGCGTGCAGTGCACGATGCTGCCCGACGTATCCGAAGGGCCGACGCCCGCCCGCGATCTCCATGACCAGCTTGTTCAGCAGGGCGTCGGTGAAGCCGATCTGTTCGTCGGCGACCATGACGAAGCTGCCCCGGCCGCCGATCACGTCGCGCTCGTAGTGCCGGTCGAGCGGCATGCCGCCGGGCCCCGGATAGCCGCCGCCCGGCCGCTTGACCACCAGCGCGTTGATGGTAATGCCGGCCAGCACGGCGCCGTCGCGGATCGGCGGCAGCGGCGGCCCGCCGATCTGCGGCCCGTCGCCGGAGACATCGATGACCTGCCGAGGCGCGGCGTGCTCGTTGCCCTCGATCAGCGCGCGGCCGTGCGCGATGGCGCCGCTGATGGAGTTGTAGCCCCGTGCCTGGCGGGGCGCGGCCAGCAGCTTGTCGGCGAAGGCGCGGGCGCTGGCGGCGTCGCGGATGACGTGCCAGTCCACGATGGTGTGCTGCGAATCGGCGCCGCCCCACTCGGTATAGGCCACGGCGATGGCGCCGTGATAGCCGCCGGCGATGGCCTGGAGCACGCGCGGGTGCGTCAGGGCGTCGGCATAGCCCTGGCGCTGGGTGCGGAACTCGTCGTCGTCGATCGAGCCCGAGCCGTCGGCGGCCAGCACCAGCTCCAGGTCCACCTCGGCCGCGCCCGCCGGGCCGGGCTGGACCAGCCCGATCAGCGCCGACAGCAGGCCGGCAATCGCAAACCGCACGGCGCGCCTCCCGACGATCACAACCCCGTCAAGATTATAACGCTTGATCGCGGCGAGCGTCGCGGTCTTCCTGTCGCAAAATCAGGATCGAGTCGCCGACGCTGCTAACGGAATATTTATGGCTTCGAACCTAGAATTACGCTAGATATAGCTTATGGCGCGTCGCAAGACCTCTCAGGACAACGGCCGGCGAGGCCCGCCGCGGGAGCGCGGCGGCAAGCGGGGGCGACAGCCGGCCGGCAAGCCCCGGCGCCGCTGGGCGCGGCGGCTGCTCGTCTGGTCGCTGGTCCTTATGATCTGGGTCGGCCTGGGGGTGGCCGGGGCGGTGGCGTACTACGCCCACGACCTGCCCGACATCGACGATGTCACCGCCGAGACGCGCAGGCCCAGCGTCACGCTGCTGGCCGCCGACGGCTCGGTGCTGGCGTCCTATGGCGACCTCTACGGCGAGACGGTCACGCTGTCGGACCTGCCGCCGGTGCTGCCCAAGGCGGTGATGGCGGTGGAGGACCGCCGCTTCTACAGCCACTTCGGCGTCGACCCCTTCGGCCTGGCGCGGGCCATGCTGGCCAACATCCGGGCCGGGGGGATCGTGCAGGGCGGCTCGACCATCACCCAGCAGCTCGCCAAGAACCTCTTCCTCACGCCCGAGCGCACGATCAAGCGCAAGGTGCAGGAACTGATCCTGGCCTTCTGGCTGGAGCGCGAGTTCAGCAAGGACGAAATCCTCGCCCTCTACCTCAACCGGGTCTACCTGGGCGCCGGCACCTACGGCGTGGACGCGGCGGCCCGGCGCTACTTCGGCAAGCCGGCGGCGGAGGTGAACCTCTACGAGGCGGCGATGCTGGCCGGGCTGCTGAAGGCGCCGTCGCGCTACAACCCGGCCGCCGACGCCGAGGCCGCGCACCGCCGCGCCACCATCGTGCTGCAGGACATGGTGGCCGCCGGCTACATCACCCAGGAGGAGGCCGTCCGCGCCGCCCGGCAGCGCAGCCGCGGCCGCACCGCCTCGGCCTGGCGCGGACGCTACTTCGCCGACTGGGCGCTGGCCGGGGTGCAGGACTACGTCGGCTATCACCCCAAGGATCTGGTCGTGCAGACGACGCTGGACCTGCGCCTGCAGCGCCTGGCCGAGCAGCAGGTGCAGGCCGTGCTCGCGGCCGAGGGCCAGGCTAGCCGGGCCGGCCAAGCGGCGCTGGTGATGATGGGCCCGGACGGTGCGGTCAAGGCGATGGTCGGCGGGCGCAGCTATCGCGAGAGCCAGTTCAACCGCGCCACCCAGGCCAAGCGGCAGCCGGGCTCGGCGTTCAAGCCCTTCGTCTATCTGGCGGGCATGGAGCAGGGGCTGACCCCCAGCCACAAGTTCGAGGACCGGCCCGTGGAGGTCGACGGCTGGTCGCCGGACAACTACGCCGACCGCTACTACGGCACGGTGACCCTGCGCGAGGCCTTCGCCCGCTCGCTCAACTCCGTCGCCGTGCAGGTGGCGCAGCGCGTGGGCATCCAGGAGGTCATACACACCGCCCGCCGACTGGGTATCGACTCGGACCTGAAGGCGCACCCCAGCCTGGCGCTGGGCACCTCGGAGGTCAGCCTGCTGGAGCTGACCGGCGCCTACGCCGTCTTCGCGAACGGAGGGCACGGCGTCTTTCCCTACGGCATCCGCGAGATCCGGGACAGCGGCGGCCAGGTGCTGCATCGCCGCCAGGGCGGGGGCGCCGGCGAGGTCGTCGCGCCGCGCCACGTCGCCCGCATGACCGACATCCTGCGCGCCAACGTGGTCTGGGGCACCGGCCAGGCGGCCGATCCCGGCCGCCCGGCGGCGGGCAAGACCGGCACCAGCCAGAACTCGCGCGACGCCTGGTTCGTCGGCTTCACGGCCGGGCTGGTCAGCGGGGTCTGGGTGGGCAACGACGACGGCCGCCCGATGAAGAACGTGACCGGCGGCACCCTGCCGGCGAAGATCTGGCGGCGGGTGATCGGGCGCGCCCTGGAAGGCGAGCCGGCGCGGCCGCTGCCCGGCCTGGAAATCCATGTCGCCGAGCGCACCGACGACAGCGGGAGCGACACCCGGGACGACAGCCGGGGCGGCGGCGTCATCGAGCGCATCCTGCGCTCGCTCGGCGGCGGCGGCGGCAGCGGCGGCACGGCGGCCCCGGACTCGGGGGAGGAGGCCGCCGGTTCGCGCTCGGGACCGCAGGCGCGGGGCAAGTGATCACGCGCCGGAGGCGGGCTCCGGCCGTGCCGCCGTCAGCGGCCGCACCATCCGCCAGTAGCTCAGCGCGCCGAGCACCGACACCAGCGCGATCGCCCCGGCCATGACACGCGGCGTGCCGTCGTGCAGATGCCCCACCGCCGCGCCCACCAGCGCCGCCGTGCCCATCTGCACAAAGCCCAGCAGGGCCGAGGCGCTGCCCGCCATCCGCGGATACGGCCCGACCGCCCCGGCCATGGCGTTCGGCAACACCATGCCCGCGCCGGCCATGAACACCGCCATCGGCAGCACGACGGTGAGCGCCGAGGCGTGGCCGGCCAGCGCCAGGACCGCCATCGGCAGGCTGCCGGCCAGCGCCGCCGCCAGCCCCAGTTCCACCATCCGCGCCACGCCCAGCCGCCGCGTCAGGCGGCCCGAGGCGAAGGTGCCGGCCATGTAGCCCGCGACGATGGCCGCGAAGCTGAGCCCGAACTGGTCGGGGCTCAGCCCCACCGCCTCGATCAGCACGAAGGACGAGCCGGAGATGAACGAGAAGATGCCGCAGAAGACCAGGACCAGCGTCGCCACATAGCCGCGGTACAGCGGGTCGGCCGCCAGCGCCCGGTAGTTGGCGACCAGACGCATGGGCTGCGTCGCCGTGGGGTCGCGCCGGGCGTTGGTCTCCGGCAGGCGGGAGAGCACCCCGGCCAGCACGATCAGCGCGAAGACGATCAGCGCCACGAAGGTCGCCCGCCAGCCGAAGGCCACCTGCAGATAGCCGCCCAGGATGGGTCCCAGCGCCGGCGCGATCGCCATGGCGAAGGCGATGTAGGACATCACCTGCGCCGCCCGCGCCTGGCCGAAGACATCGCGCACGATCGCCCGGCCCAGCACCGGCCCGGCGCAGGCCCCGACGGCCTGCAGGAAGCGCGCGGCGATCAGCGCCTCGATCGACGGCGCCAGCATACAGGCGACCGTGGCGACCAGGTAGATGCCCAGCCCGCCCAGCAGCACCGGCCGCCGGCCGAAGCGGTCCGACAGCGGGCCATAGGCGAGCTGGCTGACCGCGAAGCCGGCCATGAACACCGACAGCGTGAGCTGCGTCGCCCCGCTCCCGGCGTTCAGCGCGCGCGAAATGGCGGGCAGCGACGGCAGGTAGAGGTCGGTCGAGATCGGCCCGAGCGCGACCAGGACGGTCAGGAGGACGACGAGGATGGGGCCTTCGGACTGGGACTTCACGCGGTCGTCCGACTCAGTGAAGCGAACAGGGTGACGGTGGCAGCATGGCCCGTGCCGGCCACCGCGCCAAGCCGCGCTTGCGCAAGGCTGCCGCGCGGCTCAGCCATAGCGCAGCAGCCCCGCCCCCTCCGCGCGCAGCCAGGCGCGCGGCGCCTCGGTCGGGCCGTGCAGCTCCGCGCAGAGCGCCCAGAAGCGCGGCCCGTGGTCCAGGTGGCGCAGGTGGGCGACCTCGTGCGCGACGACGTAATGGAGGACCTCCTCCGGGGCCAGCACCAACCGCCAGGAGAAATTCAGGTCGCCGCGCGCGCTGCAGCTTCCCCAACGGCTGCGGGTGTCGCGCAGGGTGATGCGGCCCGGCGTCCGCCCGATGCGCGCGGCCAGCTCGCGGGCGCGCGGGGCGATGGCGGCGCGCGCCTCGCGCTTCAGGAAGTCGCCGACGCGCCGGGGCAGGTGCTCCGCCGGGCCGGAGACGTGGATCGCGCCGGCCTCCCGCCAGACGCCGCGCCGCGCGAACGGGCGGTGGCGGATGACGTGCGCGTGGCCCAGGACCGGCACGACCGCCCCGTCCGCGAAGGGCACGCGCTCCGGCAGGGCGGCCAGCCGGCCGGCCACCCAGTCTTCCTGCCGGGCGGCGAAGCGCAGGCCCTCGGCCAGACTGACGCCGCGCGGCAGGGTCAGGCGGACCCGGCCGTTCGCCCGATCCACCCGCAGGGAGATGCGCCGCGCGCGGGCGTGAACGCGCACCTCGACGGGCACCTCGTCCCCGCCAATCCGCAACATCTGGAGTTCTGAGCCCCCCTGGCGCATTCATCTTGTATAGCGCGGGACGCAAGAGGCTCGCAAGACGGGCATGGGCCGCTTCCCAGGACGGCGCGCGCCGTGCTACTCACCTTCCGGCGCGGAGCAGGGAGGACATCATGAGCGGCTATCGCATCGGGGTGACGGGCTGTCGCGGGCGCATGGGGCGGATGCTGGTGCAGGCCATCGCCGAGCATCCCGACTGCGCGCTTGCCGGCGGCACCGTGCGGCCGGACAGCCCCGACGTCGGCGCGGACCTGGGCGAGCTGTCGGGCCTCGGCCGGCTGGAGGCGCCGGCGATGGGCGATCCGGTGGACCTCTTCGCGGCGGCCGACGCCGTGATCGACTTCACCACGCCGGCGCTGACGGCCAAGCACGCGGAGCTGGCCGCCCAGTCCAAGGTCGTCTACGTGCTCGGCACCACCGGCCTCGACGAGCGCGCGCAGGAGGCCGTGCGGCGCGCCGCCCGGCACACCCAGGTCGTGCAGGCGCCGAACATGAGCCTGGGCGTCAACCTGCTGCTGAATCTGGTCCGGCAGGTGGCCCGCGCCCTCGACTCCGGCTTCGACATCGAGGTGGTGGAGATGCACCACCGCCACAAGGTGGACGCGCCCTCGGGCACGGCGCTGGCGCTGGGCCGGGCCGCGGCGGCCGGGCGCGGGGTGGCGCTGGACGAGGTGGCCGACCGCGGGCGCGACGGCGAGACCGGGTCGCGCCGCGAGGGCGACATCGGCTTTGCCGTGCTGCGCGGCGGCGACGTCGCGGGCGAGCACACCGTCGTCTTCGCCGGCCCCGGCGAGCGCGTCGAGCTGACCCACAAGGCCGGCAGCCGCGCCATCTTCGCCCAGGGCGCCGTGCGCGCGGCGCTGTGGGCGCGCGACCAGGACCCCGGCCACTACAGCATGCAGGACGTGCTGGGGCTGGGGTGAGCGCCGATCATGACGAGGTGGTCTGCCCCGCCTGTCGCCGCGCCGCCTCGATGGCGTCCGCCTGCGAGCCCCCCAGCGCCTGGTCCGAGAGGTTCCAGGACACCGTGATGCGCGGCCGCTGGCCGAAATAGGTCGGGACGTAGTGGACCACCGGGGCCGGGAAGATCAGCATCGCGCCTTCCCGCATGTCCGGATAGCAGGGGTTGCTGAGGCAGCCCTTTTCCATCTGCGCGCAGATGTCCAGCCGCGGATCGGCGATGCAGAAGCGTCCGCTGACCGGACACTCGGGGTCGGGGTCGCCCTCGTCCAGCATGTAGACCAGGCTGGCCTTGGCCCGGCGATGGCTGTGCGGCCCGATCGACTCGCCATGGCGGTAGACGTTGATCCAGCACGCGCCGACGTGCGCCTCGTTGCAGCGCAGGACGTTGCGGAACAGGGCCAGCGCCCGCGCGTGCAGCACCTGGAAGGCCGGGCTGTCCCAGCCATCCGGCCGGCGCAGCTTCTGCCCGCCCAGCGCCCTTGAGGGCGGCGCCGCCTCGGCCCGGCGCTTCGCCTCCTCGGCCAGGATTTCCCGCCGCAGGACGGCGTTCAGATCGGCGTGGTCGGGAAAGCGGACCATCTTGATGGTGGGCGCGAGCGATACCGCCTCGGTGTCCGCCGGCCACAAGGAATAGCGCCTTGGCCCGACCAGGAAGGTCTCGGCCGAGAAATGGGGTGCCTCGCCCGCCATGCGCGTCTTCCTCCCCTTTATTATCGATCGTTTTTCGGGGCGCGCGCAGCAGAACAGGCCGAAGGCGCACTCCTGGCGCACCGACATACTGTCCGTCTGGCAGATGATATTGTGGTAGCCACCCACGCACGCCGCGTTTTCTTTTGTTCGTACCGCAGTTTGGCGAAAGACGTCCCTCGACACAAGAGCGGAAGCCCGGAACGCCGGCGCCCTTGCCCGACGCGGCACCCGCGCGGCCGGCCTTGTCCGCGCGTGGCGATTGCGGCAAGGTCGCGCTCGGGGAGGCCGGCGGCGCCCCGAGCGCGCCGGCGACCCGGTCAGGGAGCAGCCGAACAGGGGGACTCACAGCTCATGAGCGAGACGCAATACGACGTCGTGATCGTCGGCGGCGGGCCGGGCGGCTATGTCTGCGCCATCCGCGCCGCGCAGCTTGGCCTGAAGACCGCCTGCGTGGAGAAGCGCGGGGCGCTGGGCGGCACCTGCCTGAACGTCGGCTGCATCCCCTCCAAGGCGCTCTTGCAGTCCAGCGAGAAGTTCGCCGAGGCGCGGCACGAACTGGCCGAGCACGGCATCGAGGTCGGCAAGGCCAAGCTGAACCTGGACGCCATGCTCTCGCGCAAGGACAAGGTCGTGAGCGACCTGACCAAGGGCATCGAGTTCCTGTTCAAGAAGAACAAGGTCGACTACGTGAAGGGCGCCGGCAAGATCACCGGCCCCCACGAGGTCACGGTCGACGGCAAGCAGAAGCTCCAGACGAAGAACATCGTCATCGCCACCGGCTCCGCCCACGCCGAGCTGCCGGGCGTGCCGATGGACGAGGATCGCATCGTCTCCTCCACCGGCGCGTTGTCGCTGTCCAAGGTGCCCAAGCACCTCGTGGTGGTCGGCGGCGGCTACATCGGGCTGGAGATGGGGGCGGTCTGGCACCGGCTGGGCGCCGAGGTGACCGTCGTCGAGTTCCTGGACCGCCTGCTGCCCGGCATGGATGCCGAGCTGGGCCAGGCGTTCCACAAGTTCCTCAAGCGGCAGGGCTTCAACATCCGCCTGGGCACCAAGGTGACGGGCGCCGAGGTGCTGAAATCCAAGGTGAAGCTGAGCGTCGAGCCGGCCAAGGGCGGCGACGCCGAGGTCGTCGAGGCGGACAACGTCCTGGTCGCCATCGGCCGCAAGCCCTACACCGAGGGCCTGGGCGCCGACGCCCAGGGCGTGACCATGGACCGGCGCGGCTTCATCGAGGTGGACGACCACTTCCGCACCAGCGTGCCCCATATCTACGCCCTGGGCGACGTGATCCCCGGCCCCATGCTGGCGCACAAGGCCCAGGAGGAGGGCGTCGCCGTGGCCGAGATCCTGGCCGGGCAGCACGGCCACGTGAACTACCTGACCTGCCCCGGCATCGTGTACACGTGGCCGGAGATCGCCTACGTCGGCAAGTCGGAGGACGAACTGAAGGAGGCCGGGGTCGACTACAAGGTCGGCAAGTTCCCGATGACCGCCAACTCGCGGGCGCGCTGCAACGGCTTCACCGAGGGCTTCGTGAAGATCCTGGCCGACGCGAAGACCGACCGCGTGCTGGGCGGCATGGTCATGGGCGCGGAGGCCGGCAACACCATCCACGAGATCGTCATGGCGATGGAGTTCGCCGCCTCCGCCGAGGACGTCGCCCGCGCCTTCCACGGCCACCCCACGCTGAACGA
>CAZLNO010000037.1:0-31164 GCA_964561005.1 uncultured Rhodovibrionaceae bacterium | reverse complement strand
GGGACGACAAGCTCAAGATGAGGGACTCGTGCTGACATGGCGACTTGGCGCCCTGACGGAAGTTCCTCATGCTGAGCCTGTCGAAGCATGAAGCCTTCGCAGTGCCCTGATTCGCGAAGCTCGGCGCCATCAGATGATCGTGTTCCCGTGCATGGCCTCGCGCACCGCCTCCAGCGCGTGGCGGGTGTCCTCGGTGCTGAGGTTGCGGTCGAGGCGCTTGAAGATGTCGTTGGCGTCGAAGTAGTTGCCGAGCTGGTAGTGGGTCCAGCCGTGCAGCATCGACAGACCGCGATCCGGCGGCGCGATCGCGGCGCGCCGGGCGATCAGGTCGAGCGTCAGACGGTAGCGCTCCCGCTCGTGGGCCAGAAAGGCCTGACGCGCCAGGGCCCGCGCCTTCAGCTCGCGGCGCATGTCGTCCGGCACATCGGCGCGCTCGATCGCCGCCATCGCGCGCTCGGGCTGGTCCAGCGACAGCAGCGCCATCGCCTCCCCCGTCGCGGCGTCGGTGCGCAGCACCTTGTTGCCCTTGCCGGCCATGTCCGCCGCCTCGCGAAAGCGGAAGCGGGCCTCGGTCGGCCGCTCCAGCGCCAGCAGGCACCAGCCGCTCTGCAGCGCCGCGCCGGCGTCGTAGGCGTCGCCGCCGCGCAGCTCGCGGGCCAGGCGGACGCACTTGCCGTAGTTCCCCGTGCCCGCGGCCTTGCCCAGCGGGCCGGTGGCGCCGACGCTCTCGCCAAGCTCCCGGACGGCGGCGTATTTCGGCCCCCATTCGTCGACCACCGCGCGGAACTTCGCCTGCTCGCCCATCTGGAAGTACGCCAGGGCCAGCCCCTCCGCGGCGCCCGAATCCGGCTTCCAGGACAGCGCGCGCTCGAACCAGGTGGCCGCCGCCGCATAGTTCCGCGCGTTGTAGGCCTGCCAGCCCAGCGCGCTGGCCAGGCCGGCGTCCTTCTCCTCGACGGCGATCCTGCGATAGCGCTCCAGGCGTTCCGGCGTCAGCCCGCCCAGCTCGCCGGTCAGGCGCTCCCGCGCCACGTTGGCATGAACCCGGCGCAGCGCCTTCGACCTGCCGCGCCAGTCCCGGGCCAGCGCCTCGGCCTTGTCGTGGTCGCCGGTGCGCCGATAGCTCTCGGCCAGGCCGCGCGCCGCCTCGGCGTTGGCCCGCCAGTCCATCGAGCGGCGGAACCACGCGCGGGCGGCCTCGTCCTGCTTGCGGTTGAAGTAGTACCAGCCGATCAGGTTCGCCTTGGCGACGCTCTTCTCGGCCCGCGCCTCCTTCTGATAGCGCTCCAGCTCGCCCGCGGGAATGCCGCCGCGGCCCGAGGCGGCGCGCGCCAGCCGGCTGAGTTGAAGCTGGCTCAGCACCTTGCGAAAGGCCGCCTGTTCCTGGCGGCCGTGCTCGCGCCGGCGCTCCAACGCCACCAGGCTTTCCAGACGCGATCCCGAGAAGTGCCGGTCCGCCTTCAGCAGCGTCGCCAGCCGCACGTCGGTGTCCGCGCAGTCACGCAGGATGTCGGCGTAGAGGTCGTGCGCCTCGCGCTTGCGCCCCTGCTCGGCGTGGGCCTCGGCGGTGCGCCACATCATGTCCACGCTCTCGCAGGCCAGCAGTTCCGGGGTCGCCTCGGCCACGGCGATCACGGTCCGCCATTGCCTGTTGTCGCTGGCGGCGATCAAACGCTGGCGCTCCTCGGCCAGGGAGAGCTGCCGGCGCAGCGCCCGGGAAGGCTCCCAGCCGGGATGTTGCTGCTTCAGGGTGGCGATGCGCGAGCGCAGCTCGCCGTACTTCCCGGCGCTGAACAGCTCCCACAGCGGCCGCTCGTCGACCAGCGGGCCGGGGCGGTCCAGGTCGGGCGGCGGCGTCCAGGTCGGGTCGATGCGCCGCAGCCGGGCCACCTCCGCGCGATACTTCTCGCGCTGGCCGCTGCGCAGGTAATAGCGCAGCGCCGCGATGTCGGCGGGCGTGATCGCCTTCTGCCGCGTCGGCTGGGTGTCCAGGAACGCCTCGCCGCTCTCGCCGGGCGGCGGGGTGATGCGCACCCCCTGGTTCGCCGGCGGATCGGCGGCGGAGTCCTGGGCCGTCGCCGCCGGGGCCGCCACCGCCAGCCCCAGGCAGAGGTGCAGCCCGAGGAGGCTCAGTTTTCCGCGCAGGTCCATGACGTCCGTCCCGAAGCCAGGCAGCTCAGCAGGATCAGGCTGGCCGCGTAGTAGTCGATATCCTCGGTAAAGCGCACGTCGGACACGGCCACCGCCCGCTCGCCGCGGGCGCAGGCCACCAGGTTGCGCACCGACAGGAATCCCGGATTGTCGCCGGCCTGCGCGACCTCGCCGGTGGCCAGGTCGGCGACCAGGGGCATGGCGCCGCCGGGCCCCGCCTCGGTCCAGAATCGCGCCAGGCGGTCGAGGATGCCCGCCTCGTCCTGGCCGGCCCAGAGCAGGTAGAGGGGAATGCGAATCGCGTTGTAGCCGAACACCGGCTTGAACTGCTCCGGCGCCGGCAGCTCGACCGCGCCGTCGCGGGTCAGGACCAGCCAGTCCGGCGGCAGCCCCCAGGGGCCGAAGGCCGCGGCATCCACCAGCGCCCGGCCGCTGGTCGCCAGCTCGGTCCAGACCGGCGCGTCCTGTGCCTCCGCGAAAGCCTCGAAGGCCGGGAAGACCCAGTACGACAGGTTGAGGACGACGGAGTCCTCGCGCTCGAAGCCCTCGGGGCCCGGCAGCAGCACGGTATGCCCGGCCACCTCGCGCACCAGGTGCTCGCGGATGCTGTCCAGCAGCCGCAGCGCGCTCCGCCGGTAGTCCGGGCGGTCCCACGACTCGGCCGCGCGCAGCAGGGCGTAGGCCACCAGGACGTCGCCGTCGCCGGCGCTGTTCAGGTCGGAGTACGGCTTATCCGCGTCCGGCCCCCAGCGCCAGACCAGCAGCCCGTCCGAGCGGATCATCAGGTTGGTGTAGGTCCAGGACCAGAGGCGGGCGAAGGTGGCCGGATCGTCGCGCGCCACGGCCAGCAGCATGCCGTAGCCCTGCCCCTCCGAGTGCGTCATGCGGTCGTTGCCGGTGTCGACGACGCGCCCGTCGGCGGTGACGAAGCGCGACTTGAACTGCGACCACGCCGCGCCCGCGGGCATCAGCGCGCCGGACGCGGAGCACGCCAGCGCCGGCCCGGCGGCGAACAGGGCGCTCAGCAGAAGGGCGACAAGGCGGGCCAGCTCAGATCTCATCGGTGTCGCGTCCCGCGCGGCTCAGCATGTTGTAGGTCAACGCCCCGAACAGCATGCAGGTGACCAGCACCAGGGCGATCAGCACGATCACGCCCTCGGAGAACCAGTTGCCCGCGACCAGCATCAGCGTCGCCATGTCCACGTCGCCCGAGGTGATGTAGTAGCGATCGTCCGGCGTTGCCGCGTCGATCCGCGCGCCGCCGGACTTGAAGAACAGCGCCTGCCCGGCGAATCCGTGCCACAGGTGGCCTCGCGCCAGGTCGCGCGCCGCCGCGCCCAGCGCCGCCGGCGAGGCGGCCGACACGACCGTCCAGGTCTCGCCCGGCGCCTGCGGCGACTGATACTGCATCACCAGGCCCGTCGGATCGAAGGGCACGCGGAGGCGCCCGTCGCCCTCCCTGGCCTGGGCCGCCATCTCGGTCAGCCGCCGCAGGCCGCGCCGCACCGGCCCGAGGTCCGATTCCGGCGTCGACCGCCGCCGCGGCGCGGCGTCGCGCGTGCGCCGGCTTTCGAGCCAGTCCTGCACGCCCTCGGCCTCGCCAGAGGCCATGCCGCTCGCGGGCGGCGCGGCCGCCCGCGGCCCGGCGACGCTCCCGCCGCCGGGACCGTCGATCGCGGGCTGCGCCGGCTCCACCAAGGTGCCGATGAGCTGATCGCGCGCGACCGGCGCCGCGTCGAGGACTTCCGAGTCCAGGCGCGGCGCGCTGCCGACGATCAGCATGTCCCGGCTGCTCAGCGAAGGAAAGCGATGGAACCCCACGATGTCGAAGCCGGGTCCGCCGCGCCCGCGGAGCTGCGCGACCAGGGTCAGGGCGGCGCTGATCGGTCCCGGATGCGGGGAGGCGACGTAGAGGTCCACCGGCTCGTCCTGCGCGGCCGTGTAGGGATAGCCGTCGCTCGACAGCAGATGCAGATCGGGCAGGGTGTACAGTCGCGAGAAGTCCGAGAAGGCGATCGAGGTGTCCTCGAACAGGGCGAAGCGGGTCCGCCCGCCGCCGTCGGGGTCGGGCGCCTCCGACAGGGCCAGGCAGTCGGTCCCCTCGGCCACGGGCAGCTTGGCCTCGAAGGTCAGATCGTTGCGCCCCGGACGGAAATATGTGAGCGGCAGGCGTAGCTGGCGCCCGTCGACGATCTCGCCGTCGGCGTCGTCCAGGTCGAAGGCCGCGACCGTTTCGCCGTTCAGGTGGATCACCAGCTCCGCGTCCGGGCCCAGGTCGGCCCCGTAGGCATAGTTGAGGGATATGATCGCTTCCTGCTGATGGCGCGGGAAGAGGTCGGCCGGGAGGGACCAGGCCACGATCTCCCGGTATTGCAGGCCGTCGAACCGGCGGCTGCGATAGCCGAGATCGGCCAGGGTGTAGGTCGGTCCGGCCTCCAGCCGGGGCCAGCGCGGGTTCTGCGGCGGCAAAGGCTCCAGGCGGCTCGGCCCGCCCCGGTCGTCCAGGCCGGCGAAGCGCCGCGCGGCGTCCAGCACGTCCGTCCGCGAGATCCCGGAAACCACGAAGGCGACCTTGCCCGGATCGCCACCGAGCCGATGCACGGAGAAATGCGGCCCGACGATCTCCGCGGCCAGATCGCCGCCGAGCAGCGGCCGCAGCTCCTCGCGGGTCCCGAGCAGCACGTAGAGTCCCCGCCGCATCGCCGGGATGTCGACCCCGGCGAAGGCCTCGGCCGGCACGTCGCCGGCGGCGGCGACGGCGGCGCGCGTCGGGGCAACCACGATCTCCCGCTGGGTGGCCGGCAGGCGGGCACCCAGCCCCTGGGCCACATAGGCCGCCTGGCTCAGCAGCGCCTCCCCGTCCAGCGCGCCGGGAATCAGCATGGTGACCGGACGCGCGCCGAACACCCCCGCGCCGAGCCAGACGTTGATGTTCCCCGGGCGGATCGGCGGCACGACCTCGCGATAGCGGATATCCAGCCGGGTGGCCGTGGCGTCGATCTTGGTCCAGAGGTCGTGGACGCTGTTGAGGGTGCAGCTCACGCGGTGGGCGTGGCGCGTGCTGATGGTCAGGGTGTTGCCGGTGGCCTGCAGCAGCGACACCGGCACGCCCACCGCCACCTCCGCCTGGCCGGTGATCGCGGCCGGCCGCAGCCGCGCCACGGCCTCGCCGTTCACGCTGAGGACCAGCCGCGAGCGCGCCGGCAGGACATCGGCGGCGTTCTGGAAGCGGGTGACGAGCGTGGCCTGCACGGCCTGCGCCGGCTGCGGCACCGAAAACCCGAAGCTGTGGCTGGCCCATTCGGTGCCGAGGCGCAGCATGCCGTTCGGCGCGTTCGCGGCGACGGGATACAGCGCGATTTCCTCGCGGGGCGGGCGGGCATCGCGCGTGTCCGTCTCCGCCGGCGCGGCCGGCTTGGGGGCAGGCAGGCGCTGGCCACCCGGCCCCGTGGCGGCCTCGTCGCCGGAGCTCGTCCCGGCCGACTCGGTCGGGTAGAGCTTGGTGGGCGCGGTCAGGTCCTGCGCCGCCGCCGGCGTGGCGGCAGCGGCGACCAGCATGGCGCCCAGCAGCGCCGCGGCAAAAGCCGTCGCGACGCGCGGGGTCGAATGTTGTCGCCGTGCCGCCGTCATGGCCTCACTCCGAGCGCGCCGGCTGGGCCGCGGGCGGGCCGGGCTGCCAGGTGGCGGCGGTGGTGTCGCTGGACGGGGCCTCCCGCTCGGGACGCCGGCCCTCGCTGTAGAGCTGCCACAGGAACAGCGGAAAGCGCACCCCCGCCCGCAGGCTGAGCCGCAGGAAGCGGCCCAGCCCGGTGAGCAGCTTCGGCTCCCGGTGCCGCCCGGTCAGAAAGCGGGCCCACTCGCGACCGTCGTTGAACACCAGGCGCACCATCGCCCTATGGTGAGCCAGCGTGGCCGGGGCGAAGCGGGCGCCGATGTGGATGTCGTCGCTGCCCGGCCGGATGTTGACGACCTCCAGCGGGATGCCGAGCCCGGCCCAGTTCGCGCGGTCCTCGTCGCGCCGGCCGGCCGCCATCAGCGTGACCCGGCTGGTCCCGCCCTGGAGGTCGTGCAGGACGCGACGAGGCAGGCGAAGCTGCAGTCCCGTCGCCGAGGCGTCGTCGAAGGCCGCGCCCACGTCCATGCCGTCGATGCGCACCACGCCGATCTTGTTCAGCGGAAAGCGCGGCGCGCGGCGGCGCTGTGGCTTCTCCAGGATGACGCCCAGCCCGGCCAGGCCGATCAGGAAGTTGAAGACATTCCAGCCGCTGACCACGATGAACACGTCGTGCAGGTCGGGCTGGGTCCAGAAGCGCCAGATCGAGACCACGAGCCCGGCCAGCATCAGCACGACCAGCACCATCAGCGGCCCCGCCAGCGGCGACAGGTGGCGCACGTTCATCGGCTCGGCCTTGGGCGTGACGCCGAACTTCGGCGCGCGCGGACGCAGCACGACGTAGAGCAGCGCCCGCGACAGGAAGGTGCATTGCAGGAACTCGTAAAGCTCCGAAATCAGCGGCGGGCGCACGCGGCCGTAAAGGAAGTTCGACATGATCAGCATGGCGATGATGGACGGCAGCGTGTAGGCCAGGAACTCCGGCACCGTGGCCTCGTAGATCTCCAGGCTGAAGAACAGGAACAAGAGCGGCGCCAGCACCATGGTCAGCCGCGCGAAGGGGAACATCCAGAACATCATGCTGGAGGTGTAGGCCAGGCGCTGCGGCAGGGTGAGCCCTCTTTTGAACAGGGGATTGTTCAGGATGAAGATCTGCATCATGCCCTGGGCCCAGCGGGTACGCTGGCGGATGAAGTCCTTCATCGTCTCCGGCTGCAGGCCGGCGATCAACGGCTTGCGCACGTAGCGGCTGTTGAATCCCTGGGCGTGCAGGTGCAGCGCGGTCTCGCAGTCCTCGGTGATGGACTGGCCGTTGAAGCCGTTGTTGGCCTTGAGCGCGCGGCGGCTGAGCAGCGCGGCGGAGCCGCAGAAGAAGGTGGCGTTCCAGTTGTCCAGCCCGGGCTGGATGACGTTGTAGAACATCTCGTTCTCGCTGGGCTGGTCGCTGAAGGTGTCCAGGTTGCGCTCCAGCGGATCGCCGTTCAGGAAAAAGTGCGGCGTCTGCACGAGAAAGAGGTCCGGGTCCTCCAGGAAGTGCCCGACGGTGTATTCCAGGAACTCCGCCGTCGGCACATGGTCGGCGTCGAACACCGCGATCAGCTCGCCGTGAGTGCGCGGCAGCGCGGCGTTCAGGTTGCCGGCCTTGGCGTGCTCGTTGCGCTCGCGCGCGAGGTAGTGGCAACCGATTTCCTTGCAGAGCGCCTTCAGCGTCTCGTGCCGCCGGTGCGCGGCGGCGGCCTTGGCCGGGTCGTCCTGGCGGCGCTTGGCCAGCGTGCCGCCGTCGTCCAAAAGGTAGACGTTCAGGCGGCTGGCCGGATAGCGCATCTGCATGCAGCCCAGCAGCGTGGTGCGCAGCAGCTCCGGGTCCTCGTCGTAGCTGGGCACGAAGACGTCCACCGTCGGCAGCCTCGCCGGATCGGACGGCAGCGGCGAGCGCGGCCACTCCACCCGCCGGGACACCGAGAAGGCGCCGACCAGCAGGATCAGCACGGCGTAAAGCTCCGCGAAATACAGCAGCAGGCCGGGGACGAAGACCGTCGGCTCGGCACCGAAGGGGATGGTCTCCGTCGTGCGCCAGATGAAATAGCGCACGACGATGAAGACGCCGAGCACGATCAGGAAGATCCGCCACTTGCCGCGCAGGCGCAGGAACTTGATGACGGCCAGGATGCCGATCAGAAACGCCGCCAGGATGAACTGGCTCTGCAGCGACAGCGGCAGGGCCGCGAGAACGATCAGCAGCGCCACGCCAGCGAACCAGACGGGTCCGAGTGTCAGCCTGGTCAATGGAGTTCCCTGTCCTGCCCGGTCCGTCATGGCCTTCCTGTCCGGCTCGCGGCCGTGCCGCCGGTCGCCTCGGGGCGGCTGCCCGGCGGCCGTCTCAGTTGATCTGCCCCGACAACAGCCACCACATCGCCGCGATCACGATCCCCAGCGTGATCAGACCCACGAGGGTGTCGTAGAGGTGGTTGGCGAAGCCGCGCCGCCGCCGGCCCCTCGGCCGTGCCTCGAAGGTCTCCTCGGGCGGCGCGATCTCCGGCGACTCGGAGGGCGTCGGCGGCGGGTCGGCCAGCGGCGGGGGACTCGCGGCCGGTGCCTGGGCCGGCGGGGCGCCGTTCATGACGGGCGTCGCCGTGGGCGTCGCGTGGCCGTTCGGGCCGGCCCCGCTCGCGGGGCCATCGGGGTTGCCGTCGTCGGCCGGCGGATCGTCGGCTTCGGCCTGGAGCGACTGCACGGGCTGCTTTTCCGTCAGCGACTGCACCACCCGGTACCAGGCCTGCTCCGTCATGTCCCACTGATGCCTGCGCAGCGCCCGCGCGCGGTGGCGCGGCGGCAGGGTGATCAGCGAATCCGCCGTCGCCTCCGCCCAGTCGCGCCACTCGGCCTCGCGCGCCTGGCGGTACCTGCGGATTTCCGCGCGAATCGGACCCATCCCGGCTCAGCCCGCCTTGCGATAGCGGGGCGCGGCCGTGCGCGGCCGCACCAGGGTTTCCAGGTTGTTGGTGGCGGTGAGCAGCCAGTCGGTGAAGGCGTGCATCGAGCGCGCGGCGGGGCCCAGCTCCATGCCGTACTCGGCGGCGATCTCCTGGCCGGACTTGGCCGCCACCTCGTCGAAGCGGCCGGCGTTCTGCAGGTAGTCCCAGGCCGGGACCCGGCAGGCCGGCAAACGGACGAACTGCGACTGCTCGCCGTGACGCGTGCGGAAGACGCCGTCCTTTTCGTTGTTGATGACCACGAAGCGCGCCCGAGGCAGCAGGCGGCTGAGCGTGCGGATGTTGTTGGCGCCGCTGGTCAGCGCCTCGTTCTCGATCGTCAGCACCACCGCGAAGGTGAGGTTCTCGCCCTGGTTCAGCAGCTCGCGGCCGGTCGACTGCGCCCAGCGGCTGAACGCAAAGGTGACGCCGGCGCCCATGTCCACGACGCAGCGGGTGTCGCCGGTCAGCGACTCCGCGATTCCATCCCAGTAGCTGAAGAGGACGTCCGGGTTCTCGTAGACGTCGGCCACCCGGTGCCGGTCGATCGGATGGAACTCGACGAGCGGACCGAACAGCTTCTTCAGCCGCGCGGTCTTCTCGCACTCGATGACCTTGAACGACTCGCCACGATCGAGCAGCAGCAGCGTCAGCAGGTGACAGACCAGGGTCTTTCCGACGCCGCCCTTATCGTTGCAGACGATGATGTGTGACATCTTGCTCGCTGATCTTTGTTCGCACGCGTGGGGCGGAAAGGGTCACTTCGGATTCCCGTCGGACGGGCCGTAGAGCATGGTGTCGTCCTGCGCGCGCTGCCGGCGCAGGCTGGACAGACCGACCGGGGCGCGCCGGCCGTTCGCGCCGTTGGCCTTGCCGCCGGCGGCCGGCGCGCCCGTGGCGGCCTGCGACCGGCCGACCGCCTCGGCCAGCGCCGCGTTCGACTCCGACAGCGCCCAGATCGCCTCGATGAGCTGGTCCAGGCGCTCAAGCAGGGCCGGATCGACGCCGCCGGACGTCGGCGCGTCGGTTGCCGCGCCTTCGTCGGCGGCCTCATGCCACGGCGCATCGTCCCAGGCCGCGTGCCCGGCCGACTGCGGGTTCCGGCCGGAGGCGCCGGCCGGCTCGACCCCCGCCTCCGCCGCCCAGCCCTCGGCAATGGCGCCGTACCAGTCGTCGTTGCCGTGTCGTCCGTCCGTCATCTTTCGTCCGCCGCGTCGATCGTGTCCGATCCCCCGCGCGCTGCCCGCAAGGAGCGCATGTCCCGGTAGTTGGCTCTTACAACGCGAATCGCAATACCTCCTGTCGCCGTGCCCCCACCCTCGGTTCGGCCTCGCGCGGGGCCGGTCACGTCTGAATCTCCGGCGCCAAAAGGGCAAGTGCCGCGACGACCACCACCACAATAAGCACAAACGAAATGAAGAAACTTCTAAGCATGTTGAAAAGCAGGCCGCTCAGCGTGAAGACGAGCAGCACCGGCATCAGGGCCAGACCGGCGGCGATCTCCACCACCCAGAGAATCATTTCGATCAGGATGGGGTAGCGGCGGCTTGGGGCGGCCGAAGCCATGATGAAATCCTTCTGGTTGTAGGCAATGCGGGGGACACGGCGCGGAGCACGAAACCAGCGGCGCCTTCGGGCTTTCGCGTCCCCTTCGCGCCCGCATCTTGTAGAAGTTATCATATATTCCGTAAAAGAACACCCTTTACAGGATTTCCCGGATGGTTTCCAACCTGGGGGTGAAAGCCGCCGGGGTGCGCTGCAATGCGGGGCAACTCGCGAACCGGCGAGGACTTTCCGGGCGCGCTCGCAACGGGGCAACACGAGCGTGGCTGGCGGCGAGGGGAGGAGACAGGGCCTTGACTGCGCGTGAAACGGTGACCGGCAGCCGCCACGCCATCGCGGCGGGGCACGAGCTCGCGGCGGAGGCCGGCTTCGAGGTTCTGGAGGCCGGCGGCAACGCGGCCGACGCGGCGGTCGCCGCCGGGCTGGTGCTGGGCGTGGTACAGCCGGATATCGTGCAATTCGCCGGGGTGGCGCCGATCATGGCCTGGCGCGCCCGCGACCGCCGGCTGACCACGATCGACGGCCTGGGCGTCTGGCCGCGCGCCACCGACATCGCCGTCTTCGAGGACGCCTACGACGGCCACATCCCGGAGGGCGCGCTGCGCACCGTCGTGCCGGCGGCACCCGACGCCTGGCTGACCCTGCTGGAGCACTTCGGCACGATGACCTTCGCCGAGGCCGCCGGGCCGGCCATCGCCCTGGCGCGCGACGGCTTTGCCATGTACCCCTTCCTGGCCGAGGGCATCGCGCGCCACGCCGGGGACTACGCCCGCTGGCCGGAGAACGCCCGCGTCTACCTGCCCGACGGCCGGCCGCCCGAGGTCGGCGCGATCTTCCGCCAGCCCGACCTCGCCGCGACGCTGACCTTCCTGGCCGACGAATCCGGCGGCAAGGACCGCGCGGCCGGCATCGAGGCGGCCCGCCGCGCCTTCTACGAGGGTGACATCGCCCGCGAGGTGGCGCGGCTGATGGAGTCCCTGGGCGGCTGGCTGACCCGCGCGGACATGACCACCTATCGCGTGCGCGACGAACCTTCCATTGCCGTCGAGGCCTTCGGCCTGGACCTGCGCTGCTGCGGGCCGTGGTGCCAGGGGCCGGCGCTGGCGCAGGCGGCGGTGCTGTTCGAGGGTTGCGAGCCGGCCCGCCTCGGGCACAACTCGCTCGCCTACCTGCACCATCTGGCGGAGGCCCTCGACCTGGCCTTCGCCGACCGCGAGGCCCATGTCGGCGACCCGCGCCACGTCGAGGTGCCCATCGAGCCGATGCTGGACCCGGCCTATCTGGCGCGGCGGCGGAGGCTGATCGACGCCGACCGGGCGCACGGCCGCATGCCGCCGCCCGGCGATCCCTGGCGCGGCGCCGCCACGCGGGACGCGCCGACGCCGGAGGCGCCCTCGCCGGAGCCGACGCGCACCGGCGACACCTCCTACCTCGCCGTGGTGGACCGCTGGGGCAACGCGGTCTCGGCCACGCCCAGCGACGTCTCCTATCAGTCGCCGATGGTGCCGGGGACGGGGCTGGTGCCCTCGATGCGCGGGGCGCAGTCCTGGGGGCGGCGCGACCATCCCTCGGCCGCCGCGCCGGGCAAGCGCCCGCGCCTGACCCCCAACCCGGCGATGGCGCTGAAGGACGGCGCGCCGGCGCTGGTCCTCGGCACGCCCGGCGGCGACGTGCAGGTGCAGGCGATGCTGCAGGTGCTGGCCAATGTCCAGGTCTTCGGCATGGACCTGCAAGCGGCCTGCGAGGCGCCGCGCGCCGCCAGCTTCAACTTCCCGAGCTCCTTCGAGCCGCACGCCTACCTGCCCGGCCGGCTGATGCTGGAGGCCGCGCTGGCCGAGGACCAGGGCGACCGCCTGGCGGACATGGGCCACGACGTCGCCGCCTGGCTGGCCGACGCCTGGCAGGCGGGCAGCGTCTGCGTCCTGCGCATCGACCGCCAACGCGGCCTGATCGAGGCCGCCGCCGACCCCCGCCGCCCCACCGGCGCACGGGCGCGGTGAGCGGGGGGCGAGGCTGCGCGGCGCGCGGGAAACGTTCGGGGCGCGGACGGGAGCCCGCGCCCCGCGGTCGCCTCTATAAGGCGTGCATCCTTGCGGATGAAGACGTGTTTGCACGCCCCCACTGCGCGGCGGGGCCGCGTCGTGCTAGGCTCGACCGGGTCATGAAGCGCGAGGTGACAGGATGACGGCGACGACCGACAGCGAAGTGCTCCCGCTCGACGCCCTGGCGGCGCGGGTGCCGGACGGCGCCTGCGTGGCGGTGCCGCCGGACTACAGCGGCTGCGCCATGGCGGCGGTGCGGGCGCTGATCCGGCGGGGGGCCAGGGACCTGCACCTGGTCGGCGTGCCCTCGGCGGGCTTCCAGGCGGACATGCTGATCGGCGCCGGCTGCGTGACGACCGTGGAGGCGGCGGCGCTGACCCTGGGCGAATACGGCCTGCCGCCGCGCTTCGCCGCCGCGGTGAAGGCGGGCGGCATCGCGATGAAGGACGCCACCTGCCCGGCCATCCACGCCGGCCTGCAGGCGACGGAGAAGGGGCTGCCCTTCCTGCCCGTGCGCGGCATCCTGGGCAGCGACCTGCTGCGCTACCGGGCGGACTGGACCGTCATCGACAACCCCTTCGCGCCCGAGGGCACGCAAGACCCCCTCGTCGCCGTGCCGGCCATCCGGCCCGACGTGGCGCTGTTCCACGCCCGCAAGGCGGACCGCCAGGGCAACGTCTGGATCGGCGTGCGCCGCGAGCTGATGGTGATGGCGCACGCCGCGAAGGCGACGCTGGTCACCGTGGAGGAGGTGGTGGACGACGACCTCCTGGCCGACGAGGCCACGGCCGCCGGCACCATCCCCGGCCTCTACGTCACCGCGCTGGCCGAGGCGAAGCACGGCGCCTGGCCGGTCGGGCTGGCTGGCGCCTATCCGCCGGACGTGGCGGCGCTCCAGGCCTATGTCGCGGCGGCGCGGACGGACGAGGGCTTCCGCGCCTGGCTGCGCGACCACGTGCTGGACGCGGCGGCGGCATGAGCGCGACGGCGGCCCTTGGGGACCCGCCGGCGGCTCGGGAAGAGCTGCTGATCGCCACCATCGCGGACATGCTGGACGGCCTGGGCCACGTGGCCGTCGGGGCGGCCTCGCCGATTCCCGGGGCGGCGGCGCTCCTGGCGCGGGCGCGCGGCGGCGGCCGGCCGCGGGTGTCGCTGCTGGGCAGCCGGGCGCACAACCCCTTCACCGACGGCGGGACGGAGCTGTTCGACTGCGCCGCGCAGGGGCGGATCGACGCCTTCTTCCTCTCCGGCGGGCAGATCGACGGCCAGGCCAACATCAACCTGGTCGGCGTCGGCGGCTATCCGGAAAGCAAGGTGCGCTTCCCCGGCTCCTTCGGCTCGGCCTATCTCTACTTCCTGGTGCCCCGCGTCATCCTGTTCCGCGAGGAGCACGGCCCGCGCACCCTGGTCGAGCGCGTGGACTTCGTCAGCGCGCCGGGCACCAGCCCGCCCGAGGTCCACCGCCCCGGCGGCCCGCACGCCCTGGTCACCGGCCGCTGCGTCTTCGCCTTCGACCGCCAGGCCGCCCGCTTCCGCCTGCAAAGCCTGCACCCCGGCGAGACCCGCGAGTCCCTCCGCGCAGCCACCGGCTTCGCCTACGACGCGCCGGAGAAGGTGCCCGAAACGCCCGCCCCGGACGCCGCCACGCTCGCGCTGCTGCGCGGCGAGGTGGCGCGGCAGGTGGCGGAGACCTACCCGGCATTCGCGCAGAGGGTGTGGCGTGTCAGGGATTGAAATATAGCCCGTAGCCCGTAGTAGTAGCCCGTAGCAAGCCGCCAACCACCGTCGAGACGCCCCCGGCAGCCGGCGGGTTGCCTGCGGCGAACCCGCCCTACGGCGCTACGGCGCTGGTCAGTTCAACGTCTGGCGGCCCTCGCAACGGCTCCCTCCCCCACTTGTGGGGGAGGGCTGGGGTGGGGGGTCTCCGCGCGAGACCCGCTGATTGCGTGCCTGGCACGACCGCCGTTGCCCCCACCCGGCGCTGCGCGCCGACCTCCCCCGAAAGCGGGGGAGGTGGTTTTGGGCGCCCGCCGCCCCGCCCTACTCCTGCTCCATCTTGAGGGCGGCGAGGAAGGCGGACTGGGGGATTTCGACCTTGCCGAACTGGCGCATCTTCTTTTTGCCTTCCTTCTGCTTTTCCAGCAGCTTGCGCTTGCGGGTGACGTCGCCGCCGTAGCACTTGGCGGTAACGTCCTTGCGCAGGGCGGCGACGGTCTCGCGGGCGATGACCTTGCCGCCGATCGCCGCCTGGATCGCCACCTTGAAAAGCTGGCGCGGGATCAGGTCCTTCAGCCGCTGGCAGATCGCCCGGCCGCGCATCTCCGCCTGGCCGCGGTGGACCATGAGGGCCAGCGCGTCCACCCGCTCGCCGTTGACCAGGATGTCGACCTTGACGAGGTCCCCGTCGTAGTACCCCAGCATCTGGTAGTCGAAGGAGGCGTAGCCCGAGGTCACCGACTTCAGCCGGTCGTAGAAGTCGTAGACCACCTCGTTCAGCGGCAGCTTGTAGACCACCATCGCCCGGTCGCCGGCATAGGTCAGGTCGTCCTGGATGCCCCGCCGCTCCTCGCAGAGCTTCAGCACGTTGCCGAGGTAGCTGTCCGGCACCATGATGGTCGCCTTGATCCACGGTTCCTCGATGCTGTCGATCTGCGTCGGCTCGGGCAGGTCGACGGGGTTGTGCAGTTCCACCGTGGCGCCGTCGCGCTTGTGCACGCGGTAGACCACCGAGGGCGCGGTGGTGATGAGGTCCAGGTCGTACTCGCGCGACAGCCGCTCCTGCACGATCTCCAGGTGCAGCAGCCCCAGGAAGCCGCAGCGGAAGCCGAAGCCCAGCGCCGGCGAGCTTTCCGGCTCGAACTGGAAGGACGAATCGTTCAGCCGCAGCTTGCCCAATGCGTCGCGCAGCTCCGCGTAGTCGTTGGTGTCGGCGGGGAAAAGCCCGCAGAAGACGACGGGCACGCTGGGCTTGTAGCCCTCCAGCGGCCTGGCGCAGGGGTTGCGCTCGTCGGTGATGGTGTCGCCGACCTGGGTCTCGTCGATGTCCTTGATGCCGGCGATCAGATAGCCGATCTCGCCGGGGCCGAGCTCGCGGGCCTTGGTCTTGCGCGGCGTGAAGGTGCCGACCTCGCCCACGTCGTGCAGCGCCCGCGTGCCCAGGAAGCGCGCCTGCACACCCGGCTTCAGCGTGCCGTCGAAGACGCGGGTCAGCGTCACCACGCCGAGGTACTGGTCGTACCAGGAATCCACCAGCAGCGCCTGCAGCGGCGCCACGGCCTCGCCCTTGGGCGGCGGGATGCGTGCGACGATGGCCTGCATCACCTCGGCCACGCCCTGCCCGGTCTTGGCGGAGATCAGCAGCGCGTCGGAGGCGTCCAGGCCGATGACGTCCTCGATCTCCTGCATCACGCGCTCGGGCTCGGCGGCGGGCAGGTCGACCTTGTTCAGCACCGGGATGATTTCGAGGTCGTGCTCCAGCGCCAGGTAGACGTTGGCCAGGGTCTGCGCCTCCACGCCCTGGCTGGCGTCGACCAGCAGGAGGCAGCCCTCGCAGGCCTTCAGCGAGCGGCTGACCTCGTAGGAGAAGTCGACGTGGCCGGGGGTGTCGATGACGTTCAGGACATACGCGGTGCCGTCGGGCGCGCGGTAGTTCAGGCGCACGGTCTGCGCCTTGATGGTGATGCCGCGCTCGCGCTCCAGGTCCATGTTGTCCAGGAACTGCTCGCGCATCTCGCGCTCGCTGACGCCCTCGCAAAGCTGGATGATGCGGTCGGCCAGCGTCGACTTGCCGTGGTCGATGTGCGCGATGATGGCGAAGTTGCGGATCAGGCTCCGTTCGGTCATGCGGTCCGGTCTGCCATTTCAAGGAAAAGCGCCCCTCGGGCGCCGGGACTGGGCGTCATATAGCGCCTCGCGGGCGCGCCGACCATAGGGGCCGGGGGGCCACCACGCAACGGGGAGGGCGCGGTGCGGGCAGGGTATTCTGCCGGTCGGGGGCTTGCCCCCGACCGGAACCTTTTCGCTCATGCAGGCCCTTGAAACGTTCGGGGCGCGGGCAAGCCACGCCCCGCGACCCGTGCCGTGCCATGAGTCGACCGACCGGCCGACCGATATCACCCCTCCGGCGCGGCGAAATCCCCGTGCAGCCCGGCGGCGATGTCGAGGTAGTCGGGCTCGTGGTCGGGGTGCAGCCAGCCGTGGCGGAGGAAGAAGTCGATCATCACCGGCCCGACATTGAACTTGAAATCGTCGGTGTCGCGCACCCGCGCCATCGCCTCCGGCACCGGCCACAGCGCAAAGGACTCCAGCTCGCCGTCGGTGTTCTCGGGCATGAACTCGGCCGGGACCGAGAGGTCGAACAGGAACAGCGTGTCGTCGCGCAGCCCGCTTTCCGCCTCGCAGACATAGCTCAGCGCGCCAACCGGCACCGCCCGGCGCGCCAGTTCCGGCGGGATGGCGGCTTCTTCCCCGGCCTCCTTGACCAGCGTCTCCATCAGGCCGTAGCCGTGCGCCACGCCGCCGGCGACCATGTGGTCCAGCTTGCCCGGCGCCACGCGCTTGTCCTTGGCGCGGCGGGCGATCCACAGCGCCTGCCCCTCCGGCCCGTCGACATGGCCGTTCAGGTGGACGCCGTAGGACTTCGTGCCGAACAGCGGCACCATGCCGCGGTCCAGGCGCAGGCGGTCGGGCGCCCGCCAGGACTCCGCCACGCCATAGGTCTCGCCGCGCGGCGACCGCACCGCCCCGCGCTCGGCCAGCGCGACCATGACGTCGTGGACGGCGGCGCTGCGCGCGTCCACGTCGCCCAGGCCCTCGGCCAGCGCCACGGCGTCGTCCGTCACCTGGAAGACCCTGGGGCACTCGGCCAGCCGCCGGGCCAGCTCGTGCCGGACGCGGCCCACCCGGACGCCGTCGACCCGGAACGGACGGTAGGCCGAAGGGTCCCAGCGCCGGATGGTCCGGAGACGGTCGAGATAGCTCACGCGAAGCCCTTCTCCGAGGTCAGCACCGCCTCGACGCCCCAGATCTGCCGCAGGCAGCGCGCGAGGAAGGCGCCCTGCTCCGGCGGCAGGTCGGCGACCTGCAGGTCGATGGTCAGCTCCTCGCGCCCGGACGGGCCGATCAGGTCGGCGTACCAGCGCTGCGGCACCAGGCTGCGCTTGGCGAAGACCTCCAGCACGCGCGGCATGACGCCGGGCTCGGCGGCGGCGCGGATGGAATAGCAGGTGACGGTGCGGGCGGGCGCGGCCTGCCCTTGCGACACGGCGGGTTGGACGGCAGACCGTTCAGCGGACGGCGACAGGGAATTCGCGGGCATCTTCCAGCTCCAGCAAGCACGACATCTCGACAACGAAGGAATCGCGTCCCGGTGTCCCCCCGGACACCGGGCCGATAATTCGAAGTCGGCCTGCGTGAAGCTGTTGACCGTCCATGACGCGCCAACCGTAAGAGCCGCGCCAGCGCCGGTCAAGCGCCAAGCCGGGCGGCGGCCCGCCCCGTGCGCGGCTCAGTACGGGCAGTCCGGCCGGCCGCAGTTGCGGGCGCCCTTCGCCGGGACGTAGGCCTGGCAGGCGGGACACTGCGTCATGTCCTCGGCCGCCGGGCGCTCGGCGGCCTGCTTGCGGCGGCCGCGTCCGGGCGGGGGCGGCGGCGCGCCGCCGGAATCGATCTGCTCGCGCGCCTCGGCCCGGCGCTCGCGCAGGTACTGCATGCGGCTCAGGTACTTGAAGCCATACCAGACCGCCCCGATGACGGCGAGGAGGACCAGGAGCTTGCCAAGGGAGAAGCCGAGCATGGGCGCCATTTAGAGGGGTGAGGCCCGGCCGGTCAAGCACGGCGCGCAGTCGCCGGCCGAACCTCAAAGGCCATAGCGCTGCCACAACGCCCGCTCCTCCACGGCGGCCACCAGGTCGCCCGCCCAGTCCGCCGGCCAGGCGCCGCCGCCCGTGCCGAGCGGCAGCTTGCGCAGCAGCGAGCGGCGGGCCTGGATCGGCTTCAGGCGGACCCTGGTGCCATGGATGCCGCGCAGGGTATGGCGCAGCTCGCCCAGGCCGTCGACCAGGCCCAGCTCGAAGGCGCGCTTGCCGGTCCAGAACTCGCCGCTGAACAGCGTCGCCTCGTCGGCGCGCAGACGGCCCTTGCGGCGCGTGCGCACGAGGTCCTTGAACTCGTCGTGCACGTCCGACTGCAGCCGGCGCAGGCGCGCCACGTCGTCCGGGTCCTCCTCCTGGAAGGGGTCGAGGGTGACCTTCCGGTCGCCGCTGGCATGGACCCGCCGCTCCACGCCGTGCCGCCGGATCAGCTCGGGAAAGCCGAAGCCGGCGCTGACCACGCCGATGGAGCCGACGATGGAGGACTCCATCGCATAGATCTCGTCCGCCGCGCAGGCCAGCCAGTAGCCGCCGGAGGCCGCCGCGTCCTCGCAGAAGGCGTAGACCTTGACCTCCTTCTCCTCGGCCAGGTCGCGAATGCGCCGGGCGATCAGGGCCGACTGCACCGGCGAGCCGCCCGGCGAGTTCACCACCAGCGCCACCGCCGTCAGCTTCGGCATCGAAAAGGCCCGCTCGATCGGGCCGGCCAGGGCGGACAGCGTCAGCCCCTTGCGCAGGGCGCCGGCGCTGCCGATCACCCCGTCGAGGCGCAGCACGGCGACCACCGGCGGAAATTCCACACGGCGCAGCAACGGCAGGCGGAAGAGCGATTCGACCAGTCTCATGCGAGCCTAAATGGCGCAAAGGGATGGGCCTTGCCAAGTCCTGCGTGAAAAGCCCCGATCAAATCGACAACCCCGCCGCGCCGCGCAGGACGGCCTCGGCCTCCGGCGTGAAGCCGCCGCCCGCGGCGTGCAGGACCAGTCCCGCCGCCAGGCGCAGCGGCGTCCGGACATCGCGTCGCGCCTGGACCAGCACGCGTTTCGCGTCCCGCCCGGCCGCCGGCCAGAGCGGGAACACCACGATCGCCCCGGCCTGCCCGTGCAGCGCGCCGAGCAGTTCGTCCAGGCGGTCGGCACGGTGGACGAAGGTGACGCCGCCGCGCGGCCTCGCCAGGGCCAGCGCCGCCGCCACCCAGTCGCCCAGCTTCGCCGCGCCCTCGACGTTGGCGGCGGCGCGGCCGGCGGTGGCCGGCGGACGGGCGCGACCGACCGGCAGATAGGGCGGATTCGCCATCACGTGGTCGAAGCCGCCGCGCAGGGGCGGGCACAGGACGTCGCCGCGCACGACATGGAAGCGCTCCGAACAGTCGTTCAGCCTGGCGTTTTCCGCCGCCAGCGCGGCCAGATCGTGCTGAATCTCCAGGCCCGTGACCACCGCCCCGGGACAGCGCGCCAGCAGGCAGAGCGCCGCGCCCCCGACGCCGCAGCCCAGGTCCAGCACCCGCGCGCCGGGCCTTGCCGCCACGGCGGCGGCCAGCAGCACGGGGTCGACGGCGACGCGGTAGCCCGCCGCGGGTTGGCGCAGCCGCACCCGGCCGTCCAGCAGCGCATCCTCGCGAACGGCGAGCGCACCAGTCATGGCGGATGGACCTACTCCCCATACTCCTCCCCGGCCGCGGCCAGGACGCGGCGGGCTCGCGCCAGGTCCTCGTCGGCCACGCAGAGCCGGCGCGGGATGGCGCCGATCGACCCCTCGACGATGGAGGTGTGCTGGTCGAGGACCACGGCCTCGATGCCGGAGTCGGCGAGCAGGGCCTGCAGCCACGACAGCTTGACCACATCGTTCGTCCGCAGCAGCTCCCGCATGGCCTTCTCGCTCCCTTGCCGTGCTTCGCTCTCGCGCCCGTCGCCCGTGCGACGCCGCGACCTTGACCGCCGGTGCGCCGTTCTTATGCTCTTCGTTAGCGATGACTGTTTTCCAGCGGCGTCGCCTATGATATCGGCGAATGCGACCAACGCCACCAGGGGAGCGAATTCACGTGGCCTTGCCCGCCGGAGCGGACTCGTCGGACAAGCCGGAGAGGAACGACGGGCTGGCGCCGCTGCAGCGGCTGGCCGCGGACGACCTCAAGCGCGTGAACGAGGTCATCGTCGCGCGGATGCAGTCGCCGATCGCGCTGATCCCGCAGCTCGCCGGGCACATCGTGGCCGCCGGCGGCAAGCGGCTGCGCCCGCTGCTGACGCTGGCCAGCGCGCGGATGTGCGGCTACCAGGGAACCCGCCACGTGCACCTGGCCGCCTGCGTCGAGTTCATCCACACCGCCACGCTGCTGCACGACGACGTCGTGGACGAGAGCGACCTGCGCCGGGGCCTGGAGACGGCCAACGCCCTCTGGGGCAACAAGGCCAGCGTGCTGGTCGGCGACTTCCTGTTCTCCCGCGCCTTCCAGCTCATGGTGGCCGACGGCTCGCTGAAGGTGCTGAAGATCCTCTCCGACGCCTCGGCCATCATCGCCGAGGGCGAGGTACATCAGCTCCTGACCGCCAACGACACCAATACCGGCGAGCGGGCCTATCTGGAAGTGATCGAGGCGAAGACCGCCGCGCTCTTCGCCGCCGCCTGCCGGGTCGGCGCCGTGGTCGCCGAGCGGCCGGAGGCGGAGGAAGCGGCGCTGGAGCGCTTCGGCATGGGCCTCGGCATCGCTTTCCAGCTCGTCGACGACGTGCTGGACTACTCCGCCGAGCAGAAGGCCCTGGGCAAGGCCGTCGGCGACGATTTCCGCGAGGGCAAGATCACCCTGCCGGTGGTGCTGGCCTACCGCCGGGGCGACGCCGCGGAAAAGGCCTTCTGGCGGCGCTGCCTGGAGGACATGGAGCAGAGCGAGGCGGACCTGCCGCACGCCATGGAGCTGCTGGCCCGGCACGACTGCCTGAACGACGCCCTGCGCCGCGCCGACGACTACGCCCGCGACGCGCGGGAGGCGATGGCGATCTTTCCCGACGGACCGATCAAGCAGGCGCTGCTCGACGCGCTCGACTTCTCCATCGCGCGGGCCTACTGATCGGCTCCCTCCCGATCGCCGTCCCGGCTCATCCCAGTCCAAGGTCCTCCAGATAGGCCGGCACTCGCAGCGGCCAGCTCATGCCCTCGCCGAGCGCGGGGCGCAACACGCTGGCGCCGGTCCAGCCGCGCTCCCAGCGTGCCACCGCGGCCGCCGTGGTGCCCCCGGCCGCCCCGAGCACGTAGACCAAGATCAGACCCAGCATGACCATCCGCATGACTTGGCGTCTCCCTGGCGGGCGCCGGGCGCCGTGCCGGAATGGCGAAAGCTAGACCCGGCCGGCATGCCCGGCTTCCTCCGCCTGTGTCACGTTGACCAGCACGTAGGGCGCCCGGTCGCTCCGGCTGCGGCAGGGCAGCGCGCGGGCGGCGAAGCGGCGCAGGCCCGGCCCCACGGGGAAGGCCTCGGTGGTTTCCCGCGGCGCCAGGTCCTGCGCGACATGGCGGGCCAGCCGCAACACCCAGGTGGAGATCTGCGAACAACGGTCGTCGGCGAAGGGGTGCCCGCCCTCGTCCTCCGCCGGGGCGCCCCCGCGTCCGTTGGCGGCGCCGGCGCCGTTCGCGAACACCTGCACCACGTCGAGCAGCCCGTCCTCGGGCACCCGGATCAGCAGCGTGTAGGGCCAGCGCGCCGCGATCAGACCGGGGTCCAGGTCCTCGACCAGCGCCGGACCGCCCTTGCCCAGCCGACGCCAGTAGCGTCCCAGGTCCGGCGGCGCCGACGTGGCGTTGCGCGGTGGCGTGCCGTTGCGCGGCTGCGACTGCCGCCCCTGGGCCTCGCCGTGCGGGTCCGCCGCGGACGCCGCCCCACGGGCGGCGGGCTCCGACTCCGTCGCGGGATGCGAGGTCGCGGGCGGGCCGGAGGCCGGGGCGGCCGTCGTCTCCGCCGACCGGTAAATCGGTATCCGCAGGAGCGAGGCCGCCGGCGGGGCGACCGTGGAGCCCCGCTCTCCGCCGGGCGTGGGCCGGGTCATCGCGCGCACCCCCCGCTCTGGCTTCGGCCTTCGCCGGCGTCGCAACCGCCCAGGCACGGACAGTCCGCCCGCAGGCCCGTCAGGTAGGCCTCCAGCGCCTTGGTCAGCACCGCCTGCATCGAGCAGTCCAGGTGCGCCGCCGCGACCCGCAGCCGGCGGTGGTCCGACGGGCTCAGGCGCAGTGTCAGCCGCACCCGCCGGCTCTCGCCGATGTCCGGCTTCGACGCGCCGACGGGCGTCGTGGGAATCCGGGAGAGCGCCGGTCCCGACTGGCTCGCGGTCATCGAGGGAGCGGCGTGTCCCTTGCGCGCCAGCAGGCCGTGACAGAGTTCCGCAGCCTTCATCGCGATCCCCCTGCGCCTACGCGGTGACGCGTTCCGGCACCACGGCGGCCTTCTCCGGCATCTTGGCGGGGCTCCCGTTCAGCACGGTCTCCCGCCGCGTGCCGGTCAGGCGGTCGCTGACGTAGCGCCACAGCGCGTCGACCTCCTTCTCCGACTTCGACTTGCCCGGCAGCTCCATGACGGTGCGCCCGTCGATCATGCTGGCGGCGAAGTCGGTGCGGTGGTGCACCGTCACCGGGGCCACGGTCCCGTGCTGCGACAGCGCGATCGCCGCCTCGCTGGTGATCTTCGCCCGCTGCGTGGCGGCGTTGACCACGAAGACCAGCGGCTTGCCGGCCTGCTCCACGAGCTGCACCGTGGCGCCGGCGGCGCGCAGGTCGTGCGGGCTGGGCCGCGTGGGGATGACGATCATGTCGGAGACGGCGATCACGCGGTCGATGGTCTCGGTGATCGCCGGCGGCGTGTCGATGACGACCAGGTCGACGCCCATGCGCTCCAGGGCGTCCAGGTCGCTTTCCAGGCGGTCCACTGCGGTCTGGACGAACTCCGGCTCGGCGGCGCCGCGGGCGTTCCACCAGTCGGCCAGGCTGCCCTGCGGATCGGTATCCACCACCGCCACGCGGCCCGCGCCGCCGCGCGCGGCGGCGACGGCCAGGTGTCCGGCCAGTGTCGTCTTGCCGGAGCCGCCCTTCTGAGAGGCCAGGGTCAGCACATGCATGACAAGGCTCCTTTCGCTGTCCCCCGGGGCGCCGCCTCGACGACCATCCCCGGCATTCAAGCTAAAATTACCAACAGATTTTCTTTATCTTTTATTCTGGATTTAGTAAATTCGAAACCATGACTATCTTCGTCTCCCTAGTTATTCCCGGAATCTTTAAAGGAAACGTTAAGTTCCCACCCAGCATCATTTCAAGCGGTCTGCCGGGGCAGACTTTCTTAACCGCCGCGTGCCAGACTTCGGTTTCCGACGGCCGTGGCGGGAGCACGAAACCTGGGTGGAGCCATGCGGTATCTCGACACCTCGCGCAGAACCGGCCCGCGCGCCGCCCTGGCGGTCCTGCTGGTGCTGGCCGCCGGCGGCTGCGCCGCCCCGGCCACGACGACGCAGGGCGGGGGCCCGGCGGCGCGCCAGGAGGCCGCCTCGCCGAAGTACCTGCGCCTGGCGCGGAACAGCGCCGATTCCGGCAACCACCGCGCCGCGCTGGAGTTCTATCGCAAGGCCGCGCAGGCGAACCCGGACGCCTTCGCGCCGCGCCTCGGCATCGCGCGCTCGGCCTACGAGCTGGGCCGGCCCGGCGAGGCGGCGGCCGCCTACCAGGCGGCCCTGGAGGTCCGCCCCGACGCGGCGACTGCCAAGCTCGGCCTGGGCAAGGCGCTGCTGGCGGACGAGGAGCTGCGCGCGGCCATCGACACCTTCGACGAGATGATCGGCGCCCGCCGGGCGGACCATCGGCCCTATCTGGCCAAGGGGGTTGCCCTGGACCTCCTCGGCCGGCACGCCGAGGCTCAGGCCACCTATCGCCAGGGGTTGGAGCAGGCCCCGGACAACCTCGCGCTGAAGAACAACCTCGGGCTGTCTCTCGCGGTGGCCGGCGAGCACAAGAGGGCGATCCGCCTGCTGGAGCGCATCGCGCGCGATCCCATGGCGCCCGCGCGCACCCGGCAGAACCTGGCGCTGGCCTATGCGCTCGCCGGCGACATGCAGGGCGCGGCGGTGGCCGCGCGCCGGGACCTCGCCCCCGAGGTGGTCGAACGCAACCTCAGCTACTACCGCGCGCTGCACGATCTCCAAATCCGGCGCGCGGCAAGGGCCGCGTCGCCCGCGGCGGCGCCGGATGACGCGGCGGCCGTTCACGGCACCCCGCCCGCCCGCACGGCACGGGCCAAGAAGCCCCCGGAAACCAGCCGACCGGACGAAGGCGCGCGGCCGGCCGCCGACGACGAGCCCATCGTGCTGACGGCCGCCGTGGCGATGCCGGGTCACGCCGCGCAGCCGCTGGAGCTTCGCGTCGAGGGCGATGGCGCCCCGGTCGCGGCGGCGCGCAAGGTGGCCGCAACGCCAGGAGGCGAAAGGGAATCCGCGGACGTCGACGAGGCGCCGGACCTGGCCAGTCTCGCCGCGACGCTGCGCAACGCCCTGGCCCCGGACGAGCCCGACGAACGCGACGCGGCCGCCGATGGCGCGCCGCGCTACTGGGCGCAGCTCGCCTCGCTGGCCTCGGCGGCGGGCGGCGAGAGGGAACGCCGCCGCCTGCAGACGCGTTACCCGGTACTGGGCGAGGCGCTGCCGCTGAGCGTGCAGCGGGCCGAGGTGGCGGACGAGGGCGTGCGCTATCGCCTGCGCAGCGGCCCCTTTGTCGGCAAGACGGCACCCCGGCGCCTCTGCGCGGCCCTGCACGCCCGCGAGATGGCCTGTCTGGTCGTGCGGGACTGAGGAAATCCGTGGGGACACGACGATGAACGAGGCGCACGCCCCCTCCACCCAGGACCATGTGCTGCGGCTGCTGGACACCCGCATGGCCTGCCTGCTGGTCGACCGGCCGGGCACGGACCCGTTGCGTCGGCAACTGGAACGCCTGCGCAGCCGGCTGGCGCGGGAGCCGCTGGATGCCCGGACCCTGGCCAAGGTCGAGGCGACGGTGCGGGCGCTGGCGCGACGGGAACCGGCGCCGAAGCCCTTTCCGCCCACCCGGCCCCAGGCCTTGAGCGAGCGATCGGAGACCCGCGCCGGGTCGGCGAGCGTGGCCCGCCAGCGCCTCTAATCCTCCAACAGATAGCCGAGGCGATGGGCCAGCGGCTCGCGCCCCGGCCGTGTCCTGGAGGCCGTGAAAATGAGAGGCCGGCCGCCGGATCGGTCGCGCCGTCCTGTTCAGTGCAGCCCGTGCTTGCCCATGGCGAGGAACTTGTCGCGCCGGCGACGCTTCAGCGTGGCGCCCTCCACGGCGCACAGCTCGGCGAGATCGCGCTCGATGCGCTCGCCCACCGCCTGGATCGTGCGCGCGGGGTCCCGCTGGGCGCCGCCCAGGGGTTCGGGAATCACCTCGTCGATCACGCCCAGCTTGTGCAGGTCCTGCGCCGTCAGCCGCAGCGCCTCCGCCGCTTCCTTCGCCTGCTCGCCGCTGCGCCAGAGGATGGAAGCGCAGCCCTCGGGCGAGATGACGGAATACACCGCGTGCTCCAGCATGCGCACGCGGTTGCCGGTGGCCAGCGCGATGGCGCCGCCGGAGCCGCCCTCGCCGATCACGACGCTGACCAGCGGCACCTGGACGTCCAGGCAGGTTTCGATGGACCGGGCGATGGCCTCCGCCTGGCCGCGCTCCTCCGCCCCGACGCCGGGATAGGCGCCGGCGGTGTCGATCAGGGTGACGATCGGCAGGCCGAAGCGCTCGGCCAGGCGCATCAGGCGCTGCGCCTTGCGATAGCCCTCCGGCCGCGCCATGCCGAAGTTGTGCGCCACGCGGCTGGCGGTGTCGTGCCCCTTCTCGTGCCCGATCCAGAGGCTGGAGCGACCCCGGAAGCGCCCGATGCCGCCGATGATGGCGCGGTCCTCGCCGTACAGCCGGTCGCCGGCCAGCGGCGTGAAATCCTCCACCAGCGCGGCCACGTAGTCGCGGAAGTGCGGGCGCTCGGGGTGGCGGGCGACCTGGGTCTTCTGCCAGGGCGTCAGCCGCGCGTAGGTCTGGCGCAGCATGCGCTCGGCCTTGGCCTGCAGGCGCGCCACCTCCTCGGCGATGTTCATGTCGCCGGCGTCGGAGAGGTGGCGCAGCTCCTCGATCTTGCCTTCCAGCTCGGCGATCGGCTTTTCGAAGTCCAGGAAGTGCATGACCCGTCGCATGGCTCGTGTTGCGGGCGGCAAACCTAGCCACACGCGCCCCGGCGGACAAGCACAACGCGCGCGGACTTGACGCGCCGGCCGGCCGGCGCCACCCTCCGTCGCGTTCCAGGGGAGCCCCGCAGGGGCTGAGAGGCCGCCGGCCGGCGCGCAAGGCCGGAGGCGGCGACCCTTCGAACCTGATCCGGGTCATGCCGGCGCAGGGATCGGAACCGGCCGCCGCCGCGCGGCGCGCCGCATTCCCACCGTCCCATGCTCCTTCCCGGATCTCCGCAGACGCGACTCGAACCGCGGGAGGTCCGCCATGCCTGTCCGACTGTCCGCCAGCCTGCTGGCCGTTCTCCTCCTCGCCGCGCCGCTCCCGGCCGCCGCGCAGGAGAAGCTCACCCTGATGCTCGACTGGTTCGTGAACCCCGACCACGGCCCGGTCATCGTCGCCCAGGAACGCGGCTACTTCGCCGACGCCGGCCTTGAGGTCGAGGCGGTCGAGCCGGCCGATCCCAACAACCCGCCCAAGCTGGTCGCCGCCGGCAAGGCCGACATCGCCATTTCCTACCAGCCGCAGCTTCACCTGCAGGTGAACGCGGGGCTGCCGCTGACGCGCATCGGCACGCTGGTCGCCACGCCGCTGAACACCGTGCTGGCGCTGAAGGGCGGTCCGGTGGCCAGCCTCGCCGACCTGAAGGGCCGCAAGGTGGGCTTCTCGGTCGGCGGCTTCGAGGAGGTCGTGCTGGGCACGCTGCTGCGCGGCGCCGGGCTGGGCATGGACGACGTGGAACTGGTGAACGTCAACTTCGCCCTGTCGCCGGCGCTGCTGTCGGGCCGCGTGGCGGCGGTGGTCGGCGCCTACCGCAACTTCGAGATCAACCAGCTCGAGATCGAGGGCGCGGAGCCCCTGCCCTTCTATCCCGAGGAGCTTGGCGTGCCGGCCTACGACGAGCTGGTTTTCGTCGCCCGCAACGACCGCCTGGACGACCCGGCGCTGCGCAAGTTCGTGGACGCCGTGGCGCGCGGCGTGCAGTACATCGTCAACCACCCCGACAAGGCCTACGACCTCTTCGTGAAGAGCCGGCCCGAGCTGGACGACGAACTCAACCGCCGGGCCTGGGCGGACACCATCCCGCGCTTCGCCCTGCGCCCGGCGGCGCTGGATACCGCCCGCTACCGCCGCTTCGCGGCCTTCCTGGAGGAACGGGGCCTGATCCAGGGCCCGCCGCCGGTCGGCGACTACGCCGTGGAGCTGCCGGCCGAAGACGAGTAGGCGCGGCGGCTGGACGGCACCCTGCGCCGCGCCCATGTCGAAGGGACCAAGCAGAGGGAGGGCTCGCCATGCGGCATCTTCTCGCCGCGGCGCTGCTGGCCGGCGCGTCCGTGACCGCCGGGCCGGCCGCCGCCCAGGAGATCCAGATCGAGACTTTCGCGGTGCCTGACGGCGCCCACCCGCACGACGTGGCGCCCGCGCCGGACGGCACGGTCTGGTACACCGCGCAACACCAGGGCGCCCTGGGCCGCCTCGATCCCGCGACGGGCGAGACGACGCAGATCGCCCTGGGCGAGGGCTCGCGGCCGCACGGGGTGATCGTCGGCCCGCATGATCTGGCCTGGATCACCGACGGCGGCCTCAACGCGATCGTGTCGGTGCATCCCGAGAGCGAGGCGGTGACCCGCTATCCGCTGCCCGAGGACACCGGCTACGCCAACCTCAACACCGCCGCCTTCGACGACCAGGGCATCCTCTGGTTCACCGGGCAGAGCGGCATCTACGGCCGCCTCGATCCCGCCAGCGGCGAGATGAAGGTGTATCAGGCGCCGCGCGGCTACGGCCCCTACGGCATCGACTCCTCGCCGGACGGCGAGGTCTGGTATTCGTCGCTGGCCGGCTCCTATCTGGGCCAGATCGACACCGACACCGGCGAAGTCACGGTCCACGACCCGCCGACCGAAGGCGCGGGCCTGCGGCGCGTATGGTCGGATTCCCGGGGCATTCTCTGGATCAGCGAATGGAACGCCGGACAGCTCGCCCGCTTCGATCCCGACAGCGGCAAATGGACCGAATGGCCCCTGCCCGGCGACGACCCGGCCGCCTACGCCGTCTATGTCGACGAGCGGGACAAGGTCTGGCTGAGCGACTTCGGCGCCAATGCCGTGCTGCGCTTCGACCCCGACAGCGAGACCTTCGAAAGCTTTCCCATCCCGCGCTCCGGCGCCGCCGTGCGCCAGATGCTCGGCCGACCCGGCGAGGTCTGGGCCGCCGAATCCGGCACGGATCATTTGACGGTGTATCGCCATGAATAAAGATACCCGAAACCCGCGTCAGGGCGGCACCAAGGAGAGGCACATCGTCCTGCCCCCCTCGGTGCCGCGCTACCGCCTGACGGACTTGCTCAAGGACACGACGCCGGAAACGCTCCGGGCAGGTTTCGAGTGGGACGATCCGCGGGGCCGCGAAGCCATTTGAGCGGCCAAGCTGGCTGCGCTGGTCGGGCTCACCGGCTGACCCGGACAGCGGCTGACGGGAGGGAAATGTGATCGCTCACACAAGGGCTCCGTGGAGGGGCGGGGGCTTGCCCCCGCCCCAAACGTTTTTCCCTGCACACGTCGAAAAATCGTTCCGGTCGGGGGCAAGCCCCCGACCGGCAAGTCGACGGTGGTCGTGTCCGACTTCAAATGCTCGCTTATCTTGTACAAAGGGCCGTTCGATCAGGCTCCCGTCAGGGCGCGTGGGGATTGTCGCCCTGATGCTCACCGCGCTGTGTCTCACCGGCCTCCCATGCCGAACGGTTTCAGCGGACACTACCGATGCCTGGGCCGCGCTGAAGGAACCCGGCACGGTTGCCATCATGCGCCATGCCCGGGCGCCCGGCACCGGTGACCCGGCGGCCTTCACGCTGGGCGACTGCGGCACCCAGCGCAACCTCGACGCCGCCGGCCGGCGCCAGGCGCGGGCCATCGGCGACGCCTTCCGCGAGCACGGCATCGACGTCGACAAGGTGCTGACCAGCCAGTGGTGCCGCTGCCGGGACACCGCGCGCCTGCTCGACCTCGCGCCGGCCGAGCCCTTCCCGGCGCTGAACTCCTTCTTCGAGGACCGCGGCACCGCCGACGCCCAAACCGAGGCGGTGCGGCGCTTCCTCGCCCGGCAGCCCCAGGGCCGCAAGCTCGTCCTGGTGACGCACCAGGTGAACATCACCGCCCTGACCGGCGTCTTCCCCGCGTCCGGCGAAGTCGTGGCGATCGAGGTGGCGGACGACGGGGAGGTGACCGTCCGCGGCCGCGTCCGGATCGCCGCGGAATAGGCCGAACAGCGAGGCCTCGGCGCGCCGCGTGCAATATCGCGGGCGATTGTTGGGCGGCACACCAGGGTATGCGCGATCGGCGGCGACTTTCCATGCAGTCGCCGTGATGGGGCAATTGCGGGATATATTTATTTCCCCCAACAAAGCGCGAGGGTAATCTGCCAAGGAATCAATATATGCCCGACTGGTTCGAGGGGCGGTAACGGGGAGCCTGTTTGGGAATGAACGCGATCGCCGACGACCCATCGAAAGCGCAGGCAACCGCGGAGGTGGCGGCCGACTCCCCACCCAAGGCGAGCGAAGCCAAGGAGCCGCCGCCGAAGAGCCTGCTCCGCCGCCCGTACGATTTCGAGCTGGCGAACCAGTGGCTCGAAAAGACGCCGACGGACGGCCTCGCGGCGGAAAGCAACCAGGAAGGCTACTACAATCAGTTTCTGGCCAACCTCCAGGTCGACGACGGGGGACTTCCCGAGGCGGACAGGAACCGGCTCCGGCGGTTCGTCGCGGCGGTGCACATGAACGCGCGCTGGTACTACAAGGCCATCAAGCGCGAACAGCTCTACCGTGCCGCGTTCATCGCGCTCACCGTCGCCCTCCTGGGCCTCGTTCCGGTCCTGCTCGTCTGGGGATTGCCCAAGCTGGTGGAAACCTTCGCGGATACGGCGTTCTCGGCGGTGACCGGGCAGATCGTGGGCGTGCTGACCGGTCTTATCGCGATCCACAAGACGCTGCAGAGCTGGCTGAACGCGCGCAAGGTCATCGGCCGCTACTGGCAGACGCGCACCAGCCTGGTTGACGTTATCTACGATTTGGAAATGGGCTGGAGCGGCTCGGCGCAGGCGGCGCGAGCAAAGGGCGCGGGCGGCGCGGCGCCGCTCACCGACGGCTTTCGCCATGCCGTCGCCGAGGGCCTGGGCAAGGCGCGCAAAGCCATGCGGGCGGAGATGGCGAAGTTCTTCGACGAGTATCAGGCGCGCACGCTCGACGTCGACCTGGCCGGCACCCTCGCCACCGCCCGCCAGGGCGCCGCCGGCCTGTTCGAGGGCCTGGTCGGCAAGCGGGAGCGCACGCTGATGGACGCCTACAAAAGTGAATTGGCGACGCTGGACGACCTGCGCACGAAGAAGGCGGCGGCGGCGCTGTGCAAGGAAAAGGTCGAGGCCCTGAACCACCGGCTCGACGCGACGCGGGAAGAGCTTGCCAAGCTGCCCGCGGACGACAAGCTGACCGCGGACCAGAAGCTCGACAAGGAACGCCTGACCGACCTGAAGGCGCAGATCATCCAGACTCTCAATGCGGTCGAGACCGACTGCATCGCCGCCGAGGCCGAGCTGGCCGCCGCCGAGGCGAAGCTGACGGCGTGACGGGGCGGATGGCGGAGCGACCTATTCGACGAAGAGCTGATCGCCCGCCCTGGGCATCTCATCCTTCGACAAGCTCAGGA
>CAZLNO010000036.1:11169-32492 GCA_964561005.1 uncultured Rhodovibrionaceae bacterium | reverse complement strand
GCCGGCGGCCGTGCGGGCGCCGGAACCCGGGTTGGCCGCCGCCGATCCGGGCGCCGCGCCCTGGCCGCGGGCGGGCGGCTTGCCGCCGGGGGCGCGCTGAATCTGGCCCTGGCCGCCGCCGGCCACCACCGAGGGCCGGGTGTAGCGGGACAGCACCTCCTGGCGCGGGCCGAAGGCCTGCACCTGCCCGCCGTCCAGCGCCAGCACCTTGTCCGCGTTGGAGAGCAGCGCCGGCCGGTGGGTGATCATGGCCACCGTCTTGCCCTCTTCCTTGAGCTGGGCCAGCGCGTCGGTCAGCGCCTTCTCGCCCTCGCTGTCCAGGTTGGCGTTCGGCTCGTCCAGCAGCACGAAGCGCACGTCGCCGTAGAGCGCCCGAGCCAGGGCCACGCGCTGGCGCTGGCCGCCGGAAAGCGACTGACCGCCCGCCCCGATCTGGGTGTCGTAGCCCTCCGGCAGGTGCAGGATCATCTCGTGCACCCCGGCCAGCCTGGCGGCGCGGACGACCTGGTCGGGATCGACGTCCTGGAAGCGCGCGATGTTCTCCGCGACGGTGCCGTCGAACAGCTCCACGTCCTGCGGCAGATAGCCCAGATAGGGCCCCAGCTCCAGCTTGTCCCAGTCGGCGATGTCGGCCTCGTCCAGGCGCACGTGCCCCGAGGCCACGGGCCAGACGCCCATGAGCACGCGGGCCAGCGTGGACTTGCCGGCGCCGCTGGGCCCGATGATGCCCAGCGACTCGCCCGGCGCCAGATCGAAGCTGACGCCCTTGAGCACCGGGGTCCGGCTGCCCGGCGGCGCCACGACCGCGCGCTGCACGCTGATGGCGCCCTTCGGCGCGGGCAGCGGCATGCGCTCCTTGTCGTCGTCGACGCTGAGCATGAGCTGGTTCAGGCGCTGATAGGCCGTGCGGGCATTGACGAAGCTGCGCCACTGCCCGACCGCCGCCTCGACCGGCGCCAGCGCCCGGCCCATCAGGATGGAGCCGGCGATCATCGTGCCCGGCGTGATCTCGCGCTGCAGGGCCAGATAGGCGCCGGTGCCCAGCATGCAGACCTGCAGGAACATGCGGATCGCCTTGGAGCTGGCCAGGATCAGCCCGGCGCGGTCGCTGGCCATCGCCTGGAGGCCCAGCACCTCGCGGTGCTTCTCGGTCCAGCGCTGCATGATCCCCGGCAGCATGCCCATCGCCGAGACCACCTCGGCGTTGCGCAGGCTGGTGCCGACGAAGTTGTTGGCCCCGACGTTGGACTTCGACGCCTCGGCCAGGGGCTTGCGCGTGAAGAACTCGTTGGCCAGCGCCAGCGAGAAGATGATGATGGCGCCGCCCAGCGCGACGAAGCCCAGCAGCGGGTGAAACAGGAAGACGACGGCAATGAAGAGCGGCACCCAGGGCGCGTCGCAGAAGGCGATCAGTCCCTGCCCGGTCATGAATTCGCGCACCGAGTCCAGGTCGCGCAGCGCCTGCGAGTTGCCCCCGGAGGGCTGCACCACGCTGCGGTCGAACACCGCCGCGAAGACCTGGCTGTTGAGCTTGGCGTCCAGCTTGGCCCCGATGCGCACCAGCACGCGCGAGCGCACCAGCTCCAGCAGGCCGAAGACGAACAACATCCCGCCGGCGATGATCGTCAGCATCACCAGCGTGGTCTCGTTGCGGCTGCCCAGCACCCGGTCGTAGACCTGCAGCATGTACAGCGGCGCCACGAACATGAGCATGTTGATGAAGAAGCTGAAGATCACCGTCGCCGTGAAGGCGCCGCGCAGGGCGCGAAACGCGCTTGCCAGCTTCTCGGATCGCGCCGCCTGGTTGTTTCGCAGTCTCAATGTCCGCTCTTCGTCGCGTTGCTATCGGGGCCGGGTTGCCATCGTGCCGAACCATGCGGCGGGAGCCGCCGCTCCCGCCGGCACGCGAAAGCTTGAAAACAGGCGCTGACCGTCTGTTTCGGCATAGGTAACGTCTGCGCGACCAGCTTGGCAAGCGGCGTTTACATTACCCGGATTTGTGGCACATGATCCTTAACGAGTCGTTCACTGTGCCGCGCCCGGTCTCCGCCGCGCTGACGGGCTTTCGACGGTTATTCCAGCACCAAACGACTGTTCACGTCTCGCGCGATGCTGTCGGCCAGATCGGCGGCGCCGCGCGCCCGCGCATCGCGCTCGGACACTTCCGTGGCATAGGGCTGGTCGAGGATGTTGGCGCTGTTCGTCGCCCGCGTCCGGCCGCGCAGCACCACCTCGCCGGTGGCCGCGTCGCGCAGTTCGTAGTCGGCGCGCAGGCGGATATTGCGGCGGGTGGCGGTCTCGTCCTCGCGGAAGCTCGTTTCGCGCACGTCCTCCCGCAGGCCGACGCGCAGCAGATAGGCCGGCGCGTCGGCCGCGCCGCCGCCCGAAAGCCGCTGGATCAGCTCGTTGCGCACGAGCTGGCCCAGGCGCTCGGGAATCGGCTGCACCTGCACCCGCGCACCGACGCCTCGCGCACCCTCGGCTGAATCGGGCGCGTGCACCGGCTGGAACCCGCAGCCGGCCAGCAGGGTCAGCAACGCCACGCCAAGAACGGCCCGCATCCCACGCTCCGGTTTTCCATTCCAAGTTTGGCCTGCGCTCCGTCTCGCTTGCTTATGCTGTGTCCAACGGCAACGCAAGACGCGATGTCAGGAGAGCAGAGTCCCCGAATCTCAACAAATTCGCGGAAGCTGCTCGCCGCTGGGCAGGGTGAGGGCGCGGCGCGCGCCGACCGCCGTGCGCAGCGTGACCTCGCCCGCGCCGCCGGCCATGACGCGGCCGATGCGCCGGGCGCCCGCGCCCTCCGGCGTGCGCCGCAGGACGTCCAGGGCGGCGTCGGCCCGCGATTCCGGGACGAAGGCCACGAAACGGCCCTCGTTGGCGACATGGATCGGGTCGAGGCCCAGGATCTCGCAGGCGCCGCGCACGCTCTCGGCCACGCTCAGCGCCGCCTCGTCGATCTCGATGCCGAAGCCGGCGCCCGCCGCCAGCTCCACCAGCGCCGCCGCCAGCCCGCCGCGCGTCAGGTCGCGCAGCGCGTGCAGCTCGACGCCGGCAGCCAGCAGCGCCCGGACAGCCGGCCACAGCGGCGCGCAGTCGCTGGCGATCGGCGGCTCGAACTCCAGGCCCTCGCGCGCGGCCATCACCGCCATGCCGTGGCGGCCCAGGTCGCCGCTCAGCAGCACGGCGTCGCCGGGGGCGATGCGCGCGGGCTGCGGCGGCGGGTCGGCCGCGACCTGCCCGACGCCGGACGTGGTGACGTAGATGCCGCCGCCGCTGCCCTGCTCCACCACCTTGGTGTCGCCGGTGACCAGCTCCACGCCCGCGGCGTCCGCGGCGTCCTTCATCGACCGCACCACCCGCCGGAGGTCGGCCATCGCCAGGCCCTCCTCCAGGATGAAGGCGACGCTGAGGTACAGCGGCCGGGCGCCGCACATCGCCAGGTCGTTGACCGTGCCGTTGACGGCGAGCGTGCCGATGTCGCCGCCGGGGAAGAAGATCGGCCGCACGACGTAGCCGTCGGTGGTGAAGGCCAGCCGCCCCGCCCCCGCGTCCAGCAGCGCGCCGTCGTTCAGCGGCGCCAGGCGCGCGCTGGCGAAGGCGGGGGCGATCATCTCCTCGATCAGCCGCCGGCTCAGCGCGCCGCCGCCGCCGTGGGCCAGCACCACCTCGGGATAGTCGTCCAGCGGCAGGGGGCAGCTCGGGGCGAAGGGCCCGGGGTCGTCGGTCATCGGGCTGTCGTTGTCATATCGGTCTCGTCATCATTGCGCACCATCGCGGGTGCGGCCTCATGCTTCGACAGGCTCAGCATGAGGGGGTAAGGCACAAGGGTCATCAAGGATACGCCTCATCCTGAACCTCTCCACCGCCTCATCCTGAGCTTGTCGAAGGAGAGGCGTCGCGCCGGAGGCGCGAAACCCCCGCCCGCCCGCGATGGTGGTAGTACGCCGCGCAGGCGCCCTCGCCGGAGACCATCGGCGCGCCCAGGGGGTGCTCCGGCGTGCAGCGGGTGGCGAAGGCGGGGCACTCGGCCGGCTTGCGCAGGCCGCGCAGGACCTGGCCGGCGATGCATTCGCCGGCCGCGTCGGCGGCGCCCGCGACCGGGCCGAAGCGCCGCTCGGCGTCGAAGGCCGCGTAGGCGGGGGCGAGGCCCAGGCCGCTGGCGGGGATTTCCCCGACGCCGCGCCAGGTCCGCGGCACCACCCGAAAGACCTCGCCGATCAGCTCGCGGGCGGTCGGGTTGCCCTCGGGCCGCACGGCGCGGGCGTACTGGTTCTCCACCTCGGCGCGTCCCTGTTCGAGCTGGCGCAGGCACATCAGCAGCCCCTGCAGGATGTCCAGCGGCTCGAAGCCGGTGACCACGATCGGCGTGCCGTGGCGTTGGGCCAAAGGCCCGTAGGCCTCGGTTCCCATGACGGTGCAGACGTGGCCGGCCGCCAGGAAGCCCTGCACCCGGTTGTCCGGCGCGGCCAGGATGGCCTCGATGGCCGGCGGCACCAGCACGTGCGCGACCAGCAGCGAGACGTTCGCGAGCCCCTCCCGGCGCGCGCGGTGGACCGCCATCGCCGTGGTCGGCACCGTGGTCTCGAAGCCGACGGCGAAGAAGACGACCTCGCGCTCGGGCTGGTTGCGGGCGATCTCCAGCGCGTCCAGCGGCGAGTAGACCAGCCGCAGGTCGGCGCCGCGCGCCTTGGCGGCCAGCAGGTTGCTGTCGCTGCCGGGCACGCGCGCCATGTCGCCGAACGTGACGAAGGTCACGCCAGGCGTCAGCGCGATCTCGATGGCCTTGTCGATGATGGCGACCGGCGTCACGCAGACCGGGCAGCCCGGCCCGTGCACCAGGCTGACGCCCTCGGGCAGGAGCTGGTCGAGGCCGTGGCGCACGATGGCGTGGGTCTGCCCGCCGCAGATCTCCATCACCGTCCAGGGACGCGTGAGCGTGCGGGCGATGGCCTGGGCGGTGCGGCGGGCCAGGGCGGGGTCGCGGAACTCGTCGACGTACTTCACGACGGCGCGCCTTCCCCGGTCGCGGCGTCCAGGCGGTCCAGCTCGTTCAGGGTCCGCTCGGCCGCGTCGGCGTCGATGACGCTGATGGCGAAGCCGGCGTGGACCAGCACGTAGTCGCCCACCTCCGCCTCCGGCGTGTAGGCCAGGTTCACCTCCTTCACCAGCCCGGCGAAGGCCGCGCGGCCGCTGCGCAGCAGGCCCTCGCCCGCCACGGTGGTAAGTTTTCCGGGCACGGCCAGGCACATCGTCCTCACTCCTTGCCTTCGCGCAGGGCCAGCAGGGCCGCCTGGCCCAGCGCCAGCCCGCCGTCGTTGGGCGGCACCCGGCCGTGGCGGATCGCGGCGATGCCCGCCGCCTCCAGGCGCGCCACGGCCAATTCCGTGAGCACGCGGTTCTGGAAGCAGCCGCCGGTGAGCGCCAGCCGGGACACCTCGACGTCTCGGGCGACCGCCACGATGGCGTCGGCCAGCGCCGCGTGGATGGCCGCCGACAGCTCGCCCGCGTCCCGCCGGTCGCGCCCGGCGCGCGCCCACTGCAACAGCGGCACCCAGTCCACCACCATCGGACCGTCGCCGGCAAGCAGGTCCAGCGCCGGCGCGTCGGCCGGAAGCGAGGCCCCGAGAGCCGCCGCCTCGAGCTGCGCGGCGGCCTGGCCCTCGTAGGTCTGCGCCGCCTCGCCCAGCCTCAGCAGCCAGGCCAGGCCGTCGAACAGCCGTCCGGCGCTGGTGGTCACCGGCGCGTTCAGGCCGCGCGCCAGGGCCGTTCGCAAAACCTTTCGCTCCTGCCCGGAAAACGCCTGGACGACCTCGGCGGTTTCGAAGGCCGCGTCGCCCAGCTTCGCATGCAGCAGGCCCAGCGCCGCCCGCCGCGGCTCGCGCACCGCCGCCGCGCCGCCGGGCAGGCGGAAGGGGCGCAGGTGGGCCAGCCGCGCGATCGTACCGTCGCCATCGAGCCGCAGCACCTCGCCGCCCCAGACCGTGCCGTCGCCGCCGTCGCCGGTGCCGTCCCAGACCACGCCGACCAGCGGCGGGCTCAGTTCGTTTTCGGCCAGACAGGCGGCAAGATGGGCGGCGTGGTGCTGCACCGCCCGCGCCGGGAGGCCGCTCGCCTGGGCCATGCGGGTGCCGGCGTAGTCCGGATGCAGGTCGTGCACCGCCATCTCGGGTTCGCGGGCGTGCAGCTCGACAAGCTGATCCAGCCGCGCGCGAAAGGCGTCCCGCGCCGCGCGCGTGTCCAGATCGCCGACGTGGGCGCCGAGCACTGCCCGCCGGCCGGTCGCCAGCGCCGGCGCGGCCTTGAGCTGGCCGCCGCAGGCCACCGTGGGTGCCGGCGCCTCTCGCGGCAGCGCGACCTCGACCGGGGCGATGCCGCGCGCGGCGCGCAGCACCGTCGGCCGGCCGGCGATGACGCGCACGACGGAGTCGTCCAGCGGCCGCGCGATCGGGCGGTCGTGCACCAGGAAGACGTCGGCGATGCCGCCCAGCCGCGTCAGCGCTGCCTGCTCGTCGGTCTCCAGCGGCTCGCCGGAGACGTTGCCGCTGGTCATCACCACCGGAAAGCCAAGGTCGCGCAGCAGCAGGTGGTGCAGCGGCGTGGTCGGCAGCATGACGCCCAGCTCGGCCAGGCCGGGTGCCACGCACGCGGCAATGCCGCCCCCGCTGTTGCGGCGCAGCAGGACGATCGGCGCTTCGGCCGAGGACAGCGCCGCCGCCTCGGTCTCGGAAACCGCGCAATGCGCGCGCATGGCGTGCTGGTCCGGCGGCATGACCGCGAAGGGCTTGTGCGGGCGCCGCTTGCGGGCGCGCAGTCGGGCCACCGCCGCCTCGTCGCGCGCGTCGACGACGAGCTGGAAGCCGCCCAGCCCCTTCAGCGCCAGGACATGGCCGCCGCGCACCGCCTCCGCCGCGCCGCGCAGGGCGTCGTCGCGTTCCGCCAGGACTCCGCCATCGGCGTCCCGGAGCGCGAGCCGCGGGCCGCAGTCCGGGCAGGCGTTGGGCTGGGCGTGGAAGCGGCGGTCGGCCGGGTCGTCGTACTCCGCCCGGCAGCGCGCGCACATCGGGAAGCCGCGCATCGTGGTCGCCGCCCGGTCGTAGGGCAGCGACAACATGATGCTGTCGCGCGGCCCGCAGGCGGTGCAGCTCGTGAAGGGATGGCGATAGCGGCGGTTCGCCGGGTCAAGGATTTCGGCCAGGCAGTCCGGGCAGGTCGCCAGGTCGGGCAGGATGCGCACCGTCGGCGGCGCGCCCCTCGTGCTCTCCCGAATGGCGAACTCGGCCGCGCCCTCGACCGGCACCGCATGGGAGGTGACCTTGTCGATGCGGGCGGCGGCGGGCGGCTCGTCTCGAAGCCGCCGCTCGAAGGCGTCCAGCGCCGCCGCCGGTCCCTCCACTTCCAGGGTCACGCCGTCCGGGTCGTTGCGCACCCAGCCGCCGAGCCCCAGGTCCCGCGCCAGGCGCCAGACGAAGGGCCGGAACCCCACCCCCTGCACCGCGCCCGCGACCGCCAGCCGCCGGCGGACGGGGCGGGCCGAGGGCGAGGCGGTCAGCGGCGCGGCGGCCGGCGTCATTCCACCTCCACCGCCTCCAGCAGGATGTCCTGGGCGTGGGGCGCGGTCATGTCGGTGCAGGGCGTGATGTGCAGTTCGGCGCCCTCGGCCAGGGTGCCCCGGCTGCTCTCCGCGAAGTGCTCGCGGAAGTGCTCGGGCGACATGTGGCTCAGCGCGCCCAGGCGGACGTGCACGCCGACCACGCGCGCGGCGTCCTGCTCCTCGGACAGGGCCTGGATCTTCGCCATCAGGTTCTTCATCAGCGAGGCTTCGTGCATGGCTGTCCCTCACGTGTTGTTCATCTCCGCCACCTCCCGGCCCACCCGCGCGGCCGCATCGTCCAGCGCCGCCGCCACCGCCGGGGAGAGCGGCGCGCCGTGGTCGAAGCAGGCGCCCTCCACGGCGTAGACCACCAGGCGAAGCGGCAGGCGGCCGAGCGTCCGTCCCAGCTCCACCGCCTCCCGCAGGCCGAAGCCGTGGGTGGAGAAGCGGCCCACGTCCTTGGCCAGCGCGCCCTCGGCCGCCTCGACCCGGTGCAGCGTGCCCGCCGGCGCGCCGGAAACCGCGCCGTCCAGCACGATGGCCCAGTCGGCGTCGCTCCAGAGGTCGAGCAGCGCCAGCGGGTCGCCGCCGGCCTCGCGCAGCGCGACCCCGTTCGGCACCACGCCCGGCAGCCGCGCCAGCAGCGCCGGCCCCGCGCCGTCGTCGCCGCGCTCCGTGTTGCCCAGGGCGATGACCACGCCGCGCGCCATGGCCGCCCTCACGCCCGGTCCACCTGCAGCTTCAGGAAGTGCGTGGAGCAGGAGATGCAGGGGTCGTAGTTGCGGATCGTCTGCTCGCAGCGCCATTGCAGCGCCTCGTCGTCCAGGTGCGGATGATGCTCGACGAAGGCCTTCACGTCGGCCTCGATCATCGCCTGGTTCTGCGAGGTCGGCGGCACGATCTCGGCGTCCTCGATGATCCCCCGCGGGTCGGTCCGGTAACGGTGATAGAGCAGGCCGCGCGGGGCCTCGCTGACGCCGTGCCCGGTGCCGGCCTTGGGCGCCGGCTCGACCGCCGGCGCGTCCGCCTGTTCGTAGCCGTCGAGGATGCGCAGCGCCTCCTCGCAGGCGAAGAGGATTTCCACGGCGCGGGCGACGATGCTCTTGTAGGGGTTGCGGCAGGGCGCCTCCAGGCCGCTGTCCGCCAGCGCCTGCCGCGCGCCCGGCGTCAGCTTGTCGGCGTTCAGGGCCAGGCGCGCCAGCGGCCCCACCAGGTAGGGCCGGCCGCCGTCCTTCAGCCGCGCGTGCTTGGCGGTGGAGTGGGGGACCTGCAGCTCCTCGAAGTGCGCGGGGTAGTCCTGCGGCGCGATGTCCAGGCCCTCGCTGGAGACGACGCGGCCGGCCTCCATCGGATAGTCGCGCGGGTGCTTGAGGGACACGAAGACGTAGGGCTGCTCCAGGTCCGGGAAGTCGAAGCCGCCGACCCAGCGCACCGTCTCGGCCGCGTCGTCGCGCGCCTGCTTCAGGCTCTCCACCAGCGGCGCGAAGTCCCGCCGGGAGGGGACGCGATAGAAGCCGCCGACGCGGAAGTTGATCGGATGCACCTCGCGCCCGCCCAGGGTGGACAGGATCTCGTTGCCGGCCTTCTTCAGGCGCAGGCCGCGCTCCACCGCCGCCGGCGCGTCCTTGGCCAGCGCCATCGCGCTCTCGTAGCCCAGGAAGTCGGGCGCGTGCAGCAGGTAGACGTGCAGCGCGTGGCTCTGGATCCACTCGCCGCAGTACATCAGCCGGCGCAGGGCCATAAGGTCATCCGGCAGGGTCAGGCCCAGCAGGTCCTCCATCGCGTTGACCGCGCTGGTCTGATAGGCGACCGGGCAGATGCCGCAGATGCGGGCGGTGATGTCCGGCGCCTCGCGGAAGTCGCGCCCGCGCAACAGGCCCTCGAAGAAGCGCGGCGGCTCGAAGATGTTGAGCCGGATCTCCTCCACCGCCGCGTCGCGGATCTTCAGGTAGAGCGCGCCCTCGCCCTCCACCCGGGTGAGGTAGTCGACCTTGATCGTCCTAGCCGCCATGCTTTTTGCTCTCCTCCCGGAACGCCTCGGCGTAGGCGTTGAAGGTGCGATAGGCCCGCCGGATGTCGTCCGGCGCCTCGCCCAGCGATGCGAACCAGCGGCTCAGCGCGGCGGTGTTCGGGCTCTCCATCGGGCCGTAGCAGCCGTAGCAGCCGCGGTTGTAGGCCGGGCAGATGGCGCCGCAGCCGGCGTGGGTCACCGGGCCCAGGCAGGGCGTGCCGTGGGCCACCATGACGCAGACGTTGCCCCGGCTCTTGCACTCGACGCAGACGCTGTGCCCCGGCACCACCGGCCGGCGGCCGATCAGGAAGGCGCTCAGCACCTCCAGGAGCTGGCGCTTGTTGATCGGGCAGCCCTGGAGTTCCAGGTCGACCTCGACGTGCTCGGCGATCGGGGTGGAGGTCGCCAGCGTGCTGATGTACGCCGGCGAGGCATAGACGATCTTCAGGAACTCGCCCACGTCGGCGAAGTTGCGCAGCGCCTGGATGCCGCCCGCGGTGGCGCAGGCGCCGATGGTGACTAGGTGCCTGGACTGCTCGCGGATGCGCTGGATGCGCTCGGCGTCGTGCGCGGTGGTGATCGAGCCCTCCACCAGCGAGAGGTCGTAGGGTCCCTCGACGACCGCGCGCGAGGCCTCGTGGAACACCGCGATCTCCACCGCCCCGGCGATGGCCAGCAGCTCGTCCTCCAGGTCCAGGACGCTGAGCTGGCAGCCGTCGCAGGAGGCGAACTTCCACACCGCCAGCTTGGGGCGCTCGCTGTCACCCATCCTACACCTCGCCTTCCAGCACCAGGTCCCGCACCGCCGGCCAGGGGAACACCGGACCGTCCTTGCAGACGTACTTCGGACCGAGCTGGCAGTGGCCGCAGTGGCCGATGGCGCACTTCATGTTGCGCTCCATGGTGACGTGGATGTGGCCCTCCGGCACGCCGAGGTCGCGGATGCCGACGGCGGCGAAGCGCATCATCACCTCCGGCCCGCAGAGCAGCGCCACGGTGTTGGCCGGGTCGATGCGGGCGCGCGGCAGCAGCTCGGTGACCACGCCCACGTCGTGCGGCCAGTCCGGCCCGGCGTGATCCACGGTCAGTTCGAGCTGCAGGGCGTCCGAGGCCAGCCATTCGTCCAGCTTGTCGGTGTAGATCAGCATGTCCGGGCTGCGCCCGCCCACCAGCAGCGCCAGCCTGCCGAAGCGGCCTGGCTCGGCCAGCACCGCCTCGATGGCGCCATAGAGGGGCGCCAGCCCGATGCCGCCGGCGACCACCAGCACGTCGCGCCCGGCGCAGGCGTCGAGCGGCCAGGCCGAGCCGAACGGCCCGCGCAGGCCGAGCCGCATGCCGGGCTCCAGCGCGTTGAGGGCGCGCGTGACCTTGCCGACGGTCCGGATGGTGTGCACCAGGCCCCGCCCGCGCGTGCCGCCGGTGGCGATGCTGATCGGCACCTCGCCCACGCCGAAGGCGTAGAGCATGTTGAACTGCCCCGGCCGGTGCGCCGGGTCCTCCGGCGCCGGCTCCAGCTCCAGGGTCGCCACGTCGCCGGTCTCCGGCCGGATCGACCGCAACCGCCGCGGGCGCGGCAGCATCGGGTCGCCGTCAGCTTCGGGCATGCGGATCGCCATAGAGGTCGGCCAGTTGCAGACGCACCGCCTGCAGCCGCTCGGACAGCTTGGGCGCGAAGCGACGCATCAGCTCGTAGCCCAGGTCGTGGTCGGCGTCGCACTTGCCGCGCAGGCAGGCGCCGTCGAAGGCGATCGCGCGCAGGTCGCTCGCCGCCCGCGCGTCGAAGCTCCAGCGATACGGCGGGAACAGCCAGGAGACGCCCAGGATCTCGCCGTCCTTCAGGGTCTGGATCGTGGTGCGTCCGCGCCCCGGTATCATCATCTCCAGCGCCACGGTGCCGCGCCGGATCAGGTAGAACCAGTTGGCCTCGCCGCCCTCGCGGAAGACGTACTCGCCCGGCGCGAAGCGCACGTTGCGGGCGCAGCCGGCGATGACATCGAGAGCGGGCCGGCTCAGCTCCTTCGTGAAGGCGTGCGCCGCCAGCAGCTCCGGCAATCCCTTCGTCGCCACCATCAGGCCGCCTCCCCTTGCCGCCGGTCGTCGGCCCGGATGGCCGCCGCCTCCTCGGTGATGTCGATGCCCACCGGGCACCAGGCGATGCAGCGCCCGCAGCCCACGCAGCCGCTGGTGGCGAACTCGTCATGCCAGTCCGCCAGCTTGTGGGTCAGCCACTGCCGGTAGCGCGCGGGCGCCGAGGCGCGCACGCTGCCGCCGTGGATATAGCTGAAGTCCAGGGTGAAGCAGGAGTCCCAGCGCTGCCAGCGCTCCGCCACCTCGCCGGTGAGGTCCGAGGTGTCCTCGACGCTGGTGCAGAAGCAGGTCGGGCAGACCATCGTGCAGTTGGCGCAGGCCAGGCAGCGCTCGGCCACCCGCTGCCAGCGCGGATGCTCGCGGTTGCCCTGGAGCAGCTCCTTCAGGCCGTCGGTCTCCAGCCTCCGGCCCATGCCGTCGACGGCGTTTTGCACGGCCGCGTCGGCGGCGGCGCGGTCGGCCTCGGTGGCGTCGCGATGCGGCACCTCGGCCAGGAGGTCGGCGCCGGCGTCGCTGCCCACCTCGGCCAGGATGTCGTGTCGCTGGTCGTCGATCAGCTCGGTCAGCGCCAGGTCGAAGCCGGACTCCGCGCGCGGCCCGGTGCCCATCGAGACGCAGAAGCAGGTGCCGCCGGCCTCGCCGCAGTTCACCGCGATGACCAGCGACCGGTCCCGCCGCTCGCGGTAGCAGGGGTCGACGAAACGGTCGTGCATCAGGACCCGGTCCAGCACCTGCATCCCGGCCAGGTCGCAGCTCCGCACGCCCAGGAAGGCGTATCGCGGCGCCGGCTCCTCCTCGGGCACAAGCTCCAGATCGCCGCCGTTGCGCTGCATGCGCCAGAGACGCCGGCGCGGGGGATGCAGGTGCTGCTTGGGCGCCTGCGGCCCGACGGTGTGGCCGAAGTAGGCGCCGTCGCCGCGCGCCACGAGGCGGTAGCGCCCGCCGTCCTTGTCCTCGCGCCAGCCGGAAGGTAGCTGGTGGACGCTGTCGATCTCGTCCAGGACGATGGCCTGCTGGTCCAGCGTGGGCGCAATCACCCGGTAGCCGCGCCGGCGCAGCGCGTCGATCAGCGCCTGAAGCTGTCCCGCCGCGAAGACCGTCGTGGCGCCGATGGCAAGGGGCATGGCCGGGTTCGCGCTCCTTCCGCCCGCTGCCTTGCGGGCCACATTCGCGCATCACGCGCCAGGACCGCCGAGCCCGCATTGAGATGTGTCAAGCCGGCAAGCCCGTCCGCGACGGGGTGCGGCGCCCCCTGGGCGCTCATACCAGCGGCGACAAATACGGAACCGTCGTCCCGTGCGCGCCGCGGCACGCAGTGATGCGGCGCGGACACGGGACCTCGTGCCATACGACGACCAGATCCCGGACCGGCGAAGCTGCATCGCTTGGCGGCGCTGCGTCTGGACCCCCACCGGCAAAGCCTGGCCGTCGACCGACGGCGCCTCTCCTACGCACTCGTATCGACGTTCTGGCCGCCGTTGGCCTGCTCGCCGGTGGCCTTGGCGACGCCGACGCGGGTCGGGCGCAGCAGGCGATCGTGGAGCGTGTAGCCGGTCTGCAGGATGTGGACGATGGTGCCCGGCGCCTGGTCGTCCGTGGGCACCTCGAACATCGCCTCGTGGCGATGCGGGTCGAAGCGGTCGCCGGGCTGCGCGGCGATCGGCTGCACGCCGTGGCGCTCCAGCGCGGCCAGCAGCTCGCGCTCGGTCATCTCCACGCCGGAGAGCAGGTTTTTCACCGCCTCGTTGCCCTCGGCCTGCTCGGCGGGCACGCTCTCGATGGCGCGGCGCAGGTTGTCCGTGGCGCTCAGGATGTCCTTCATCACGCCGGCGGCGCCGTACTTCATGGCGTCCTGGCGGTCGCGCTCGGCCCGGCGGCGGACGTTCTCGGTCTCCGCCACCGCGCGCTTGAGGCGGTCCTCCAGGTCGCCGACCTGGGCCTGCAGGTCGGAAACCACGTCCTCCGGCGCCAGCTCGGCGGTGTCCTCGGGCGCGGTCTCCTCCGGCGTGGCCTCCGTCCGCCGCGGCTCGCCGGCCCCGTTGCCGGTGGCCGCCCCGGTCTCGCCCTCGCGGGTCTCCTGCTCGGGCGGTTGCTTGGCGCGCTGTTCCTTCGCCGTCATGGTGTCGTCGCGTCCTCTCGATGTTCCTTGTAGGGGTCAGCCGACGATGCGGCCCAGCACCTTGGCGGTGTGGTCCACCATCGGGATGATGCGGGCATAGTTGATGCGCGTCGGTCCGATCACGCCGATCGCGCCGACGAACTGCTGCTGCGAGTTGGTGTAGGGCGCGATGACCATGGAGCAGCCGGTCATGCCGAACAACTGGTTCTCCGCGCCGATAAAGATCTGCACGCCCTCCCCCTCCTCGGTCAGGTCGAGCAGGCGCAGCAGCGATTCCTTGGTCTCCAGCGCCGAGAACAGCGTGCGCACGCGCTCCAGGTCCTCCAGCGCGGTGATGTCCTCCAGGAGCTGCGCCTGACCGCGCACGATCAGCGCGCCGCGGTTGCCCTCCGACCAGTCGGCCAGACCCTTCTCCACCAGCCTGGCGGTGAGCTGGTTGAGCTCCGCGCGCTGCTGCTCCAGCTCCGTCTTCACCTGCTGGTAGGCCTCGCCCAGCGTGCGCCCGACCAGGCGCGCGGAAAGGTAGTTGCTGGCCTCCACCAGCGAGGACGGCGGCAGGCCCACCGGCACGTCGATGATCCGGTTCTCCACCGCGCCGGAGTTCGTGACCAGCACCACCAGCGCGCGCCCCGGCCCCAGGGACACGAACTCGATGTGCTTCAGCGGCTCCTCGAACTTCGGCGCCACCACCAGCCCGGCGCAGCGCGACAGGTCGGACAGCATGGCGCTGGCCTCCTCCAGCGCCTCGGGCAGGCTGCGCCCGGCGGCGGCGCAGCGGCTCTCGATGCGCCGGCGGTCGTCATCGGGCAGGTTGCCGCGCTCCAAGAGGCCGTGCACGAAGAGCTGCAGGCCCAGCTCGGTCGGCAAACGGCCGGCCGAGGCGTGCGGCGCGTAGAGCAGCCCCAGCTCCTCCAGATCCGCCATGACGTTGCGGATCGTCGCCGGCGACAGGTTCAGTCCGAGCTGGCGCGACAGCGTGCGCGAGCCGATCGGCGCGCCGGTCTCCACATAGGCTTCGACGATGTGCCGGAAGATCTCGCGGCTGCGCTGGTTCAGCGCGCTCAGCTCGGAGCGTTCCGGCTGCTTCTTCAATGGCTCTGTCATGGGAAAACCCGCATGTTACGCATGCGGAATCTAGGAACGGGCGCGCGCCCCGTCAACGCGCGCCACCTCTGGACGCCGGGCGGGGCATGGGCTAGCGTCGCGCGCTCGAGAGGCCTGCGCGCGGCGTTCGGGTTGTCCACGGCGGAGCGGGCGGCCTCATGCTTCGACAGGCTCAGCATGAGGGGGAGGTGGCCCCCTCGTCCCGAGGGACCAATGAGGTTCCTCATCCTGAGCCTGTCGAAGGATGAGGCGGCGCTTTGCACGGCAAACGGCGTGCTCGCGCGACGGCCCCTCTTCCGGGAACCAGGCGAAACAGGAGACCCAGATGCGCCCATCCGGCCGCGCCGCCGACGAACTGCGCCGCGTCGTGCTCGAACCCAGCGTCAGCAAGCACGCCGAGGGCTCGTGCATGGCCCGCTTCGGGGACACCCACGTGCTCTGCACCGCCTCGATCGAGGAGAGCGTGCCGGGCTTCCTGCGCAACAGCGGCCAGGGCTGGGTCACCGCCGAGTACGGCATGCTGCCCCGCGCCACCCATTCGCGCGGCGCGCGCGAGGCCGCGCGCGGGCGCCAGGGCGGGCGGACGCTGGAAATCCAGCGGCTGATCGGGCGCTCGCTGCGCGCGGTGACGAACCTGAAGGGCTTCGGCGAGCGCAGCATCCAGGTCGACTGCGACGTCATCCAGGCCGACGGCGGCACCCGCACGGCGGCCATCACCGGCGCCTATGTCGCGCTCTACCTGGCGTTCGACTTCATGCGCCAGGCCAAGGCGCTGAGGGAGATCCCGCTGACCGACAGCGTGGCGGCGGTGTCCTGCGGCCTGGTCCAGGGCACGCCGGTGCTCGACCTGGACTACGACGAGGACTCCGGGGCCCAGGCCGACGCCAACTTCGTGCTGACCGGCCGCGGCGGCATCGTCGAGGTGCAGGCCACCGCCGAGGACGCGCCCTTCGACCGCCAGAGCTTCGACCGCCTGCTCGACCTGGCGGAGAAGGGCATCGCCGCGCTGACCCGCAAGCAGACGGAGGTCATCATGACCGCGGCCGGCGCGCGGCTGGCGGAGGGGCGATGAGGGGGCGGCTCGGCGGCGACCGGCTGGTCATCGCCAGCCACAACCCCGGCAAGGTCCGCGAGATCGCCGAGCTGCTGGAACCCTGCGGCGTCGCCGTGCTCTCCGCCGGCGAGGCCGGCGTGCCCGAGCCCGAGGAGACCGGCGAGAGCTTCGCGGAGAACGCCGCGCTGAAGGCCCTGAACGCCGCGCGGGAGTCCGGCCTGCCGGCGCTGGCCGACGATTCCGGGCTGAGCGTGCGGGCCCTGGGCGGGCAGCCCGGCATCTACTCCGCGCGCTGGGCCGGGCCGGAGAAGGACTTCGCCCTGGCCATGCGCAAGGTCCACGAGGCCCTGGGCGACAGCGACGACCGCCGCGCCGCCTTCGTCTGCGCGCTCTGCCTGGCCTGGCCGGACGGCCACACGGAAACCTTCGAAGGCCGGGTCGAAGGCACGCTGGTCTGGCCGCCGCGCGGCACGCGGGGCTTCGGCTACGACCCCATCTTCGTGCCCGAGGGCCGCGACATCACCTTCGGCGAGATGGACCCGGCGGAAAAGCACCGCATCAGCCACAGGGCGCACGCGTTCGAGAAGCTCGTGAAGGCGGTGTTCGAGCAAACAAACTGAGCCCGCGCATCGCATCTTTCCTTGAAGCTCTTGCGTAAATTGCGTATTTCACGAGCTATGGTAGGCAAGCGTTACATGCCGTCGGAGAAGACCGTCACGGCAAGCGAGTTCGCCCGCAACTTCGGCCGCTACCGCGACGAAGCGGCGACTGGCGAGATCATCGAGGTCACGAACCGCGGCCGCGTCATCGGCGGCTTTCTCTCGGCCCGCCAGCTTGAAGAATACCGACGGCTCAAGCGCCGCGAGCGCGAGAACCTCGTCGTGGGCGAGCTTCCCGACGACGTCGTCGCGGACATCGAGGCCGCCGAGTACGACAAGGCGCCGTGAGGCTGCCGACACCTCGGCCCGGTCTCGTCATCCGCCATGGCTTCCTGTGGAGCCATGAAGCGGATGATGGGGCAGACGAATCGTCCAAGGATCGGCCGTGTGCCATCGTCGTGGCCGCACGTCGCGATCCGGATGACGGCATCCGGGTGATCGTCGCGCCTATCACGCACACGCCGCCCGCCGATCCATCCGCGGCAATCGAGGTGCCTGTGGATGTTCGCCGGGAACTCGGACTGGACGGCGCAAGGCAGTGGCTCCGCTGCGACGAGTTGAACCGGTTTTCGTGGCCGGGCTACGACCTGAGACCGATTCCCGGTCGCGGCACCGTGGAATATGGTCTCCTGCCACAAGGTCTGTTCCAGCAGCTCAAAACGCGAATTCTTGAACGACAAAGGCTGCGCCAGGGTCGTCGTCCGATTGACCGGGACTGATAAAGTGCCCAGAGGACGCTCCAGAGTGAGTCTAGATAGCCACCAGCAAGCTGAAGGTAGATACCCTGATAACGCTTGACACCGCCCCCGACCCCGGCTTCGGCCTCTACGTGCATTGGCCGTTCTGCCGGGCGAAGTGTCCATACTGCGACTTCAACAGCCATGTGCGGCCGGAGGTCGACGATGCGCGCTGGCGGGCGGCGCTGGTGCGGGAGCTGGACCATTACGCGGCGCTGGCCGGGCGGCGCCGGGTCACCTCGATCTTCCTCGGCGGCGGCACGCCCTCGCTGATGGAGCCGGCGACCGTGGCGGCGGTGGTCGAGGCGGCGGGCGAACGCTTCGACCTGGACCCGGATGTCGAGATCACGCTGGAGGCCAACCCGACCTCGGCCGAGGCGGCGCGTTTCGCCGGCTTCCGTGCCGCCGGGGTGAACCGCGTGTCGCTGGGCGTGCAGGCGCTGGACGACGCCGTGCTGCGCTTCCTCGGCCGGCAGCACTCGGCGGCCGAGGCGCTGGACGCGGTGGCCCTGGCGCGGCGGCACTTCGACCGCTTTTCCTTCGACCTCATCACCGCCCGGCCGGGACAGACGGTCGAGTCCTGGCGCGCGGAACTGCGGCGGGCGCTGGACGAAGGTCCGGCGCACGTCTCGATCTATCAGCTCACCATCGAGCCGAACACGCCCTTCCACGCCGCCTGGCGGCGCGGCGAGCTGCCGGAGCTGCCCGAGGACACCGCCGCCGCCGTCTTCGAGGCGACCCAGGACGTGCTGGAGGACGCCGGCCTGCCGGCCTACGAGGTGTCCAACCACGCCCGGCCCGGCGCGGAATGCCGGCACAACCTGACCTACTGGCGCTATGGCGACTATCTGGGCATCGGCCCCGGCGCGCACGGCCGGCTGACCCTGGACGGCGCCAAGACCGCCACGCGCCAGCACCGCGCGCCCGAGGCCTGGCTGACGCGGGTGGAGGCCCGCGGCCACGCCACCCAGGCCATGCAGCCGCTGGACCCCAGCGCGCGCCTGGCGGAGCTGGTGATGATGGGCCTGCGCCTGGACGAGGGCATCGCCCGCGCCGCCTTCCGCCGCGAACTGGGCGCCGAGCCGGAGGCCCTGCTGGACGCCGAGGCCCTGCGCGACCTGACGGCGGCGGGCTACCTCACGCTGGACGCGCGCGGCCTGCGCGCCACGACGCAGGGCCGACTGCGCCTGAACGCGGTGTTGGGGTATCTGCTGGAAAACACCCCGGCGCCAGGCAAGGAACCGTAGGGCTGGCTTCAGCCTGCCGACATCGCCGCCGCCCCGCCGCTCAATAGGCCAGCGCCTCGAAGCTGTCCGGGGCGGGGTCGATGACCTTCAGCTCGTTGCGCCGCATTTCCATCACCGTATAGAGCCGCTGTGCCGTGCCGTCCGGGTTCAGGCGGAACACCCCGTCCACCCCGGCGAAGCCGTTGCGCTGGGTCAGGCGGTCCTCGGCATAGACCTTGGGGCCGACGCTCTCGCCCTGGCGCGCCAGCACGGCCGCCAGCGCCGTGGCGTCGTAGGCCAGCGAGGCCAGGCGCCTCGGCCGCTCCCCGAAGGCCTCGCGGTAGCGCCGCGCGAAGTCGTTCCAGCCGCCCGGCGGCGGCGCCGCGAACCAGCCGCCGACGAGGGTCGGCTCGGTGCCCAGGCTGGGGTCGTTCCACAGCACGGTGCCCAGGAAGCGCACGCGCTCCGGATCGATGTCGAAAAACGGCAGCGTCGGGGCGATCTGGCGCAGCTCCTGGCCGCCGGCCGGTACCATGATGGCGTCGAAGGCGTCCGCGGGCGGGTCCGCCTTGTCGGCGTCCTCCGGCAGCCGGCCGCCCCAGTAGCGCCGCGCCAGCCGCTTGACCTCCTCGGACACGTCGCCGGCGCCCGGCGGGTAGAAGGCGCTGGCCGCGAAGCTGCCGCCGCTCTCCGCCGCCGTCTGCTGCAAGGCCTGCACGACCACCTGGCCGTAGGCGTTGCGCGGCGCCAGCACGGCGAAGCGGCGCAGGCCCTGGCGGGCGGCGTAGGACACCACGCGCCGCACCTGCTCGCCGGGCAGCAGCCCCATGATGTAGGCGCCGGGCTCGGCCACCTCGCGGTTGTTGGAGAAGGCGACGAGCGACAGCGCGCTGCCCGCCGCCAGCGGCTTCACCGCGGTCACCGAGCTGGAGAACACCGGCCCCAGCAACAGGTTCGCCCCGGCGTCGATGGCGCCGCGCGCGGCGGTCTCGGCGCCGCCGGGCGTGCCCTTGGTGTCGCGGATGATCAGTTGAAAGGATTCGTCGGCGACGTCGAACAGCGCCAGTTCGGCCGCGCGCAGCATGGACTGGCCCAGCGCCGCCCGCGGCCCGCTGAGCGGCAGCAGCAGCCCCACCTTCTGCTTGCGCGGCCCGTCCGTCGGCGGCGTCAGCTCGAGCCCGCCCTCGGCGCCGGGCTCGCCCGGCTCGACGCGGGGGAAATCGACGATCCCGCCGTCGCCGGGCGGGGGTTCGGCGGTATCCGGCGGCGGCCCCCCGGCTTGCTCTTGTTCGGCGGGCGGCGGGCCGTCTACTGTCCCGGTCTGGGCACAGGCGGCCAGCAGCCCGGCCACCGCCGCCGCGGCCGCCAGTCCCGCAACGCCACGCCACGCCGAGCCCTCGCGCCAGGATGTCCGCTTCGTCACCTTCGCACCCTTCCTCAAACGCGCATGCCGCAACTCCGGCGGGCGAGCCTAGCGGGCGCGGCGAGGCCCCGCAACACGCCGGCGGGACGGCACCGGGACTCTACATCGTCGCCACCCCGATCGGAAACCTGCGCGACATCACGCTGCGCGCCCTCGACGTGTTGCGGGCCGCCGACGCGGTCTACTGCGAGGACACCCGCGTCACCGGCAAGCTGATGCAGGCGCACGGCATCGCGACGCCGCTGCGCAGCTATCACGAGCACAACGCCGCCCGCCGCCGGCCGGAGATCCTGGAACGGCTGCGGGAGGGTGCCGTCATCGCCCTGGTCAGCGACGCCGGCACGCCGCTGATTTCCGACCCCGGCTACAAGCTGGTGCGGGCGGCGCAGGAGGCCGGCCTGCCGGTCACGGCGGTGCCGGGGCCGTCGGCGGTGCTGGCCGCGCTGACGGTGGCGGGGCTGCCGACGGACCGCTTCGTGTTCCAGGGCTTCCTGCCCGGCAAGGCCAAGGCCCGGCGGGAGGTGCTGGCGGACCTGGCCGGCTGGCGGGGGACGCTGGTGGTCTACGAGTCGCCGCGGCGCCTGGCCGCCAGCCTCGCCGACATGGCCGAGGCGTTCGGCCCGCGCGAGGCGGTGGTGGCGCGCGAGCTGACCAAGCGCTTCGAGGAGCTGCGCCGCGCCCCCCTGCCCGAGCTGGCCGAGGCCTACGCCACGCCGCCCAAGGGCGAGGTGGTGATCGTGGTGGCGCCGCCGCCCGAGGCCGAGCCGGCGGACGCGGCCGAGGTCGACGACCGCCTGCGCGCGGCCCTGGCCCGCCTGAGCGTGCGCGACGCGGCCGCCGAGGTGGCGCGGGCGACCGGGCGGCCGCGCAAGGAGGTCTACGCCCGCGCCGTCCAGCTCAAGGACGACTCATGAGCAAGGCGCGGCGAAGGGCGGCCTGGGGCCGGGGCCGCAAGGGCGAGGGGCTGGCGGCGCTCTGGCTGCGGCTGAAGGGCTATCGCATCCTGGCGCGCGGCTATCGCGTCGCCGTGGGCGAGATCGACATCGTGGCGCGGCGCGGCCGGGTGGTCGCCCTGGTGGAAGTGAAGGCGCGGGCGCGGCTGGCCGAGGCCCGCGCGGCCATCACGCCGCTCCAGCGCCGCCGCATCGCCCGCGCGGCCGAGGTCTTCCTGCAGCGCCATCCGGCGCTGGCCGGCTGCGACCTGCGCTACGACGCGGTGCTGCTGGCGCCCGGACATTGGCCGCGCCACGTCATCGACGCTTGGCGGGAGGGGGAGGCCGCGCCTACAAGATAGAGGGCGAGTCGCGT
>CAZLNO010000036.1:0-11069 GCA_964561005.1 uncultured Rhodovibrionaceae bacterium | reverse complement strand
GCGGTCCTGGCGCTGTCCCTGTCCGGCTGCGTGGCCGCCGGGGTCGGCGCGGGCGCCACCGCCGGCAGCGCCGCGGTGCAGGAGCGCGGCATCACCGGCGCCCTGGACGACACGCAGATCCGGATGGAGATCAACCACCTCTGGCTGCAGAAGGACGAGACGCTCTACCGCAAGGTCTCGCTGCAGGTGCAGGAGGGCCGGGTGCTGCTGACCGGCGTCGTGCCCGACCCGGAGATGCGCATGACGGCGGTCAAGCTGGCCTGGCAGGCCGACGGCGTGCGCGAGGTCATCAACGAGATCGAGGTCGCCGAGGCCGGCAGCCTTCAGGGCTTCGCCCGCGACACCTGGATCTCCGCCCAGCTCAAGAGCCGGCTGCTGTTCGACGACGAGATCATGTCGCCGAACTATTCCATCGAGACGGTGCGCGGCGTGGTCTATCTGATGGGAGTCGCGCGCAGCCGGGCCGAGCTGGAGCGCGTCACCAACCACGCCCGCAACATCGCCCACGTGCGCAAGGTGACCAGTTACGTGCGCGTGAAGGACGTGAAGGAGCAGAAGGACACGCCCGCCGACGAGGGCGAGGCCTGACGCCGCTCGCGCCGGCCCGACAGCGCCAGAAACATCAGGGAAGCCACCGCCATGAGTCTTGCCGTCGCCTTTCAGATGGACCCGCTCGAAGGCATCGACATCGATGCCGACAGCAGCTTCGCCCTCGGCCTGGAGGCCCAGCGGCGCGGCCACGGCCTGTACCACTACCTGCCGCAGGCGCTGACCCTGCGCGACGGCCGGGTCTACGCGCGCGCCCGCTCGCTGGGCCTGCGGCGCAGCCCCGGCAACCACTTCACCTATGGCGAGTGGCAGACGCTCGACCTGGCGACGCTGGACGTGGTGATGATGCGCCAGGACCCGCCGTTCGACATGGCCTACATCACCGCCACCCACCTGCTGGAGAAGGTGCACCCGGCGACGCTGGTGGTGAACGACCCCGTCGAGGTGCGCAACGCCCCGGAGAAGCTGTTCGTCACCCACTTCGCCGAGCTGATGCCGCCGACGCTGATCTCCTCCGACAGGCAGGAGATCATGGACTTCCGCGCCCGGCACCGCGACATCGTGCTGAAGCCGCTGTTCGGCAACGGCGGCGCCGACGTCTTCCGCATCACGCAGGCGGACGAGAACCTGAACGCGCTGCTGGAGATGTTCACCCGCATCTACCGCGAGCCGATCATGGTGCAGGCCTACCTGCCCGAGATCCGCCAGGGCGACAAGCGCATCATCCTGGTGGACGGGGAGCCCGTGGGCGGGGTCAACCGCGTGCCGCCGGAGGGCGACGCGAGGGCGAACCTGCACGTGGGCGGCCGCGCCGAAAAAGCGGAGCTTACCGGGCGCGACCGCGAGGTCTGCGCCGCCATCGGCCCGGCGCTGAAGGCCAGGGGGCTGATCTTCGTGGGGATCGACATGATCGGCCCCTACCTGACGGAGATCAACGTCACCTCGCCCACCGGCATCCAGGAGATCGACCGCCTGAACAACGTCGACCTCTCCGCGCAAATCTGGGATGCCATCGAAAAGCGCGTCGCCACCCGCCACGCCCTGCCGGAGTGATACCAGCGGCAATAAATACGGAACCGTCGTCCCGTGCGCGCCGCGGCACGCAGTGATGCGGCGCAGACACGGCACCTGGTGCCCCACGGATGGGACGGCCGCCTTCGAATCGCCGGCGATAAACAACCTTTTGTTCAAATTTGTGTGAAAGTCTAGCCGTTAACGCGGGATACCGCGGCACTCGGGCGTGCCCCGGCGTGTCCGTTAACTTGATCTGAACCTCCCCCATGCGAGCGAGACGGGTAATTGCTCGTTTGGAGGCGGAAGAGCGCGCCGGGGGCCGGAACAATGACCACGCGGCGGGCCACGGGGATCGGGCGTTGGAAGGACCACGGCGCGAAGACGATGAAAGTGGAAGGGCGGGCGCGGCGCCAGGCTTGCGGGGTGGGCCGGAGGCTGGCGCGGCGCGCATTCCCGGTTTAACCTTGACCGGCGAGGATCGCGCGATGTCATCGCGGCGGCGCCCGTGCCACCCGGCGAAGCGACGGCGATTCCGCCGATCCGCGGTCGGGCGTGGCAGGCGGGCGACGGATCATGGCGCCGCCCGGCCGCGCCGGGTGGGCAGGCGCCCTGGAAAGGCTCGGCCATGCGCTTCCGTCAGTCGCTGAGCACCATCCACGTCCTGACGATCGCGATCACGGCCTTCGTCGTGATGGCCGCCGTCGGGGCCTATGATCTCATCCAGTCCGTCCGTTCACAGCGCGAGCGCTATGTCGTCCTGCGCGAGCAGACCATGGACACGATCGAGGCCGGGCTGGCGCAGGCGGTCTGGCATATCGACCACGACGCCAGCTTGAAGATCCTGCGCGGCGCTCTCCAGTTCGACTATATCCGGCGGGTCGAGGTCGTCGATCCCTCGGGCCGGATCTTCGCCGCCATCCAGTCGAACGACCGCTCGTCCCGGACTTGGCTGGGGCGCTTCCTGTTCGAGGATATCGAGGTCAGCGAGCGCCCGCTGCACATGACCGTGCAGCGCCGCCGCGGCGAGCAGAGCGAGTACCTGGGCGATCTGCGCCTCTATCTCGACGTTGGTTTCGCCGGCCAGTCCTTCTGGAACTATGTGCTGTCCAACACGGGCAAGCAGGCCGTGGTGCTGGTGCTGCTGGCGGCGCTGGCGACGGCGGTGACGCATCGCGTACTGACCCGACCACTGCGGCGCCTCGCCCGGGATGTCGAGGGCATCGACCCGGCCACGCCGACCACCCGCTTTCTGGAGGCCGACCCGTTCCATCGCGAGAACGAGATCGGCACCCTGGTCAACCGCTTCAACGACCTGTTGAGCCGGGTGCAGGAGTCCCAGGCGCTGCGCGAGGAGGTGATCCGCCAGCAATACAACCGCCAGTTCCTGGTGGAGCTGAACGAGCGGCTGGAGAACAAGATCACCGAGCGCACCCGCGAACTGGAGCGCGAGAAGAGCCACGCCGAGGTGGCCAGCCGCTCCAAGTCCATCTTCCTGGCCAACATGAGCCATGAGCTGCGCACGCCGCTCAATGGCGTGATCGGCTATGCCGAGGTGATCAAGGACGAGGTCATGGGACCGATCCGGCCCAAGGTCTACCGCACCTACGGCGAGCACATCCACACCTCGGGCCAGCACATGCTGGAGCTGATCGAGGAGGTGCTCAGCCTGTCGGAGACGGAATTCGGGCAGGCGGCGCTGGAGGAGGCCGAGTTCGACATTCGGGACGAGATCGACCGCACGGTCACCAACACCCGGCCGCGCGCCAACAACCGCGGCATCAAGCTGGTGGCGCAGATGCCGCGGCGCCGGGTCTGGCTGCGCGCCGATCCCCGGCGCTTTCGCCAGATGCTGCTCAACCTGATCTCGAACGCCATCAAGTACACCGCTCCCGGCGGGCATGTGGAGGTGTTCGTCCGGGTCGAGCCCAGCGGCGGGGTCGCGGTGGCGGTGGAGGACAACGGCCAGGGCATCGCGCCCGAGCGCGTGCGCGAGGTCGTCAAGCCCTTCCACAACACCCAGGATCCCACGCACAGCAACGACGGCGGCCTGGGGCTGGGCCTGCCGCTGACCAAGCGCATCATGGAAGCCCACGGCGGCTCGCTGGAGCTGCGCAGCACCCTCGGCAAGGGCACGCTGGCGCTGTTGCTGTTCCCGAGCTGGCGCCGCTGCGATCCGCGCGAGGCGGCCGACTCCAGCGGTCAGCAAGGCGCCGCGCGCGACGGCGACACCACCCACGACGCCTGATCCCGGCGGGTTGCCGGGCTGGTTCATCCGGCTTCGGGAAAACGGGTGCCATCGGACACGACCGTAGGGCGCGCTTCAGCGTGCCGCGCGCTTGATCGAGAGCGTAGGGCGCGCTTCAGCGTGCCGGGTGCGCGCGGGGGTGTCAGGCTGAAGCCTGACCTACAACCTGCCCTACAACAGGGTGGAGCCCTCCTCTCGACGCTGCGTGGAAACCTTCCCGTCCGCGCTCCTCGACACGATCGTGTGAAGCCCCGGTGACGGGCGACCGCCGCTTGATTCGCTGAATTCCGCGCGATGCCGCCTTGTGTTCGTCCCCTGTCGCGTGCACAAACGACATACGTCGGTCTGGCAACAGGGGCGCGGGACGGAGCATGGTGGCGCGGATCGGGACGGTGGCGTTCCAGGGAATCGACGTGGTCGACGTCGACGTCCAGGTGCAGATGTCGGCGGGCCTGCCGGCCTTCCAGATCGTCGGCCTGGCGGACAAGGCGGTCGGGGAGAGCCGGGAGCGGGTGCGCGCCGCCCTGGGCGCGCTGGGCCTGGCCCTGCCGCCCAAGCGCATCACCGTCAATCTGGCGCCGGCCGACCTGCAGAAGGAGGGCAGCCACTTCGACCTGCCGATCGCGCTGGGCCTGCTGGTGGCGATGGGCGTGCTGCCGGCGGAGGAACTGGGCGAGTACATCGCGCTGGGCGAGCTGAGCCTGGACGGCCGCGTCGCCGGGGTGGCCGGCGTGCTGCCCGCCGGCATCCACGCTCTCGCCGCCGGCAAGGGCCTGATCTGCCCGGCCCCGCAGGGCGGCGAGGCGGCCTGGGCCGAGGGCCTGGAGGTGCTGGCGCCGGAGAACCTGATCGCCCTGGTCAACCACTTCAAGGGCACCCAGGTCCTCCAGCCCCCGGCGCCGCAGGTGGCGGAGGCCGAGTCGGCGCCGCCCGACCTGAAGGACATCAAGGGCCAGGAAACCGCCAAGCGGGCCCTGGAAGTCGCCGCCGCCGGGGCGCACAACATGCTGATGGCGGGCCCGCCCGGCGCCGGCAAGTCGATGCTGGCCGCCCGCCTGCCGGGGCTGCTGCCGCCGCTGGACCCGGCGGAGGCGCTGGAGGTCTCGATGATCCACTCGGTCGCCGGCACGCTGGAGGGCGGCAAGCTGCTGCGCCAGCGGCCCTACCGCGACCCGCACCACTCGGCCTCCTTGCCCGCCCTGACCGGCGGCGGCCACCGCGCGCGGCCCGGCGAGGTCTCGCTGGCCCATCTCGGCGTCCTGTTCCTGGACGAACTGCCGGAGTTCCACCGCGCCACGCTGGAAGCGCTGCGCCAGCCCCTGGAGAGCGGGAAAGTCTCGATCGCCCGCGCCAATGCCCACGTAACCTATCCCGCGCGGGTGCAGCTCGTGGCCGCCATGAACCCCTGCAAGTGCGGCTACCTGGACGACGCCGGCCTGGCCTGCAAGCGCGCGCCGCGCTGCGCGGCGGACTATCAGGCCAAGCTGTCCGGGCCACTGCTGGACCGCATCGACCTGCACGTCGAGGTCGCGGCGGTCAGCGCCGCCGACCTCACGCTGCCGCCGCCGCGCGAGGACAGCGCCGAGGTGGCGGCGCGGGTGGCCGAGGCCCGCGCCCGCCAGCGCGCCCGCTACGCCGAGTTGCCGGCGGACACGCGCCCGGCGACCAACGCCGAGGCCGACGGCGCGGTGCTGGAGCGCGTGGCCGCGCCCGACGGCGCCGGGCGCACGCTGCTGGCCGAGGCGGTGGAGCGCATGCGGTTGACCGCCCGCGGCTACCACCGCGTGCTGCGCGTGGCCCGCACTCTGGCCGACCTGGAAGGCGTCGAGTGCGTCGGCCGTATCCACATCGCCGAGGCGCTCAGCTACCGCCGCGTCGCCCCGGGACGGGGGTGAGGCTGGCGCAACCCCGCCCACCGGCTCCAGGGTGTGACGGCAGCCCTTGAAAAAGATGCCCCTGAAGAGAACTTTTGGTTAACATTCAGGGCGTAGCCTTTGCCTTGGCGGTGCCCATATTCAACAGGAGCATGACGGTTCGGCACTACCGTTCGCAGTCGAACCGGGCCGCAGTGGCCGACCGCAAATGTGCTTATTTTTGGGCAGCCTTGCACAAGCCCTTTATGGCACTGAATTTTATTCTACAGTTTATCTTGGAACGCAAATTTTGATTAACCCGTTTGTGGTGACGTAACGGTGGAGCCAAGGGTATGGCGGAAACGACTGTCTTCGACATCTTTCGCGATGGTTATCAGAACCGGCAACATGCCGAGATGAGTCTGCATGACTATCTCGATCTTTGCCGGTCCGATCCGATGGCCTATGCCAGCGCGTCCGAACGCATGCTGGAATCGATCGGCGAGCCGCGGGTCATCGACACCTCCAAGGACGCGCGGTTCAGCCGCATCTTCCAGAACCGCACGATCAAGATCTATCCCTACTTCAGCGATTTCTACGGCATGGAGGACACGATCGAACGGATCGTGGGCTTCCTGCGCCACGCCGCGCAGGGGCTGGAGGAACGCAAGCAGATCCTCTACCTGCTGGGCCCCGTCGGCGGCGGCAAGTCCTCCCTGGCCGAGCGCCTGAAGGAACTGATGGAGGAGCAGCCGATCTATGTCCTCAAGGCCGGGGACCAGATCAGCCCGATCTACGAGAGCCCGCTGGGCCTGTTCGACCCGGAAAAGCACGGCCAGACGCTGGAGAAGGAGTACAAGGTCCCGCGGCGCAAGCTGACCGGGCTGTGCTCCGGCTGGGCGGTCAAGCGGCTGGACGAGTTCGGCGGCGATCTGTCGAGGTTCAAGGTCGTGCGCATGCATCCCTCCAAGCTGCGCCAGATCGGCGTCGCCAAGACCGAGCCGGGCGACGAGAACAACCAGGACATCTCCTCGCTGGTCGGCAAGGTCGACATTCGAAAGTTGGAGTTCTACGGCCAGGAGGACCCGGACGCCTATTCCTACTCGGGCGGGCTGAACATCACCACCCAGGGCATCCTGGAGTTCGTGGAGATGTTCAAGGCGCCGCTGAAGATGCTGCACCCGCTGCTGACCGCGACGCAGGAGAACAACTACATGGGCTCCGAGAGCATCGGCGCCCTTCCCTATCACGGCATCATCCTGGCACACTCCAACGAGGCGGAGTGGAAGAGCTTCAAGGCGAACCGGAACAACGAGGCCTTCCTCGACCGCATCTGCGTCATCAAGGTGCCGTACTGCCTGCGCGCCGACGAGGAGGTGAAGATCTACGAGAAGCTGCTGGCGCAGTCCGACCTGGGCGAGGCCGTCTGCGCGCCGGGCACGCTGGACATGATGGCGCGGTTCTCCGTGCTGACGCGCCTGAAGCCGCACGAGAACTCCTCGCTGTACTCCAAGATGCGGGTGTACAACGGCGAAAGCCTCAAGGACACCGACCCCCAGGCGAAGACGGTACAGGAGTACCGCGACGCCGCCGGCGTGGACGAGGGCATGACCGGGCTGTCCACCCGCTTCGCCTACAAGGTGCTGGCCGAGACCTTCAACTTCGACAACGAGGAGGTGGCCGCCGACCCCGTGCACCTGATGTACGTGCTGGAGCAGTCGGTGCGGCGCGAGCAGTTCCCCGACGAGACGGAGCAGCAGTACCTCTCGTTCATCAAGGACGAGCTGGCGCCGCGCTATGCCGAGTACATCGGCAAGGAGATCCAGAAGGCCTATCTGGAATCCTACGAGGACTACGGGCAGAACCTTTTCGACCGCTACATCGCCTATGCGGACGCCTGGGTGGAGAACCAGGACTACAAGGACCCGGACACCGGCCAGATCCTGGACCGCGAGATGCTGGACAAGGAGCTGTCCAAGACCGAGAAGCCGGCCGGCATCGCCAACCCCAAGGACTTTCGCAACGAGGTGGTGAAGTACGCCCTGCGCCAGCGGGCCGAGGCCGGCGGACGCAACCCGCGCTGGACCTCATACGAGAAGATCCGCGAGGTCATCGAGGAGCGGATGTTCTCCCAGGTGGAGGAGTTGCTGCCGGTGATCTCCTTCGGCACCAAGAAGGACAGCGAGACCGAGGAGAAGCACCACGCCTTCCTCGAGCGCATGGTCGCCCACGGCTACACCGAACGCCAGGTCCGCCGCCTCGTCGAGTGGTACATGCGGGTTCGCAAGGCCGGGTAATCGCACCGGAGGCCCAGAGGCACCACTGACGCGGAGAGTAGGCGCACCCTGATGGACATCGTCGACCGCCGGCTCAACCCGAAGGGCAAGAGCCTGGGCAACCGCAAGCGCTTCATCGACCGGGCGCGGACGCAGATCCGCGAGGCGATCAAGCACAATCTGCGCTCGCGCAGCGTCCGCGACTCCGAGTCGGGCGAGACCATCGTCATCCCCTCCGAGGGCATCCACGAGCCGCGCTTCGTGCCGGACCGCCAGTCCGGCCGGCGCGAGCGCGTGCTGCCCGGCAACAAGGAGTACCTGGAAGGCGACCGCATTCCCCGCCCCGAGGACGGCGGCGGGGGCGGCGGCAGCCAGGCCAGCGAGGACGGCGAGGGCGAGGACGACTTCGCCTTCGCCCTCTCGCGCGAGGAGTTCCTGGACCTCTTCTTCGAGGACCTGGAACTCCCCGACCTGGTCAAGCAGAAGATCAAGGCGGAGAAAAGCCCGAAGCCACGGCGCGCCGGCTTCACCACCTCCGGCGCGCCCAACCGCCTGAACCTGGTGCGCACGCTGCGCCGCTCGCTGGGCCGGCGGATCGCCCTGAACCGGCCGAGCGAGACGGTCATGGCGCAGATCGAGCGGGAACTGGAGCGCCTCAAGTCCGGCGAGATCCAGCCCGCCGACGGCGGCGACACCCAGGAGCGCATCACCGAGCTGGAATCGGCCCTGGCCCGCGCGCGGGAGAAGCGGGCGACCATCCCCTACATCGACCCGATCGACCTGCGCTATAACCGCTACGAGCACGTGCCGAAGCCGATCGCCCAGGCGGTGATGTTCTGCCTGATGGACGTCTCCGCCTCGATGAGCGAGGCCAAGAAGGACCTGGCCAAGCGCTTCTTCATGCTGCTCCACCTCTTCCTCGACCGCCGCTACGAGCACGTCGAGGTGGTGTTCATCCGGCACACCAGCCGGGCGGCCGAGGTGGACGAGGAGACCTTCTTCTACAGCCGCGAGACCGGCGGCACCATCGTCTCCACCGCGCTCAACGAGATGCTGCGGGTGATCGAGGCGCGCTATCCCCTGGACGACTGGAACATCTACGTCGCCCAGGCCTCCGACGGCGACGACGTGCCCAGCGACGTGCCCCGCTGCGTGGGTCTGCTGGAGGAAAGCATCCTGCCGATCGTGCAGTACATGGCCTACGTGGAGATCGGCGGCGACGTCGGCGGCCTGCCGGGCTTCAGCCAGACGCGGGAAAGCGACCTCTGGACCGGCTACGCGCCGCTGCCCCGCGGCCACGGCAACTTCGCCATGCGCCGCATCGACCATCCGCGCGACATCTACCCGGTCTTCCGCGGCCTGTTCAGTCGCGAGGGGATCGAGGCATGACGCGCATCGAGCCGCTGACCGGCAGCAACACCCCGCGCCCCACCGCGGGCAAGCTGCTGTACGACGGGCCCGACTGGAACTTCGACCTGGTGAAGAAGACCTACGACGCGATCGAGGAGATCGCGCTGGGCGAGCTGGGCCTGGACATCTACCGCAACCAGATCGAGGTCATCACCGCCGAGCAGATGCTCGACGCCTACGCCTCGGTGGGCATGCCGCTGATGTACCGCCACTGGTCCTTCGGCAAGCACTTCGCCCAGCACGAGACGCTCTACCGCAAGGGACTGCGCGGCCTGGCGCTGGAGATCGTCATCAACTCCAACCCCAGCGTCTGCTACATCATGGAAGAGAACACCATGACCATGCAGGCGACGGTCATGGCGCACGCGGCCTTCGGCCACAACCACTTCTTCAAGAACAACCAGGCGTTCAAGCAGTGGACGGACGCCGACGCCATCCTGGACTACCTCGCCTTCGCCAAGAGCTATGTCGCCCGCTGCGAGGAGCGTTACGGCATCAAGGCGGTGGAGCGCGTCCTCGACGCCGCCCACGCCCTGCAGCAGCACGGCGTCGACCGCTATGGCCGGCGCAAGCGCCCGCACATCCGCGAGGAGCGCGAGCGGGCCCAGCGTCGGCTCGAGGAGGCGCAGGCCACCTACAACGATCTCTGGCGCACCGTGCCGAAGAAGGCGCGGTCGCCGGAGAGCGACGAGATCGACCTGGACGCCGCCGCCGAGCGCCAGGCGCTCGGCCTGCCGGAGGAAAACGTCCTCTACTTCCTGGAAAAGCACGCGCCGCGCCTGAAGGACTGGGAGCGCGAGCTGCTGCGCATCGTGCGCAACATCGCCTGCTACTTCGAGCCGCAGCGCCAGACCAAGGTGATGAACGAGGGCTGCGCGTGCTGGTGCCATTACACCCTGATGAACGCCCTGCGCGAGCGCGGCCGGATCACCGAGTCGGCGATGCTGGAGTTCCTGCACCTGCATTCCAGCGTGGTGGCGCAGCCGGACTTCGACGACCGGCGGTTCTCCGGCGTCAACCCCTATGCCCTGGGCTTCGCCATGATGCGCGACATCGAGCGCATCTGCAGCGAGCCGGACGCCGAGGACCGCGCGTGGTTCCCCGAGATCGCCGGCAACGGGCGGCCGGTGGAGACGCTGAAGCACGCCTGGGCGAACTTCCGCGACGAGAGCTTCATCCTGCAATACCTCTCGCCGAAGCTCATCCGCGACTTCCACCTGTTCAAGATCGACGACGACACCGACCAGCCGGAGATCCTGATCGACGCCATCCACGACGAGCGGGGCTACAAGCGCATCCGGCGCTCGCTGGCGCGCGGCTACGACACCGCCAACATCGACCCGCGCATCGAGATCGTCGGCGCCGACCTGCGCGGCAGCCGCACCCTGGTCCTGCAGCACCAGGTGCGCGACGACTGCGTGCTGGACGCCCTGGAGGCCCGGCGCGTCCTGCGCCACCTCGCCAACCTGTGGGGCTACCCCGTGACCCTGCGCGAGGTCGATCCCGAGACCGAGGACGTCCTGGCCGAACACAAACAGGCACCGTAACCCGCCGCGAGGCGCCCCGGTCCGCCCCCTCATGCTGAGCCTGTCGAAGCATGAGCCTGTCGAAGCATGAGCCTGTCGAAGGGTGAGCCTGTCGAAGGGTGAGCGCCATGTCACCGTACTCCCTCCCCCACGTGTGGGGGAGGGCCGGGGTGGGGGTGTCCGCGCCAGAACTCGC